>JAISDB010000106.1 GCA_031265155.1 Prevotellaceae bacterium | reverse complement strand
TGTGCAGGGAATGAATAAAATTAATGTATAAAATTAACAATTAAAAAAAGGAGTACAATTATGAAGTACAAACTGACAGAGCGGAGGAATCCGCAAAACCCGCAGGCAGCATCAAAGCTTTATGCAGCGCCTGTAAACGAAGGCAAGGTGTCGCAAAAGGAAATTGCGGCAGACATTGTAGGCTTGTCGTCGCTTGCTCGCGGCGATGTAGCAAACGTGATAGACTGCCTTATAGATACCGTGCCCAAGTATCTGCTCATGGGCAAAAGCGTCAGTCTTGGTGAGCTCGGCACGCTTCGCATCTCGTTTTCAAGCGAGGGCGTTGCAAGCGCCGCAGACTTCAATACATCAATGATTACGGGCGTTAGAGTGCTGTTTACGCCCTCGCCCGAACTTCGCAAGGCGATAGAAACAGTCCGCTTCGAAAAGGGCGAGTAAAACTGCATACGGATGCAGGCGATAACTGCATACGTATGTAAGTGGTAGCTACATACGGTAGTAAGTGATGCTTACATACGGTAGTAAGTGATGACTACATACGGTAGTAGTTGATGCTTACATACGGTAGTAGTTGATGGCTACATACGGTAGTAAGTGATGGTTTCGTTAAGTAGTTGTAAATAAGGCTGTATGAAAAAAGTATATTTTTCAGAGAAAAAAGATAATAAATATATTTTTGCTGTTACTTTTGCCTTGACGCAAATTAACCAACCGAAGCGTAAGCGAAGCTCGCGAACACCAATAAAAAATAAAAACAGCGTGAGCAAAAGGTCAAGAGCAGCCGACGCTATACGCCAACTCCGATTTACAACTGTGACCTGCGGGAACGCCGCCTGCTCAACGTTCTATTAATTTTTCTGCATGTTGACTATTTGAAAAATTTACTGACATGCAAGCACAAAAGTTGATTAGAAAATAAAAGTGGCATAGACTTCGCAGGCGGGGAACCCGCTCGGCGAAGATGGCGTTAAAACGGAATTCCGTCAAGCGTAGCGAGACATTAATTCCGTTAGCCGTCGAGATGTTAGCGGGTCGCCGAGAAGTATAAGCCTTGATTTTTTGCTTCTTTTGTATCAAGACAAAAGAAGAGAAAAGAGGAGTGTAACGACGAAGCAATCTATAAATTGGATTGCTTCACCGCAAGCGATTCGCAATGATGATTCAAATTTTAAGCATATTATAATCTGTTCCATATAATATTTAATGTAAAAAATACATTATCTTTGTACAGATTATAAAATAATAACAAGCACTAACAAATAAAAAATCATGAAACATCAATGCACATTAAAATATGTTGCGACAGTATGCTGTATCTTTTCGGTTCTGTCGTTCAGCGGCTGCAAACAGAAAGCAACCGACGGTAAAAAGCAGGAATTGCCGAGCGTTTACGCTTTTTCCGGTGAAAAAATATTACCTGTAACAGGCGTAAAAAATCAGTCGAAATCCGGAACGTGCTGGAGCTTTGCAACGGTTTCGTTTTTAGAATCCGAACTGCTGCGCGAAGGCAAAGGCGAATACGACCTGTCCGAAATGTTTCCGGTTTACTGGTCGTACATCTCAAAGGCGGTAAAAAAAATCCGCCGTCACGGAAATTCGGCATCGGGTCAGGGCGGGCAGGCTCACGATGTCATTAACGTTATACGCAATTACGGAATTGTTCCAGAAGCGGTTTACAGCGGAATCCCGGAAGGCGACAGCATTCACAATCACAGTAAGATGGCAAAAGATCTGAACGGATACCTGCAGGCGGTTTTGAAAGAAAAAACAGTACCTGAAAACGCGCTCGATGGCTACAGGCAGTTTCTTGATGCGCATTTGGGCATTCCTCCGCAAACTTTTGAATACGGCGAAAAAGCATATACTCCGGTCGAATTTGCCGGGTCGCTTATAAATGTTGACGATTATGTCGAATTGACATCATACGAATGTTATCCTTTTTACGAAAAGGTAATTCTTGAAATTCCGGATAACTGGTCAAACGATTTGTATTACAATCTTCCAATCGACGAATTGATGAGCGTAATCGACAATGCTCTCGAAAACGGCTACACGCTGGTATGGGACGGCGATGTAAGCGAGAAGGGATTTTCGCACAAAAACTGCGTTGCCATTGCGCCTGTCGAAGACGTCGAAAACCTGTTTTCGGAAATGCGCGAGGAATGCAGCGTTGACGACGACTTGCGCCAGAAGACATTCGACAGCCACGAAACTACCGACGATCACTTGATGCATCTCGTAGGAACATCTGTCGATGCCGGCGGCAAAAAGTATTATGTGATAAAAAACAGCTGGGGAACAAAACGCAATTCGTGCGGCGGGTTTCTGAACATGTCCGAAGCCTTTGTGCGCTTGAAAACTGTTGCAATAATGGTGAACAAAAAAGCCATACCCGAAAATATTGCGAAAAAATTTAAGGATTTAACGAATTAAAATTTAATGATTTACTCATGTTACGCAGTACAGCTAAAGCCGCATTGCCTTTCAAGACTGTGTGACTCTGACCGATTGTGCGTAATATCAGTAAATAAGTCAAACAGTTATCAGATACCGACAGTACAGAACTGTTTTAAAACAGAACATATCCGAAAATGCCGGCAAGAAATATTATCTTGATAATTCCGATTTTTAAAAAATAAGCCAGAATAAAAGCTGCTATGCATATTGCAACGCTTTTATAATCAACAAAATTATGGCTGTTCATCAGCATTAATGCGGCAGCGGCAATAAGACCTGTAGTTGCAGGCATCATTCCTTTCAGAGCTGCGAAAAAATATCTGTTTTTTCTGAAAGCAAGAAAAAACTTACACACAATCAGCATAATAACCGTTGAAGGCAAACAAACGGCAAACGTTGCAATTATTGAGCCTGAAATACTTCCGCCGGTAGCCGTATATCCTATATAAGTTGCGCTGTTTATGGCAATGGGACCGGGAGTTGATTGCGAAATGGCGACAATATCGGTAAATTCTTTGACTGTAAGCCATTGATGAGCTTCAACAACTTCGTACTGAATCATCGACAACATTGCATAGCCGCCTCCAAAGCCGAATAATCCTATTTTGAAAAAAGTTACAAATAATTGAATTAAAATGCCTAACATTGCTTTGAAATAAATGTATTATACACAATTGCACATAATCCCGACACTATTATCACTATCACAGGCGAAATTCCCAATAGCCATACCGAAATTGCCGAAGCTGCAGCAATAGCAATTATATGGATTTTGAAACCGCTGTGTTTCAGTATGTTTATAACCGGCACAGCAATCAGCGCAACAACGGCAGGACGTATTCCGCAAAAAATCCGTTCAACCGCTTTGCTGTTTTCAAATTCGGTAAAAAATACTGCTATGAGTAAAATAATTACAAACGAAGGTATTACAGTTCCCAGAACGGTTGCCAGCATACCTTTCATTCCTTTAATTTTATATCCGATAAAAACAGCGGTATTTATTGCAACAGGACCCGGTACCGATTGTGCAAGCGTAAGCATTTCCACAAATTCTTCACTGTTTATCCATTTGCGTTTGCTTACAACTTCTTTCTCAATAAGCGGAATCATAACATATCCGCCGCCAAGCGTAAATGCTCCTATCTTAAAAAAGGATATGAACAGATTTAAATACTGCTTCATTTTCAAAGTGGATTTTGTTTTTGTCTTTCTGTTTGATATTCTTTCAATATCCGTTCATTTATCCGTTTTGCAAATTTCGGCCCGTTATATATGAAACCCGTGTAAATCTGCACCAGCCGGGCGCCTGCATTCAGCATGTTTATGGCGTCATCTTCGGACATAATTCCGCCTACGCCTATAATCGGCAAATCGCCGTCGGTTTTTTTACTGATATACGAAATAATTTCCAGCGAGCGCTGCGTCAGCGGAGAGCCGCTTAAGCCTCCATTGCCTGTTCGCTCTATTTCTTTTGCGCCTGTTTTCAAATCGCTGCGGGATGTTGTTGTATTTGTAGCCACAATTCCGTCTATACCGATTGTGCGTATGACATCAAGCATTTCATCAATCTGTTCAAAACTCAAATCAGGAGAAATTTTTATAAGCATTGGCTTATAAGTATCTCTATATCTGCGAAATTCGGTAAGCTGTCCAAGAAGTTTTTCAAGATATTCGGCTGTTTGCAAGCTTTGCAAACCGTCAATATTCGGACAACTGACATTTATGACAAAGTAATCTGCATAATTATAGAGCCGCGACAGTGTTTTTTCATATTCGACCGACGCATTTTCGTTGTCAATATCTGTATTTTTACCGATATTTCCGCCGATAATCAAGCCGTTTCTGCGTTTTTTCTGTAAATTTTCGATAATTTTATCTACTCCGACATTGTTGAATCCCATACGGTTGACAAGCGCCCTGTCTTTAAAAAGCCTGAATAATCGCGGTTTTGCATTCCCTTTTTGAGCATTTCGCGTAACGGTTCCTATTTCTATAAATCCAAATCCAAAATCGGCTAATTCGTTGTAAATTTCGGCATTTTTATCAAATCCTGCAGCAATGCCAATCGGATTTTTAAATTTCAGTCCTATAACCTTGCGCTCCAGTTCCGAAGATTTTATCGTATAATTCAAACGCAGTAACGAACTGCAAAAAGGAATATACTTTATCAGCTTCAATAAGCCAACAGTCATATTATGAATCCTTTCGGGATTAAACATAAACAGTATCAAACGAAGAAATTTATACATGGTTCATTATTTTATTTACAGTACAAAATTAATAAAATTTTTGTTGATTTGCTTATTGGTTGAGTTGTTTATTTGAAAAAGCAGGCTATGTATTTATATAAGGTCTGACATATTTTTACTTCTCTGATAATATTTTCAACATTGAGTCTCATGGGATGATATACGATGGTTCTGTTTCTGTAATTCTTAATTCGGATTACTGATTATTTCGGAAAAATTATATAAATTTGTACGAAAATAGATATTCTAAAATTAAAATCAATGAGCGGAACATACGATTTCAAAAAAGTTGCTTTCAAAGACACTTCGTTTGCAGATTTAATGAACAAACGTATTTTCAACGTATTGCTTATTGCTTCCAAATATGATGCTTTCATGCTCGAAGATGACGGTCGCGTTGATGAGCAGATTTTTAATGAATATACGGCTTTGAGTTTACGTTATCCGCCGCGATTCACCGAAGTTTCGACCGAAGAAGATGCCTTGAAAGAACTGTCGGAACGCTCTTTTGAACTTATAATTTTCATGCCCAATCTGGTTGATTCCGATATTTTCAGCACGGCAAAAGACATAAAGCGGCAGCATCCTTCAATTCCTATCGTTGTGTTGACGCCGTTTTCAAAAGAAGTGTCGAAACGTATTGCAAACGAAGATTTAAGCGCTATTGATTATATATTCAGCTGGCTTGGAAATTCGGAATTGCTGCTTGCCATCATCAAGCTGATCGAGGACAAAATGAATGCTCCATACGATACGGCAAGCGTCGGCGTGCAAATAATTTTACTGGTTGAAGATTCCATTCGATTTTATTCATCGGCTCTGTCGCATCTGTATAAGTTTGTGCTTGAGCAAAGCAAACAGTTTGCAAAGGAAGCGCTGAATGCGCATCAGCAAACGCTGCGCATGCGCGGTCGTCCAAAGATTCTGCTTGCGCGTACATACGAAGAAGCCGTGCAACTATACGATGAATACAGCAATAACATTCTCGGAATAATTTCTGACATGAGTTTTTCAAACAATGGTAAAAAAGACCTCGTTGCAGGCTACCGGTTTGGAAAATATGTACGCGAAAAAAGCGGAATAACAGCGCCAATCATAATAGAATCGTCGGAAAGCGCAAACGCAAAATATGCGCAAAAGATAAATGCTTCGTTTATTGATAAAAATTCCAAAAGCTATCCTCAGGATTTGAAAAAAACTGTAATGGAACGATTCGGGTTCGGCGATTTTGTAATACTGGATCCCGATACCAGGCAGGAAATAATGCGTATCAAGGATTTGAAAGACTTGCAGAACAAGATATTTCTGATTCCCGAAAATTCGTTGAAATATCATTTGTCGCAAAACCATTTTTCGCGGTTTTTCTATTCGCGCGCAATGTTTCCTCCCGCAGAACTGTTGCGTCCTGTAGACGTAAGCGTATATACGGACATTAACGAGGCGCGTCAGTTTATCTTTGACGTGATAGTTCGGTACAGGCTTATGAAAAACTCGGGAATTGTGGCAATTTATCAACGCGACCGATTTGATGAATACAGCAATTTTGCGCGCATAGGCGATGGCTCGCTGGGCGGAAAAGGTCGAGGGCTGGCTTTTATCGGCGCAATGATTAAACGCTATCCCGAACTGTATAAGGAGAATTTTTCGGTAAATATTCCAAAAACAGTCGTTTTGTGTACCGATATTTTCGATGAGTTTATGGAAAGCAACAACCTGTACGGTATTGCGCTTAGCGATATTCCCGACGTGGTAATATTTGAAAATTTTATAAGGGCAAAACTGCCCGAACGCCTGTTTGATGACATAACGGCATTTCTGAATGTAATAAAACGTCCTGTTGCGGTTCGTTCGTCAAGCCTTCTGGAAGATGCATACTATCAACCTTTCGCAGGCGTATATTCAACTTACATGCTGCCAAATCTCGGCAATAAAAACGACATGCTTCGCATTGTAGGCGATGCAATAAAAGGAGTGTATGCTTCGGTATTTTTCAAAGAAAGTAAAACATACATGACGGCAACAAGCAATATTATCGATCAGGAAAAAATGGCAATAGTGCTTCAGGAAGTTGTCGGCGTGAAATTCGACAGGCATTTGTATCCTCTGATAAGCGGCGTTGCCCGTTCTCTGAATTTTTATCCCATAGGCAACGAAAAACCCGACGAAGGAATAGTAAATATTGCTTTGGGTCTTGGAAAATATATTGTTGACGGAGGCAATACCATAAGATTTTCGCCTGTTTATCCACGCAATATTTTGCAAATGAGTTCCGTAAAATTTGCTTTACGCGATACGCAGTCAACATTTTTTGCTCTTGACCTGAGCAGTATGCCTGTGGAATTTTCGGCAAACGATTCATTTAATCTTTTGAAACTTACCATTGAAGATGCCGATAAGGACGGAGCTTTGAATTTCATAGCATCAACCTACGATTATCAAAACGAAATAATACGTCCGGGATATTATCCGCAGGGACGAAAGATCATTTCGTTTGCCAATATTCTCGAACACGACTTGTTTCCTCTTGCCGAAACGTTAAAAACGCTTCTTGAAATAGGTCAAAAAGAAATGGGACGCCCGATAGAAATTGAGTTTGCCGTTAATATCCACCCAAACAGTCGCGACAAGGCTACTTTGTATCTTTTGCAGATACGTCCCATTGTTGATCAAAAGGAAATGATTGGAGAAGATCTTACCGTTCTTTCGCATGAAAATTCGCTGCTGATTTCAAATCTTGCATTGGGACATGGAATTTCAAGCGATGTGCACGATGTTTTATACGTGAAAAGTTCTTCGTTTGATTCGGCTAAAACACGACAGATTGCCGATGAAATAGAGAAAATAAACAGCGAGTTTGTGAAAAATAAAAAATATTATGTCCTCGTCGGTCCCGGACGCTGGGGCAGCAGCGATCCGTGGCTCGGCATTCCTGTTAAGTGGTCGCATATCTGTAACGCGCGCGTTATTACGGAATGCAGCTTGCAAAACTATCAGATAGGACCAAGTCAGGGAACTCACTTTTTCCAAAATCTGACTTCGTGCGGCGCAGGTTATTTTACCGTAAATCCTCCGTGCGGCGACGGTTTTTTCGACGAAGAGTTTTTAAATTTGCAGCAGCCTGTAATCGAAACGGAATTTCTGCGGCTGGTTCATTTCGACAGTCATCTTACAATAAAAATAGATGGACGCAAGGGTACAGGCATCGTAACAAAACCTCAAAACAAATAATATTTTACAAATCCGCTTGTTTTTAGCTTCATATTCCAAGTCAGCGATATTGGAACGTGCGAATATTTTATTGCAAATAAAAGCATTAGAAACAGTATCGCCATATTGCATTGCGTCTGAAATTGTTTTTTATTGAAATTATTTATAATCATTCTAAATAATCAGTAAAAAAATATTACCTTTGCGTATAAATTTGACTGAATAATGAGATTATCGGAGTTAACGACAGGTGAAAAATGCATAGTCGTCCGGGTTGTAGGGCGCAGCATTAAAGCAAATCAGCATAAAAATGTTGAAAACCAAAAATATAGCCTGTTGGAAAGATTTAACCGTAATGATGCTTTTTGTAAACGCATTGCAGAAATGGGTTTTGTGCGCGGACAGGAAGTTGAAGTTATATTAAACGCTCCGTTAAAAGATCCTGTAAAATATAAGGTGATGGGCTACGAAGTTTCGTTGCGGCGCAGAGAAGCAGCTATGATTGAAGTTGTCCGCATAACAGGCGAAAACGCAGATGAAAAACATGCGCAGGCTGATTTCCACGGAATAATTACAGAAAACGAAAATCAGAATCTGACGATAAAAAAAACAAACTCAATAAACGTTGCACTTGTAGGAAATCCCAATAGCGGAAAATCGTCGCTGTTTAACTGTGCAGCCAAAAGGCACCAGCACGTTGGAAATTATGGCGGAGTTACGGTTGATGCTACAACAAGCTCGTTTACGCAGGGAAATTACAGGTTTAATATTGTTGATTTGCCCGGAACATATTCGCTTACCGCCTATACGCCGGAAGAAATTTTTGTGCGCAGGCATATAGCCGAACAAAAGCCCGATGTTATTATAAACGTCGTGGATGCTTCAAACCTCGAACGCAATTTATATCTCACAACGCAATTAATTGATATGAATGTACGGATTGTGATTGCGCTTAACATGTACGACGAGTTTTTGGCAAAAGGCAATTCGCTTGATTATGTTTCGCTGTCGAAAATGACAGGAATTCCTGTCGTGCCTACCGTTGCCCGCACAGGCAAGGGAATAAGGGAACTTTTTGATGTAGTAGCAAAAGTTTACGAAGAATATGTTTCGGCTGATTTTGTGTCGCCTGTCGACGAAAAAGACATGCCTATTCACAAAACGGCTAAACACATACATATCAATCACGGCAAGGAAATTGAAGATTCCATATCGAAAATAAAAGAAGAAATCGCAAAAAATACGGATATCCGTAAACATTATTCTACTCGGTTTTTATCAATAAAACTGCTGGAAAACGATCACGAAACCGAAAGCGTGATAAGCAGCTTGACTAATGCCGATACTGTTTTTCGAATAAGCGGCAAAGAAAGCGAACGAATAAAAACACTGCTCGGCGAAGATGTGGAAACTGCTATAACCAACGCAAAATACGGATTTATTACCGGCGCACTGCGCAAAACCTTAAAAGAGAACAGCAGAGAAACAAGCTCAACAACAAAATTTATTGATAACATAGTTGCCCGTAAATGGTGGGGATTCCTGATTTTTGTTTTTTTTATGGGAGTGATGTTCTGCACAACTTTCCTGCTCGGAAAATTTCCCATGGGCTGGCTTGAAACAGGCGTAGATACGTTAGGTGAGTGGATTACAACCTTGATGGACGATGGAATTTTGAAAGATCTGCTTGTGAAGGGAATTATCAAAGGAATTGGAAGCGTTATAGTATTTTTCCCGCTGATTTTGATACTTTATCTGTTTATCTCGTTTATGGAAGATTCGGGATATATGGCTCGCGCCGCATTTGTAACGGACAGAGCAATGCGTAAAATAGGACTGAACGGCAAGTCGTTTATTTCGCTGCTGATGGGATTTGGATGCAATACTACTGCAATTCTGTCGTCGCGAACTATAGAAAGCCGAAGCAGCCGTATGATTACCATTCTTGTAAATCCTTTTTTTTCGTGTACTGCACGCCTTCCCGTATATGTTTTGCTCATATCGGCATTTTTTCCCGACAAGGCACTGCCGGCGTTTATTGTAATATATCTGACAGGAATTTTGGTCGCAGTGGTTATGGCTAAATTATTCAGAATGACTTTGTTCAAACATGAAGAAACGCCATTTGTCATAGAATTGCCGCCATATCGCAAGCCTACTGTAACATCAATATTTCGACACATGTGGGAAAAAGCCTCCATGTTTTTACGAAAAATGGCAGGCTGGATACTTGCCGTATCTGTTCTTATCTGGTTTTTGGGCTATTTTCCGCAAAACAGGGAAATATCCGATAATTACAAAAATTTAATAGAACAAACGGAAAATCAGTATGAACAGTATAAGAAAGAAGTAAACGAGCTTAATGCTGCGTTCAATGAAAAAGAAAAAATGTCATGGTCGGAATTTAAACAAATATGGAAGGTTTGGGGATTAATGATTGAGCAGGAAGGCTTAATGAACTTTTACGAACACGAGAAAAACATCAAACATCAGGAACAGTCATATATCGGACGCATAGGAAAATTTATAGAACCTGCCATTAAGCCTTTGGGCTTCAACTGGCAAATAGGCATTGCGCTTGTGTCGGGATTACCTGCAAAAGAAGTTATAGTAAGCACATTAGGCATTATTTATGCAGGCGATTCGGATATGTCAAGCGAAAAACTGTCGCAGCGCCTGCAAGCCGACAAGGACTTAAACAAGTCGGTAGCATTTGCACTGATAATATTCATATTACTGTATTTTCCATGCATATCAGCCATAAAAACCATAAGGGATGAAACCGGAAGCTGGAAATGGGGAGCTTTTGCTGTATTTTATACTCTCATGCTTGCATGGATTTTATCGTTTGCCGTTTATCAGTTAAAAATAGGAGAATTGATATTTTAGTTATGGTGGTACAGTGGATTATTGTAATATTGACAGTTGTTGCCGCATTTGCATATATTGTTTTTAAGATTATTAAGGGATGTAAAAATAAAGGCAAAAACAGTAGCTGCCACAGGTGCGAATTTTCCGATAAATGCGTGAAAACAAGTCGAAATCGGTTCCATAACGAATCGTGCGGGTAGATAATGATATTAATCCGCAAGAGCAGATTTCGATGTTCAAAGAGTCAAACTCAATTCTTTGAGAGCTGATTTTGATACCCTCTGTTCGGCGCAGTCAAGTTAATGAAAAAACCGTTTTTCGTCATTGCGAGGCGGAACTCCGAAGCAATCTATAAAATTACAGATAAAATTCTTTATGGATTGCTTCCTGCTTCGTACCTCGCAATTCGCAATGACGGACTTTTGCAAAACAAAACCTGACAGGTTGGGCTGGGTTGCTTTGCTTCCTGTGCTGTTGCGAGACGCTACGCCGAACGGAGATAACTGTTACTTTAATATTAGAATGAGAAATATGATACTACTTGCTATAAGGAAAAAACCTACTTGACACTTTAGCCAAATCCATGTTGTTACTCCCAGCATTGTTGACTGTTTTTGTATTTCTTCAAATTCTTTTTTTATAATGCATTTGTCTTTTTTCTCTATATCAGACATGGAAATTTTTGGAATTTTACAAAAAATCACTTTGAAAAAATTACCTAATCTGCTGATCCAACAAGAATCGTCAGCATTATTATAGGGCAACTTATTTTTTCCTTTTTCTTTTTTATCATAATATCTTTTTCTGCACAGAGCTAAATTTCGTGATAATCTCGCATCATACAAACGGCTAAAAAGAACGCCAATGCCATATAATATTGATATAAGCAAACATATATATGCTATTATATGCCAAACGCTTGCAGTATTTGTTCGACAGGTATTATCTTTGCCTGTATAAAAAATTAAAAGACCTGTTGCCAATGTAATTAAAACGTTATTTACTGTTGATAATTGATTAACTGCAATATCGCGCCACTCTCCATAACGTTGTTGGTATCCCTTTAATTTTTCCTCTTTCTCTTTTTCTTCTTTCTGTTTCTTATCTTCATCTTCTTTCTCTGTATTTTTTGTATTTTCTGTTTCTGTTCCTGTTTTTTTTGATGTTTTTGTACTCATAACTTCTTTATTTTTAAAGTTTTTACCAAATAACATTCCACCCTTTATTTTCTGCAATACTTGTATTGCAACTGCCTGAGCCGGGATTAGACCCATAAAATATCCACGCATCATCTGCCGCTGTGCGTACGGGCAAGTCTGTAAACAGCGAATTTAATGCCGTTGCGCTTAATTGATTACTGTCACAATATAAACTTGTCAGATTTGTACATTTACTTACATCCAATGATGTTAGTTGATTAAAGGAACAATTTAACCATGTCAGTTTTGTACATTTATTTACATCCAATGATGTTAATGAATTAGTATTACAATATAAACTTTTCAGATTTATACAGCCGTTTAAATTTAATTCTGTTAAATCGGTTCCATAAATCCTTAACTGTTCCAATGATTCCGCCCTGTTTATTTCAAATACGGTAAGATTTGGAACATAAGAAGAACCTAATTCAATCCCTTGTAATTTCGGACAGTTGCCAAATCTTAATTCACGAATATCACCATCATAAGATCCGTAATTCTTTCCAAATCTGATTGTGGTTAACTCTTCGGTATTTATGGATATGGTCTGAAAGTTTGTAGCATTTTCGTATTCGTGCGAAAATTCCCGTCCATTGCCGTTAGGAGTTATTTCTTCTTTCTGTCCATCGCCCCAGTCAACAGTAAGCTTTTTTGCAGTGGCATAAAAAGTTATTTTTTTACTGCTGCTGTGGGCATATCCTTTTATTTGAACCTGCCCAGCCTTCAAATCGCCTGCGGGAGGATTGCCGTTGCCGCCTCCCGGTTCGCCGCCGTCGTCATCGCCTTTGCTGCACGACAGCACGGCAAAACTCAATAATATCATGCTTAAAAAAGCAAATAAATATTTTTTCTTCATATTTTTATTTTTAAGAATTAAATAATT
>JAISDB010000094.1 GCA_031265155.1 Prevotellaceae bacterium | reverse complement strand
GTTTCTTTTTATTCATTGTAACAACTAAAATAAGACATTTTTCTTAAACTCAGTTATGAGTAATCCTCTAACTGAGTTTTTTCTTATTTCAGTTGCATTTACTAATTGAACTTACGAAGCACGATTTTTTTACAATAAATAATTGATAGCAGCTAAAAACGTATTAACAAAACAAGATAATGAATGTTTACTGTGAAAAGTGTATTACAGGAGATGATTTTATACCGCATAATATAAAGTCGATACTTTAACATCGAGGATTAAAAACGACTTTTACGGCAATTTACGTAAAATTCGCCGCAAAAGTAACAAAAAAAACAATATTTGAAAAAAAATATAAATAAATATATTTTTGCTATGTAATTTAGTTTAAATGAATTAATTTTGCCGCCGCTAAAATCAATTATATAATAATATAAAGAAAAAACAATATGGCAAAAGAAATAAAATTCAGTCTTTTATACCGCGATATGTGGCAGTCGTCGGGGAAATATCAGCCACGTGTTGACCAACTGGAACAAATCGCTCCCGTAATTATTGATATGGGTTGTTTTGCCCGCGTAGAAACTAACGGCGGTGCATTTGAGCAGGTAAATCTGCTGTATGGAGAAAATCCGAATGCGGCAGTTCGCAAATTTACAAAACCATTTAATCAGGCAGGCATAAAAACTCACATGCTCGACCGCGGATTAAACGCCCTGCGCATGTATCCCGTTCCGGCAGATGTTAGAAAATTGATGTACAGGGTAAAACATGCCCAAGGCGTTGACATTACCCGTATATTCTGCGGACTTAACGACAGCAGAAACATTATTCGCTCAATAAAGTATGCAAAAGAAGGAGGCATGACGCCTCAAGGTGCGCTTTGCATTACGCACTCGCCCATACACACTGTTGAATATTATGTCAATCTTGCAAAGGTATTGATAGAAAACGGAGCCGAAGAAATATGTCTGAAAGACATGGCAGGAATAGGACGTCCGTACAGTATAGGACAAATAATCAAAGGAATAAAAACAGCATATCCGGAGATAATTGTTGATTATCACGGACACAGCGGGCCGGGATTTTCGGTTGCTTCGATGCTCGAAGCTGCAAAAAACGGCGTCGACATAATAAACGTTGCAATGGAACCTATTTCGTGGGGGATGGTTCATCCCGATGTTATTACCATTCAGGCAATGCTTAAGGATGCAGGATTTATCGTGCCCGAAATAAATATGAAAGCGTACATGGAGGCTCGTCGTCTGACGCAGTCGTTTATCGACGATTTTCTCGGATATTTCATGGATCCGAGCAATAAGGTCAGCACATCGCTATTGGTTGGTTGCGGGCTTCCGGGAGGAATGATGGGTTCAATGATGGCAGACCTGAAAGGCATGCATAACGCAATAAATATGGCGCTTCGCCAGCACAACAAACCCGAAGTTACGCTAAACGAGCTTGTTGTTCAGCTGTTTCAGGAAGTTGAATACGTATGGCCCAAACTTGGTTATCCTCCATTAGTAACGCCATTCAGTCAATACGTGAAAAATATTGCATTGATGAACATTTTCTCGCTGGCAAAAAACGAACCGCGATTCTCAATCATCGACAAAGACACATGGAACATGATTCTCGGAAAAGCAGGCAAGTTGCCCGGAACGCTGGCTCCCGAAATCGTTGAGCTTGCTCAAAAAAACAATCTCGAATTTTACGATGGCGACCCGCAGGATGCTTTTCCCGATCAACTCGAAGAATATCGCAAAGAAATGAAAGAAAACAATTGGGATTTCGGAAAAGACGATGAAGAATTGTTTGAGCTTGCAATGCACGACCGCCAGTATCGCGATTACAAGTCGGGAGTTGCCAAAGAACGTTTCTGCAAGGAACTGGAAGCAGCTAAGGAAAAAGCAAACGCACCGATTATCGTTACGCGACCGGTGGTAGAAATGCCGAAATTTGACGTTGAAAAAATTCTCGAACAGTATCCCGGTGCAAAACCGCTTCACGCACCCTGCAAAGGCGAAGTTATTTGGCAATATGATGTTGACGACAAATCAACAGCGCCGACAACAGGAACAAGATTCAACGAAGGCGACAAGGTTTGCTTTGTACAGGCATATTACGGACTGGAAGCCGTTGAAGCTCCTTTTGATGGCAAAATTGTTGCCATATTTGCAAAACAGGGCGATAAAATACAAAAAGACGAAATACTTGGCTTCATAAGTTAATATCGGAACCCCGTATTTTATAAAATCAAACCGACACGGCAGATAACAGTCTGCCATGTCGGTTTTTTTATTGCTGAAGCGGCACAATCACGAGCGTCAGGAACATGGAACTGAGCAGTCCGCCGATGAGTACCCATGCCAGACCGTTTTTCCATTCCGCACCTGCACCCTGCGCAAGAGCTATCGGCAACATGCCCGCTACCGCATTGCCGTATTCGGCGGGAAAAGCTCCGGTAAAAAAATCGGAGTTGCCCACGACGTTGCTGCTCAACGCCGACAGGAATCCGCCGCCAGCCTGCGTTATATCGGCAAAGTGGTTAACATTGGAAACTTCCACACCCTCGATGCGCCATTGCAGGAGGCTTGGCGAATTGCCGTGTATCGAAATGCCGTTGTTGTTGGCGGCTTCGGTGCTTACTCCGGCAAATCCGCTTGCCAGCCGTGCGGGGTCGTCCATGCCACCGGCGTAGCGGCTTGCCTCTTCCACGCTGAACATTCGCGCGCCAAGCGTTGCCATTTCGTTCAGTGCCGCCGCCTTGTTGATTTTGGGACAGACGACGACTTCGCCCAGCTCCATCGGCTTCTCGGTGAGTTTAATGTCCAGCATCACTCCCGAATCCTTGCCTCCGGAGTAACTTATGTACCCTTTGCCGTCTGTCTTTGCCAGAAACGTGGAAACAGCGCCCACGCTGTGGTCGATTTTCTGTTCCAGCGTCCAGCCCTGCCGGAATTTCAATTCCTCGTAAGTGTTCATAATTTCATTCCTTTGGATTGGATTTTCCTGTCGTTCATAGCCTTTTCTTTCAACAAAAAGCAGTTCTGTTTGAACAGCACGCTTTCTTTTATCTTCCCAGAGCTTATCTTTTAGATAAAACTACACTACAATGTAGCTGTTTCCAAATTAAGTATTATCTTTGCAGCCTACATCGCAGTATGGCGTGATCTACATCACAAAATGTTATGACGTAGGTCATATATATCTGTGATGTAGGTCACAATAATAAAAGATAAGCGGAAACAGTTCAGTTTCAAGTGTGAAATTCAACAGTTTCTGCTGATAAACAGATTAATTGATAAGGTAAAATGAGCATTTATTACAGGATGATGGAGCAGACGGACAATCTGCATTCGGAAGGAGATAGAAGGCGGGGATTTTATCCGCGCATTGTCAGTAAACGGACGGTCGGACTGCGTGAACTGTGCCGGCGGGCAGCCGAAGGTACAACGATTAACGCTTTTGAGTTGGAAGCCTCCGCAGGACTAATCACCCGCAGGATTCTCGAAGAACTGGCGGACGGTAACAACGTGTGTATCGAAGGGTTCGGTACTTTTTCAGTCAGCGCGGAAGCTGTTCGTGCCGTGCATACGGAAAAGGAAGTCCGTGCGGAATCTATTCGCGTAAAAAAGATTGTGTTCAAAACCTC
>JAISDB010000087.1 GCA_031265155.1 Prevotellaceae bacterium | reverse complement strand
ATGTAAAGAAAATGCAGATAGTTCAACCCGATGATGACTGGCTGATTAATAATATTAAAGTCGGATACGCAAAGCAGGATTATAATTACCCTTTGGGACGTCAGGAATTTGCCGTAACACTGGAGTTCGACAATCAGTTAAACGTCGACAGTAAAACACTGGATTTGGTGAGCAAATACCGAGCCGATTACACGGGCGTTCATCTGTTGCATTATGCTTATGTGAACTCCGACAAAAAGGACAGTAAGAGCGATAATGATGTATTCTTTATTTTAGCATACGGCACTTCGACAAAAAGCATAACAGCACCATTTGACAATATTACGATTGAGGACATTTTAGTATCTGTTGGACAAAATGTTTCAAAAGGACAGCCGTTATTTGTATTTGAAGTTCAGAAACTTTATAATACCGTAACAGCCGATGATGACTGTAAAATTTTAAGCATAAATGTTAATGTTGGCGATGTATTATCCGCAGGAAGTATAATCTTAACGGTGAGTTATAATGACTGGACAGCCACACAGGGCGACCGCGTAACTCATATTGATGGCTTGGATGGCGGCGGCTACTTTAATATACTATTGTCGCCAAAGACAATGCTAATAAGCCATGCAAGGTTTTTCGCTTCTTTACTTGATAAGCACGCAAAGATATTGAGATATACATCAAGCACCGAAACCATGAGCGCACTCGAATATACAGATACCGAACTCGGACACGTGGTAGAAAAAGCCGATTTGTCGGTTGCCAATGCCGAACCGTTTTTTAAGCCTTTTATCTTTATGTTTAACTGTGTTGTTCCGGTAAGTTTGTCCGAAATTATGGGCGAAACTCCGTGCGGATATTTCACTTTTGAATATAACAATCTGATATTAAAGGGATTTCCTGTTGATATACAGGGTTCATATACAAACAGCGAACAGATTGTTAAGTGCATTGCACACCCGGCTACTCCCGATAATATTCAGGAAATTCTACATAAAAGGTTGCCGAATAAGTTATATAAGTAAGTAAAAAAGGGCTGCCAAAAACAGCCCTTTTTTGTGGCATTAAATACCACCATTACTAACACAAGACAAAAATAACAAAAAAATCACTTATACAACTTTTCGGTAGCCTTTTAACAATCTAATTTATGATTTGCGCTTGTAAAATCCATAAAAAACACAACGCACTCCTTGTAATGATATTGATTTGGATGCTATGATTAATTGATTATTTTTAAATCTGTATTGTATCGGGTGTCCAATCAAATAATCAGAAATACTTGCTCCTACTCCATAATGTTCACAAAAATAAGTTGTATGTATATTATTATTGCTTACATAATATGAGTTTATATAATATTCAGACATGTATTTATCTTTAAATCCACAGGCAGTATCGGCATTAAAGGTTACTGTGTGAGGAGCAGAATAAAATTTTTGATAATTTTCTGCATTGTCAATATTTATGTCATTATCATCGTCATCTCGATAATAATATTCGAGTTCCCATTCGCCTATAAGTTTATTATCAATATAATTTGGAGTAGCATCGTCTTTGCTGCAACACGCCACAATCAGGGCAAAGGTTATTAAGTAAATCAGTTTTTTCATTTTTTGTATTTTTTTACTGTTAATATTTTTTGCAAAGATAGGAAGTTTTTTTAATAATTTATACCTAACATTAAATTTTAAATTGCATGACTTGTATTAGGGAAACCTAACTTAACAGGCTCTATATTGTATGCAGGAAATAAACGTAATTGTGCAAAATCGGATATGTCTATATCACGCAATTCTTTTTTAATCGCTTTGTGCCGTTTCATTAACTCGTTCAAATCCCTGTTTACTTTTTGCAGCTCCGTATTTAGCAGATAACGGCGTTTAATATTCCTTTGCACCGCCTCTACATTAATAGTTAATGCTTCCCTGATTATTGCTTCCATTCGATTAAAGGCTTCTATAAAATCCAATTTGAATCGCAAAGCGTCTTTGCCTGTGAAACCCATCACAAGCAACGTGAACCCGTCCCGATTCATGATGAATATAGGTTGTTGCTTGTTTTGTTCGTTGTAATACGTTGTTTCATAAAACATTTGGCTGACTGCCGAATTTTGGGCAGTCAAATTTCTAATGGAATCCAATACGTGCTTATGTTGTTTTCCAAATTTTTCAGCAACCAACAAACTGTTTGTTACAGGTTGCCCGTTGTTGTTAATTACTAAATTTTTCATATTTTTATATTATTAAAATTGTTATTCAATTTATTGAGTATTTTTCGTATTTTTATAGCCTGATTTCGAGTATATGCATCGGAGTATATCAAGTTTTTATATGTTTTTATAGAGTTTATCACTGTTGAGTGATGTCTGATTGGGGTAAAGAGTTTGCCGATGCTTACCAGCGCTGTTTTCTTATATTCTTTTACAAAATAGGCGACGGCGTGCCGTACTTCAACAATATGTATTTTTCTGCATGTATTATTGACAGTGACAAAATCTACGCAATACACATTGCAGACTGTTTCTATTATTTGCTGTTCGGTCATTGCTTTTGAGTGGTTAGGGACATTTGAGACACTTGGGGCGAAAAGAGGTTTAGGGGCGTTGCGTCTATTCGCTTGATGCCATCAAGGCAGTCTTCGTTGTATATTCTGTTCAGTTCAATCATTTCAAAAAGCTGTTAATCGCATCAATAATAAAAACAAAGGCAAATATTAACAGCAACACGGCTATTGACATTAGCCTGTCGTAGTATTTCTTTTGAGTTACCAAAAAGCAAATATCCGACAGATAGCACACAGACAAAATGCAAATAACAGCAATCATAAACTCAAGTATTATATCAATTTTCATAGTCCATAGTTTTGTGGCTTTTGAGCCTGTTTTATTTTTTCGTAAACACGCCATTTCATCAGTTCGTCTCCCATTTCACTCCAATACGTCTCGGCGCAAATTTCACGCTGACGGCGCAAACAGTGGTCAAGAGCCAGGTCGAAATACAAATTAAACATGCTATTGTTAATACGTTTCATTAATTCCTGTTTTTCGAGATTCGCAAATGTTTTTTTCTTTATACAATCATCCAGAACTCCGTTAAACAACTCTTCGTATTCAGGCAAGAAAGCCTTTAAAAATTCTTCTTTTGTCATGACTTTATTTTTTATTATATTCAAAACGGTAACGGTTTGTGTGGCACATATCCACTATCATAATCCTTATACAG
>JAISDB010000078.1 GCA_031265155.1 Prevotellaceae bacterium | reverse complement strand
GCTAAATAGTTATATTTTTAAGGATGTTACTATTTCAAATGGACAGTTAAATTTCAAAAATAGAAATTGGAAGTATTTAAAAAAATGATACAAAATATTCAATAATATAATAAAACAATGGAGTACGCCCCTACGTCGTATAACAGGACTGTTTACGCTTCGCCGCCGGCAGGCGGCTCGGGTGTCAGGCAAAACGAACAGCGTAATAGAAACAAAAAAGAAAAAACGTGACGACAACGACTAAGACAAATTTAAGTGCGTTAAATGACAAGCAGCAAGATGCTGTTGTTAGCGAAGACAAGCGACTTTTAGTTCTTGCGGGCGCAGGCTCGGGCAAGACAAAAACGCTTTTGCAAAAACTCATCTACCTGATTGAAGAAAAAGGCGTAAGTCCTTCAAGTATTCTTACCATCACTTTTACCAAAAATGCAACAAACGAAATGATTGACCGGCTTATCACTTCGGCAGACGAAAGCGGTGAATATGAAAAGCAGCTTTCAGACAAGCGAAAAAGCCTTGCAGACAAAGAGAAAGAACGATTTTTACATCAGAAAAAATACACTTGGATTGACGGGCTTACAGTCAAAACATTTCACAGTTTCTGTTACAGCGTTTTACGCAACTATGGCGTAAACGAGTTTGACAACAGGTTTAAAATTATTGGTGACGAAAAGCGTGATGAAGAAGATGAACTTTCAAGGCACGTTGCACCCGAAACTGCTTTTGAAGTAATGCACAAACTCTTAATAGACGAATGTGAAAACACAGAATACCTGTTAAAACTCAAACGCTACATTCTTGATTACATCATTGACAAAATCCACTTAAACAGGTTGACCCGAAATATATTCCGAAAGACGGAAAATATTTTACAGCGCTCAACGGAACAAAAGTCCGTTCCAAGTCCGAACAATTTATTGCAGACTGGTTTTATCGCCACAGTATCAAGTTTGAATACGAACCCTTACTGAACGTAAAAGACTTTACGTTCAGTCCCGACTTTTACATTCCGGACGCAAATCTCTACATTGAACACATCAGCGACAAAAGTTATTCAACAAAAGACAAGGAAGAACAATTTAAAAAAGGAAATCTTTTGTTAGTGAAAACTTTTGAAAGTATGACAAAAGACTCTGCGCTGTTCAATCATACGCTTGACAAGATTGTCAAAAACCGCTTACCGGCAGACTATCACAAAACAATTTCCATAAACTTCAAAGAAGAATTTAACGGCTACCACGAGGACGTGAAAGATTTTGTTCGGCAAATCTTGCGTATTACGGATATGATAAAAGTTGAAAACATTAACATTGACACGGTTTTAGAAAACGCAGGAAAAGACCAGCACGAACGGGTGCGTAACTTTTACGAGCTGGCAGTTCCAATCGTAAAAAAATATATTCATTACTGCACAGACAAATCTTATCTTGACTTTAATGATTTAATTTCACGCAGTACTTCGTTGTTTCAAAATCACGAAGACATTGCTAACAGGTACAAAGGAAAATTCCAATACATTTTAGTTGACGAGTTTCAAGACGTAAATAACTTGCAAGTTGAACTCATAAAGTTATTGCTGACAGACAGCACGCAACTTTTTTGCGTAGGTGACGACTGGCAAAGCATTTACGGGTTCAGAGGTTCAAATGTCAGTTACATCATTGAATTTGAAAAGCACTTTGAAAATGCAAAAACAATTAAACTCAACTTGAATTATCGTAGCACACAAAACATTGTTGGTGCAAGTAACGAAGTTATCAGGCACAACAAATTTAAAGTTGAAAAAGACGTTCAGGCATCAAAAAAGTCCGAACATAAAATTGTTGTTTTTGCGGGTAACACGGAAGAAGAAAATATGCAATTCTGTTTTGACAAAGTAAAAGAGTTGTCAGATGACGGAATGAACAATGACGAAATCTTGTTTTTGTATAGACGAAGTAAAATGTTTACACCTTACTTTTTCAGATTTAAAAACGAAAACATTCGTGTTCAAGGCAAGACAATTCACGCTTCAAAAGGACTTGAAGCAAAAGTTGTTTTCATTATCGGCTTGACAGAGGGTAATGGCGGTTTCCCCGACATTTGGCTTGAAGACAGAATTTTTCAAGTGATTAAAAAAGCAAATCACGACTTGCTAATGGAAGAAGAAAGACGTTTGTTTTATGTTGCCATTACAAGAGCAAAAGACAAGCTTTTTCTAATCACTCAAAAAGGAAACGAATCAAGTTTCTTAAAAGAAATCCCGTCAGCATATACAGTTAGAACGACAAACAGAATTAAATCCGTAGTTGATAAGGTAATTCTGTGTGACAGCTGTTTCAGTCAATTAGAAACACTTCATAAGTTTTGCCCATATTGCGGACAACAGGTAAAAGAAAAACAAAACGAACTTGACAACAACGAAAGAAAATAAATGCCCGGACCGTTATGTGCAATTGGGGCTAAAATTATTGGGAAAATCATACAAAAAACATTCTTGAAAAACGAAAAAAGATATTGACATTTATTAAAAGGCTATTATCATATATAATTAAATTTGAGGAAAAAAATGAATAAAATTGAAGAATTAAAATATTATAAAGAAAACGGCTTGTTAATTTCTCTTGAAAAATATTATATTCCATCGTTGGAAACTTCTATGGAATTATGGTTTAATACATTTAATAAAAACATTCCAACAAAAAAACAAATAAATGTTTTCAATAATTTTTTAAAAATTAATCAAAACGAATTAAATAATATAATTATTGAAATAAATAATTTAAGGGATAAAGAAATTTCAATTAATAGAATTATTAAAAAATCAAAAAGAATTAATTGTTTAAATGAATTACAATTTGACAATATTATTTTTCCTCGTCAAAATAGAACAAAAAATAAATATTTATTATTTTATGCAACTACTGATTGGAGAATACCCAGATCAGAATTCACATTGGAAATTGAAATATTATTCAAAAATAATAAATTAGAATTAGTGCAAGAACATAGTGGGTTATGGACCAGGCTGGAATGGGATTCTGAATATAATTCAAAAGAATAAAATAATGGGGTACGGCACAACTGCACATAAGAGGACTGTTTACGCATCGCTTCTTTACGGGCGGCGGAGTTCCTGCATCCGACTTTCATTGAAATATTAAAATAACAGGTTTTGTATAATTTTAATTAATTTTGTCGGGATTTATAAATTTTGAACAATGATTGATGTTTTAAATATACGAAAAGACTTTCCGATTTTGAACACAACAGTTTACGGAAATCCTTTGATTTATCTTGATAATGCCGCAACTGCGCAAAAACCCGAATGTGTAATTCAAACAGTAGATGAATTATATCGAACATGCAATGCAAATATTCATCGAGGCGTTCACTTTATGAGCGAACAATGCACTGAAAAGTATGAGCAGTCGCGCGAAAAAGTCCGCCGGTTTATAAATGCCGAAAAAAAATCGGAAATCATTTTTACATCGGGTACGACAGGTTCAATAAACATGGTTGCATGTTCGTTCGGCGAGCGTTTCGTTTCGGCAGGCGACGAAATTATCATCAGCGAAATGGAACATCATTCAAACATTGTTCCATGGCAATTGCTTTGCGAGCGTAAAAATGCAGTTCTCAAAATAATCTCGTTTGACGATAATGGCATTTTGCGTATTGACTTACTTGATTCTCTGATAAATGAACATACAAAAATTATTGCCGTTACACATGCATCCAATGTTTTGGGAACAATAAATCCGGTAAGGGAAATTATCGCAAAAGCGCATTTGTACAATATTCCCGTACTTGTTGACGGAGCGCAGGCTGTTCCGCACGGAAACGTTGATGTTCGCGATTTGGATTGTGACTTCTACACTTTTTCGGGACATAAAATTTACGCTCCAACAGGAATCGGCATACTTTACGGAAAGGAAAAACTGCTTGAACAAATGCCTCCTTATCAGGGCGGAGGTGATATGATTTCAACTGTAACTTTTGACAAAACGACTTACGCTCAACTTCCGTTGAAATTTGAAGCCGGGACTCTTAATTTCATTGATGCAATCGCACTTGGCGCTGCCATTGATTATGTTAACAATACAGGACGGCAAAATATCTTCGAGTACGAACAAAAGCTGCTTGATTATGCAACGCAAAAGCTTGCGTCAATCGAAGGTTTGAAAATATATGGCGAAGCAAATAAGAAAGTTGCGCTTGTTTCGTTTCTTTTAAAAAACATTCATCATCTCGATACGGGAATGATTTTGGATAAAAAGGGAATTGCAGTGCGCACAGGAACGCTTTGCGCGGAACCGCTTTTGACGCATTTCACACAAACAGGGCTGGTAAGAGCATCTTTCGCATTTTACAATACTTTTGACGAAATTGATGCTCTGTGTGAAAATCTTGAAAAAATATCGCTAATGTTTAAATAAAAATAGATTTAACAAAATGACTATAAACGAAAAACAAAATCAGATAATAGAAGAGTTTTCTGTTTTTACCGAATGGATCGACAAATACGAATATCTTATCGAACTCGGTAAAAATCTTGCAGTACTTGACGAAAGAAGCAAAACCGAACAAAATCTCATAAAAGGCTGCCAGTCACGAGTATGGATTGATGCCGAATATGCAGATGGAAAAATTATTTATAAAGCCGATAGCGATGCGATTATTACTAAAGGAATAATTTCGTTGCTCGTTAGCGTAATGTCGGAACGCAAACCCGAAGAAATAATAAACGCCGATTTGTTTTTTATTGACAGAATAGGCTTGCACGAAAACCTTTCGCCAACACGCGCAAACGGCTTGCTGGCAATGATTAAGCAAATGAGACTTTATGCTCTTGCTTTTGCAAGCGTTCAAAAAAATGAAATATGATTGAACTCGAAAAAAAAATAATAGCAGCCCTCAAAACAGTTTACGATCCCGAAATCCCTGTTAATATTTATGATTTGGGATTGATATACGAAGTGATTGTTGATGACGGCAAGAAAGTAAGAATCACAATGACGCTTACGGCGCCCAACTGTCCAATGGCAGACGAACTTGTTGACGATGTTTACAGCAAAGTCAAAGCATTGGATGATGTATCGGATGTAATTGTAAAATTAACATTTGAACCCGCATGGGACAAAAGCATGATGACCGAAGAAGCACTGCTCGAACTCGGATTTTTGTAATTGACGAATTTAAATGCAAATGCAAAAATCAAAGGTATATCTTCTTTTAGGCTCCGATACGGGCGATAAAAAGAAACATATAGACGATGCGGCGGATCTTGTAAAAAACGAAATAGGTGAAATCATTACAGAATCATCGATGTACGTATCCGAAGCCTGGGGTTTCGATTCCGATACGGTGTTTTTCAATAAGGTAATTGTTGTTGAAACGGATTTGAATGCTTTTGAAATACTGGATATTACGCAAAAAATAGAAGTCAGGCTCGGACGCACTCACAAAACAATCGGCAAGTATCAGTCGCGTACAATTGATATTGATATTCTTTTTTATGATGACACAATTATCGAAACGCCACGGCTTACGGTTCCGCATCCGCAAATACAAAATCGCCGATTTACCCTACTGCCGCTGGCAGAAATTGCATCCGATTTTGTTCATCCCGTTTTGCACAAAAGTATCTTGCTGATGCTTAAAGAATGTAATGATAACAGCAATGTTGAATTGGCTGTATGCTAATTAGTTGCTCCTTAAAAAGGATACTAATCATTTTAATAAATAGACGTTCCTTAAAAATGATATAAATCATTTATTAACAAACAATTATAAATGAAAATCAGATGAAAAAATTGCAGGATTTTAATCAATACGGACATAAAGCCTTGCAAATAAAATCTTATTTTCTCTTCTTTTGCCTTGATGCAAAAGAAGCAAAAAATCAAGGCGAGCGTTGCCTTCGGCGAGCTCGTAAACTCGGTTCTCGTCGACTCGCTAACGGCTCAACGGCTAACGGAATTAATGTCTCGCTGCGCTTGACGGAATTCCGTTTTAACGCCCTCTGCGCCGAGCGGGTTCCCCGCCTGCGAAGTCTATGCCG
>JAISDB010000071.1 GCA_031265155.1 Prevotellaceae bacterium | reverse complement strand
TAAATGATGTCGAAAATCCCGAGCTAAAGAGTAAAGGGATGTTACTGTATAGCCATATTGACGGGCTACTTCCCGTGCGCTGCGCTTACCGGCAAAAAAATCACGTAAAGCATCGTATCTGCCAAATAAATGGCTGAAATCGCTGTAATAATGCAAAATATATGTTATGATATGGCTTCGTATAGAAGTTTTATAATTCAAAATTGTGCCGTAAATATATCTTTCCAACCCTAATATATAAACGATTTTTTGGGAATGTCTTCAATATGTGTCTGTATATCTGAATATTAATTGCTGTGCCTAATAATTATATTTAGGGCGGAAATTATACATGAAAATCTGTGATTATTCTAAACTGTCAAAGAGAGACTTCTGCGTTCATTGAGTGTAAGTTTTCATCTTCAAAGCAATAGCAAAGTTGGATTGTTAAAGCATTATTGAAGTTTCAATTTTTATTTTCCCGATTTTTATTCAGTTACGCCTATAATTTTTAGTGAAGTGCGGGAAACCTCCATCATTATTGGCAACATTTCGTCAATAGTCCATTCCGTTGGTTTCGTATAAATTGATACTGCTTGCAACATAACTGATTGTCCATCAATAGAGATAAAGATATTTTCGCAGCTGTTTTGATTGATAGGCAAACTGTAATTTGCAGCTGTCAGCCTGTCAATTCTATTTAGTGAACCTATATCGTGTTTCAAAATGGTTTCCGTTCCGTCTGGTCGGATTACTGTTATTGGCTCTGTAAGAAAGTTTGAGCCTTGCAGAAACAAAATGTAAGGAAAATGCTTCTCGTCAATCATAATGTTTCTGATTTCATTGATGTTTTTGTGTGAGCGCTCAATGGCGTTTCCTGCTGCCATCAATTCCTGGTCGTTGTTTTTGCCAACCAAAATTCCCTTGCTGATATTTTCAATATCTTTTCCTTGATGTTTAGCCTCGCACACCAAAACAATACGCCATTTGCCGTCCTTGTCTTTTACTTCAATAATTCCACCGTCGGGTTTTATTGATGCTTTTTCAACAAATATTGTTACGCCTAATCTTGCATCAACCGAATTGAGTTTTTCATTGATTTCTTTTTTATCAATGCCATCTCTGAAACGAAATTCAAGATATGGAAAATCTTTTTGCAAGGTTTCAAAAACAACTTTTGAAAAATCGTTTACAGAAGTGTCGTGCTTTTGTGCGCTTTCTCCGAATATTTCCTTTGGACCTTCGCCTCTTATTTTTTCAACTCTTAATCGGTCTGTTTGTTTTTTCGCCATTATAATTTTTTGTTTTTAATCAAAATCCTAAAATACGGACATTTGCCATTGATTGATAAATCTTTATCATCATTTCCCTTTCTAAATTTAATTATCTCAAATTGTTCGGGGTTGAATTTGTGCAAAAAAGTAATCGGAACACCCATAGCGCCATTGTAATCCATCGGTATATCTTTGGTTTTATTCACATTTATTGCATCGTAATTGTCAAATTTAGGGTATTCGCTTTCGTTTCCGTAATATGTTTTAGAAAGAACAATATCTTTGTGTCGTTGAGATGTGTCTAAATTTGTTAACCACAAACAATTATTCGGGGAAATTATTCTATTTCCCAAACTATCGACACTTGTTTCTGTTCCATACAATTCGTAATGATTGGGAACTATAAAACCCGAAATCCCTCTACCCATATTTATGCCCAGCCAAGCCTTGTTTTCTTTGATTAGTTTAAATATTTCCTTGTATGTTATTGCGTTGATGTTTCCGATTATTAGAAATTTTTTGTTGTATTCAATAAGTTGGGCGACATATTCACGAAACAAGGAAAATGGTGGATTTGTTACAACGATATCGGATTGTTTCAAAAGCTCGATACACTCTTTACTGCGAAAATCGCCATCGCCTTTTAAACGAGTTAAATGATTTCTATCGCTTGCCAATAATAATTCCACATCTGTTAAATCTACCGCACCATCATTGTTCATATCAGGGGTTTCGGTAATTTCTATTTTATGCGGCATTTTTGTCGTTTTGTTTTCTTCGCTCTCATCATCAAACAAAGAAAGTTGCGTATTAGCAATCGGCGACCCGATATAACAAGTTGCAATAAGTTTTTTTAGTCCTAAAAAATTAAATTTCAGCGCAAAATACTTAAAGAAGTTACTTTCATACGGGTCATCGCAATTACAATAGACCACTTTATCCTTAAAGTGTCTTTCATAATACCTCAATTCTCGTTCAATGTCAGATGTTTGAGTGTAAAACTCATCTTTCTTGGCCTCTTTTGCCCTGTGCAAATCCTTATTTGTCGAAACTCGTGCCATTTATTTATACTTATTTCATAATACACAAGGGTAATACTTTTTTGATTAATTCATTTTTAATTTTCGTATTTGTTTTCCGCGTATCCTGTACCATATTACTTCTATTTTTATCCGTCGCAAAGGTAAACAAAAAAATCAAATCATTTATGGAACTGCCAGTGTGCTATAAAAAATTTCAGCGTAACAGTTTCCGGTTGTCCAGCGCCCATGCTATGATTTTACTGTTTGATTTCATTCGTCATCTTTAGGCCGGGCAGCAGGAATATGCTGCCGATTTCGTTTTCGGGGACGGCAATTCTGGCGTTTATTTCGTCCACCGTAATCAGCTTGAAGGCAGCCATTGCGGGCGTCGCGCTTTCGCGGGTTCGATGGAACGCGCTGCAATCACGCCGTCGCGCGGCGCATACAGCCGGCAGTCGGCGAGGCTCTTTTCCGACACGGCGAGCATGGACTTTGCCTGCAGCAAACCGATTTCCACTTCCACGAACTTGATGTCGGGGAGGCTGCCGCTGTCGTGCAGCTTCGAGAGGCGGTCGTAAGCGTCCTGCGCCTGCCGGAGGGAGGCTCGCGATACATCGACGGTGTTCTGCACCGTTGTCGTGTTCAGCGCGGCGAGCAGTTGTCCCTTGCTCACCTTCTGCCCTTCGGAGACAAATACCTGTTCCACCGTCCCCATGCCCGCAAACGAGAGCGAGAGGGCAAACGATTCTTCGACTGTGCCGACGTAACTTGTTTCGCCGGTTGTTGCCGCAGAGACGATGTGCAGGGTTTTTACCGGAATAACCTTTTCATGCCGTTCCGGCTCTTTGCTGCCTGTGCAGGCGGTTGTTGCCAGAGCCGCCGATGCAATCATAATCAAACTAAATTTTTTCATTAAAAATCATCATTAAAAATTTCGGCAAAAGTACAGGGTGCGCTGTGCCTGTACAAGGTCAATAGTTGGCGAAAGTTGGACGATAACATGCTTTTTCTTTTTCAATATAAAAAATCGGCTTAGTTTTGCAGGAAAAAAACAGCGATATGAAAAAGGATATTACTACCTTTGCACTGTTATTTAAGATAAATAAAATGAATACGGACGTAGATATGACATACAGCTTCCTGTGGGACGAAGAGCCTGCCGACGAACAGCTTCAAGTAATTATGCAGGAAGTAGGCGAAGACGTTCGCCGGGAAAGCGAACAGCTTGAACGGCTGATAAAAGAAAAAATAGAGGAAGAATACGCACGTGTCCTTGCCGCCCGTCAAAAACAAGTGTAATGGAAAAACCGAAACTTCTCATCGTAGCGGGACCAAACGGGTCGGGCAAGACGTCGGTAACGGGAAAGATACTGAAGCATGTATGGATAGAAGGTTGCGAATATGTCAATCCCGACAACATCGCACGGGACATGTTTGGCGACTGGAATTCGCCTGAAGCAGTCATGAAAGCCGCTCAATATGCTACAGAAAAACGCGAAGAATGTATTGCAAACAAACGCAGCCTGATATTTGAAACCGTCCTGTCCGCTCCCGACAAAATATCGTTTATCGAACGTGCAAAGCAACAGGGATATTTTATCCGCCTGTTTTTTATCGGCACCGATAACCCGCAGATTAATGCGGTGCGGATACTTCGTCGTGTAATGAACGGCGGTCATGACGTACCGTCCGGAAAAATCGTCAGCCGTTATTACAAATCAATCGGTAACTGTGCATTTCTTGCCCCTGCAGTGGATAGGTTGTATGTGTACGACAATTCGGCGGAAAATTCGTCTCCCGAACTGCTGTTTCGCGCAAGCGAAGGAATATTGACAAAACAGTATGGCGATATACATGCGTGGGCAAACGTTATTTTTCGGGCAGTGAGCAGTTCTTAACAGTGCATAATCGAACAGGTCAATAGCTGGCGAAAGTTGGACGATAGTATGCTTTTGTTTTTACAATACGGTAAATCGGCTTACTTTTGCACAAAAACAGCGATATGAAAAAGGATGTTTTACCGTTTAACTGGAATGCCGAACCGATGATTGTTTGACATAATGTTTTATTTATTTTGATTTACTGAATTTCGCTTTCACCCTGTAGAAACCCATATACACCACCGGCACGACCACCAGCGTCAGAATCATCGAACTTGTCAG
>JAISDB010000061.1 GCA_031265155.1 Prevotellaceae bacterium | reverse complement strand
CGGAAACGAAAGTAATACGCCAAGCAGTTTGACTGAATAAGAAGAGCCGTATGAGGGGAGACTTTCACGTACGGTTCCGTGAGAGGCTTAGGGTGAGATTCCCTTTGCCTACTCGATTAACAAATTCAGTTCGGGCGACCCCGACACGTCAAAAACCGCTGCAAGCTGGTTCGGTGCGTGTATCTTCCTAATTATGACGACGATTTTTTGAGTATTAGCGGACAGGAAAAGGAACTTTTTATTGATGATATTTTTATCAATGTTTACACGCAAAATCCAATTCAAATTGTGGATAGAGAAGTTGTTGTTAACAGTCAAAAATATTCTGACAACAGACACGGAACTAAAATTGCAACATCAAATCTTAAAGGCGAATGGAATAAGAAAAAAATTGAAGCGGTCAATACCGAATCTCAAAAATTACAATCTATTTTTGATAAAATTTTTGAAAAACAGTCAACTGACAATTTTGAAATCGGATTTGAACTAAATAATGAGCGCATTTCTGTTTCAGACAAAACCATTGAAGAACTTTCAAATCTATTTCAAAATAATGCAGTACTTAAAGTTACAAACGGAAAATACAAAGAAAAGGAAAAATATTTTGAGTTCAAACTCAATGGTAATCCAATAAAATTACAACTAAACGATGAGACTTGGTCTGGGTTTAAATTATTTAAAGAATATCCTTTTAATCATGATATATTCGGAGTTCCACTAACTTCTTGTGGCAATTTTGGCTTTAATTTCTTCGTTTTTGATTTTACAGCAAAGAAAGAGTCTAAATTCTATTTGGACAGCAAAAAAAAAGAACTGATAAAAGAGCACAGAATTTATTTATATCGTGATAAAATTAGAGTTGTTCCTTATGGAGACCCAGACGATGATTGGGTAGGTACAGACAAAAAACGAGCCGTTGGGCGTTCAGGTGATTATTTAAGTAATGACCAAGTTGTTGGTTTTATTGATATTTCAAAAAAAGAGAATCCAAACTTAAAAGATAAAACGAATCGAGAAGGGCTGATTGAAACAGGAGGCGCAACAAGAGATTTTGTAGGACTTTTACAATCTTTTTTACTTTATATACGCCAACATCCATATGCACAATATAAATATAAAATGGCACAACAGGAACAGCAAGAAATAAATAAGCTTCGTATTGTTAATGCCAAATTTGAAGCACTGAAAAACAGTATCGGCAACAATACTGTTGCAATGGCAGCGTACAATGATGTAATAAAATCATACAAAATCGAGCAGGATTTTTACAAAAAGCAACTTGAAACAACAACGGATTTAGCAGGTGTAGGGCTTTCGGTTGAAACTGCTTCACACGATATTATGATGATGCTTGGCAAAGGAGTCGAAGCCATTGACAGTTTGATAAAAGATATTAAAGGAAATGTAATTTCCGACAAAGAAATATCAAAAGAATTGTTTAACATAAGAGGAATGTTTTCTTTTGTTGATACCCAAATGAAAGATATACAATTGCTTTTCAAATCTTCCAAACAAAGACGGAAACCAATTCGCGTGTCAGATATTTTAGACAAAGTAATTACGATATACAAGAGAACATTAGATAGAGAGCATATAAAACTTGACATTAAAAAATCAGGTAGCCCTGTTGTTGCAAAATGCACAGATGCAATTTTATTGCAACTTCTTATAAATCTGTTTGATAATGCTGTTTATTGGCTGTCTGTTATAAATATTGAGCAAAAGAAAATTTGCGTTACTTTGGATGGAGATAATATGCAATTTATTTTTTCTGATAATGGACCCGGAATAAGAGACGATGATAAACCATATATTTTTGAAGCATTTTATTCAGGAAAAGAAGACGGACGCGGACTTGGATTGTATATTGCCCGCCAATTACTAAATCGTATGGATTATTCTATTGATTTGGCAGACCTATCGTCAGAAAAAATATTATCAGGAGCAAATTTTGTTGTAAACTTTATTAAATCAGAAGACAATGAGTAAAGTAAACTACAGATTAGATTTATTTAAAGGGATAGGCATTATCATTGATGATGCGTTGAGCGTTCAAAGCGAAAATCAAAATGATATAATCTGGAAAATCAAAAGTTCTTTTGAAAAGCAAAATATTCCACTACTAACTTTTAGTGAATTGCCGCAAAATGAGCAAGTACAAAACTTCCACACTATCAGTTTTCTATTGTTTGATTGGGATTTATATGAACAATTACCAGCCGAAGTTTCAAAGCCTCAAACAGCAACAAGTGATAACATTGAATTTATCAAACAATTCAACGCGGTGTGTTTTGCGCCTATTTTTATTTTTAGCAATGAGAATACTGATGATATAAAAAACAGATTAGTAGAAGCAAATCTGTACGATTCTGCAAAAAACAATCATATTTTTGTTGAATCAAAAAGCAATTTGAAACAATCGCGAACTTTATTCACTAAAATAAATAAATGGATAACTACAACTCCTTCAATTTATGTATTAAAAGAATGGGAAAAATCGCTTTCTCGAGCAAAATGTGATTTATTCCACGATTTTTACAATATCAATCCAAATTTCCCAAAAGTTTTACAGCAAACATTTACAGTTGATGGTGTAGATGAAAATCACGAACTTGGGGCATTAATTTAACGTGAGTTCGATATAAGAAAAGCATAAAAAAGCAGCATAAAAAGTAGCATAACTAAAAATAATTGATTATATTTATAGTGTTCATATACAAATAATTAATCAAATAATTCAGTTA
>JAISDB010000032.1 GCA_031265155.1 Prevotellaceae bacterium | reverse complement strand
GCTCGATGGTATAATAAGGTAGAAGAAGCTGGATTCCACTCCTTTAACGTCATTGCAGCCACTTTTTACGAACACAGTGAAGAAATATTAAACTTCTATATCAATCGTTCCACTAATGCCTCGGCGGAATCTTTCAACTCAAAAATCAAATCGTTCAGGGCAGAACTCAGGGGAGTTCTTGATATTCCTTTTTTTCTTTTCCGCTTATCAAAGCTCTATGCCTAAACACAGGGTTTTGCAGGTGAGCCCGCGTTTGGCTTCGTCCCTTTCGGGGTACTTTCCACGCGAACGCTGAATACTGAACCCCAATTTGCACAAAAGCACATACACGGCAGCCTGTTGGTAAACTGTGCCGTACACCGTTTCCAGATGCTTTTTAAGCAGCGGACCCGACCGGTTGGCTGTGTTGTAGCCGAATGTTTCGGGACTTTTGGACAAGTCTGTTTTCAACTGTTCTTTCTGTTCGGATGTGATATATGGATGTCTGCCCCTGCCCGGCTTCATGCGCAGTCCGTCTATGTCTTCCGCATCGAAACGGTCTGCCCGGTTGCAGATTTGCTTGTGTGTAACGCGATAAAAGTCCTCCAGCTTGCGAGTACTATAGCCGCGGGTCAGTTGGATGATTGCATACATTCGCACACCAACAATGTTATTCTCATCGCTTTCAAAGAGCGCTTCAACCTGTTCGGTTGTGTAATTTTTAAGCTGTTTTACCTTGCGGCCAATAAATCTGTTTCCCTTAAATGTTTATGACCGTAAAGATAATTATTATTTGGGTAATCTTAAAATATAAGGTTCAAGATAACTTTAAGGGAAAATTTCTAAAATTTTCAAGCAAAGTTAAGTAAATATTTTTGTTTCTAAAATTGTATCTAAATTCACATTCTTTTATGCGTAAACAGAATGATTTTTTGTTCATACCTCTGAACTTTGCCGGTCTTACTTTACATAGTCTCCAGAAGTTTTCGATGCCGTTAATATGGTTGTTCCCATCGGCGAATTCATTGTCGCCGTGATACACTCTATAATGCTTTTTATACCCGTAATTTACCAGTCCATCATAAGCTTTGAATCCATCAACTGAATTGGCGTCTGCTTTTTCCTGAATAACAGGCAATAACTCTTTGATAGAGCATCTTTTGACGATTTGAGTATATACTTTGTCGCCTCGTTTTAACATCCCAAAAACAGGCGTTTTACCTTACACTTCACGACCACGCTTGCCGCGCACTCTACGAGATCCAAAATAACTTTCGTCAAGTTCTATTTCGCCATTTTCAAACGGACTTTCTGCCTCACAAATTTCGGCAATACGCTCCCGAAACGTACCATAGAATCTGTTGATAGTTGGGCGAATACGCCTGTTAATTTCGACGCTTTTTTAGCCTCAATATCGTGGCTAAAATACTTAATTATTTCACGAGTTTTGCGCTCGGAAATGTACGTGCCGTAAATTTATTTGTTTTTCATTGATCCTAAATAACTTACAAAGATAATCAAATCTTAAAGTTATCTTGAACCTTTTTTATTTATTAATAAATGATTTGCTCCCTTTTTAAAGAGCAACTAAATAACCTGTTTTTTGACGTAAAGATTAAGTTTATTGGCATATTGCCTCTTATGGATATGACTTGTAAGCCATTTTTGGCATCATTATCTGTTTTTACAAAAATAACATCCAAAAAATACTGCTGTTTCCGTTATGGTGGATTTTTCGCTTTTTTCGCTTTTTTCCAAAGATATTCAAATTCATTCATAATCGGTATATACAGCGTAGAACGTTTAGTATTATTTTCTATCTTAATCACAGGAAATTCGCGTCCGCTTCTTCCATTTCCGTAATACGACAAAAAAATTTTATTGTCTACACGTAAAATATTCCAAATCGGTTTAGCGTCATAACATTGTACCTCCTCCATGCCTATTTTGTATAATGTTTTGATAGAATTATTTATATCATCTTTCCAATTTTGGATATTTCCACTATCCATTTCTTCTTTAACTTTTTCTTGTAAATAATCCGATTCAGGATCAAGAAGCAGAAAACGAAATTGTATTCTTAATTTTTTGCGTTCTGTCAAAATTTTGCACATATCGTTGTTTCCTTTATCAAACAGAGTTTTTCCGCTTATGCCTAAAAAATCCACACTTTCTTTTGCGGAATTGATTATTTTATTAAGATTGAGCGTTGCACGCTTTGTAGAAAACTTTTTAATTCCAACTGTTTTATAAAATTTATGACAGATCCATAAACCAGTCAAAATAAATGTACACAGACCAACAATAACAATTATATATTCTAATTCTATTTCAATAATTCTTTGTGCCAGCCAAATAATGCAAGCAGAAGAAACGGTGATTACAGTTCCTTTTATTAAATCGCCAATAATATTATTATTCATTCTATTCCAATATTTTCAATAATTCATTCAAAGACTTTATAGCGTAATACGATTTGTATTCGTCAGCAGATACTGTTTTTTTATACTTTGTAAGCAAAACAGCTGTCATTCCGGCTTTATTCGCACCGTTTATGTCTCTTATTATATCATCTCCTACCATGATTGCATTTTCCGGTTTGCAATTTAACCTGCTCAGAACGATTGAAAACATCATTATGTCCGGTTTTTCTACCTGCAATTCCTGAGATGTAACAGCTTCATCTATGCAGTCTAAAACATCCAATAAATAAAGCTGCTAAAGCTGTTCATATGTTGTTCCGTTAGAAAGAATACCGATTTTTATGTTTTTATTTTTGAGTTCAACAAAAATATTCTTTACATTATAATGACTGTTTATGATTAAAGTTCTGACTTTATCTCTGTATATGGAAAGAAACCGATAATAAAACAAATGTCGTTTTTGCATATTAAGCGCGTCAGCCACGCTGCTTAAGATCCGTATTCCCGAATATAAGTGATTGACATTAACGCCTTCGGTTCGTCTGTCAACAATTCTGTAAATCTCGCAAAAATTGCCGTGATTTTTAATTAATCCATGCTTCTGCAACTTAACAGCTGTGTACAGCAATGCTCTTTGCGCAATATCGGTTGCAGCTATAAGCGTATCTCCTATGTCAAAGATAACTGCTTCGACTTTTTTGTTTATTATCGCTTTTTTGCACAAGTCATTTTTTCGGTGCATTTTTCAATGTTGCCACAAGAAATTTCCAAAATTTATCAACCGATTCGATATTTACTTTTTCAGCAGGCGAATGAGGATGTCTTATAGTGGGTCCAAACGAAATCATATCCCATTTGGGATAAATGCCGCCGAAAATTCCACATTCAAGTCCGGCATGTATTGCCTTAACTTCCGGTACCTTTTTATAAAGTTTCCTGTATGTTTCCTGCATCACAACAAGTATCGGCGATTTCACATTCGGCTTCCAGCCGCTGTATCCGCCCGAAAATTCCACCTTTGCTCCTGCCTGACGGAATACGGATTCCATTGCTTCAGCAAGGTCGAGTTTGGCGCTGTCAACAGAACTCCGCAACAGGCATTTTACCTGAATTTTACCCGAATCGGATTTTACTATTGCCAGATTGGTGGATGTTTCTACCAAACCCGGCATGGTATCGCTCATTCGTATAACGCCGTTCGGGCAGCCGTAAACGGCATCAACAAGCGCCGCCTGAGTTTTCCTGTCTATAATTTCTTTCGGCTTTTCTGCTTTTTTAGTGAATATGTCAAGCTGTTTATCGGTTACAGAGTATTCGGATTTAATTATTTCACGAAGTTCATCGATAATTTTTTTCAATTCCTGTTCCCTGTCTTTTTCTATTACTACAACGGCTACTGCTTCGCGCGGTATTGCATTGCGCATGTCTCCTCCTTCGACTGATGCAAGTCGAGCATCTATTCTGTTTGCAAGCGATTTTATAATACGGAACATTATTTTATTGGCGTTTGCACGACCGAGAATTATATCAATTCCCGAATGTCCGCCTTCAAGCAGTGTAACATTTAACTGAACGGGAATAAGACCTTTGGACATTTCTTCCTTTTTATATTTGAATGTAAACGTTCCGTCAATTCCGCCTGCGCAGCCGATATAAAGCTCACCTTCGTCTTCGGAATCAAGATTTATCAATATCTCGCCTTTCAGCGACTTCGGGCTTAGATTTTTTGCTCCTGTCATTCCTGTTTCTTCGTCGATTGTAATAAGAACTTCGAGCGGTCCGTGTTCAACGGTTTTAGACTCAAGAACAGCCATTGCCGCTGCAACGCCTATTCCGTTGTCGGCTCCGAGCGTTGTGCCGTTTGCCGTAACCCATTCGCCATCGATACATGCTTCTATCGGATCCTTGTCGAAATCGTGTTTCTTGTCCTTGTTTTTTTGCGGCACCATATCTATGTGAGCTTGAAGTATAATGCCTTTACATTTTTCCATTCCTGCGGTTGCAGGTTTCGATATTATCACATTTCCGATTTCGTCCATAATTGACTTGAGTCCCAGCTTTTTGCCGAATTGAAGTAAATATTCGGCTGCCTTGCTTTCTTTTTTAGAAGGACGCGGAATTTGCGTCAGCGCATAAAAGTTTTTCCAAACTTCGTTTGGTTGAAGTGTTTCTATTGAAACCTGTTTTTTTGTTGCCATAATTTTATAATATTTTTATTTGTGATTTGTTATTTTTGAGTTTGATGTTATTTCATTTGTAAATCTGCAGGCAGCGATAATATATTTCCAAACTGATAAACAGGAAAACGATCCTGTATTAGCACGTTTGTGCCATCGAGCAGGCTGACTTTTGCAATTCGCGGTACTCGGTAATAAATCAGTTCCGCCCTGTTGCGCTTAGCATCAGCATCTGTCATTGCATCGGAATAAAATGATGTTTCTTTTTCCAAAGTCAATATTATCGGACGTCCGCTAACATTGTTTGCAGGCGACAATCCCTGTTTTTCGGAAAACCTGAATGCTATGTACGACTGCTGCGCCTGCATGGCATCGGGGATTACATCAAAAAAATGAATTTCCGTTGTTCTTGTTGATTTTCCTGTAAACAGATACATGTTATCGGCTTCCATTTTTCGTATTTCGGCAAGCACGGCTGTAAGACCTTCGCCTGTAAAGTCGCTTTCACCAGTAACAATTTCAATGCGTTTTTTATGTAATGTATTTATCAGTTCGGCAACTTCGGCAGCTTTGGTTTCGGTATTTTTGCCTGTTTTTTGCCAGCGTTCTATCGGAACCTGAACAATGCCTGTGTCGGTTTTTACCGTTCCGTAATAAACAGCGCGTTCGACCGTGTAATTTGAATTTGCAGCTACATCCAAAAACCTTGTTTGCTGTTCGGCAGTTACCGTAAAGCGCGAAGATAAATTTCCTTCTGACTTATAATTTCCCAAAAACAGCAAGCCTTCCGATGTCAAATTCAAGAAGTTTGCCCGTACATTTTTCATCTTTCCAAAATTAATGGTGTACAGGGCATTTGCATCGGCTTCTTTGAACGGCATCATTTCTATTTTCCGGATATAATAATTTTCATGATTGTGCGTATCCACTTCAATACCTAAATACTTTTCGGCATACTGCGCGTAAGGACCCACAGTAAAAATCTCCTTTTCTATTTCGATTCTTATTTTTATTGATGTCTTTGGCAAAGCATATACAGCCGAATTTGCAATTATTTGAGACTCATCCGTATTATTTTGCGCCCGTGCTTGCATGCACGCAAACAAAATGACCGATAATAATAATAATATGTTTTTCATTTTTTGCATTTTTATGTTCAGCAAAGATATAAAAAAAATTAATTCGCCAATGATTATTTTTTAACATATACAGTTTTCTTCAATATTAATAAAGATTCATAATCATTTCCAGCTCGTCGTCAACAGTTTATAATTCCGTAAGCAGTTTGTTTTTGGGCGAACTTTCGAAATCAGTCCATACTGTATTTATTAATTCTTCAACATTCTTATATTCGTCGTTATCCGAAGCAAAATCACTGCTGTTTAATTTTTCCAAATGGGCAAAAACAGTTGCTATCGTCATCCTGTTTACGTCAAAAGCCGGCTGATAGCCATACTCCCTGTCGGTTTTGGATACGACTTCGGAAAGTATTCCCGATTCAACGAGATTATTTACAACCGTGCGAATAATACGTGTCGGCAATCCAAGCTTTTCCGAAATATCGGATATTTCCAAAGGCGCATTTTCATTTTTGAAATTAACGGCAATCATGCGCGCAATAAGCAATGCAAAGATTTTACGCTGATAAAAGCTTGTATGTTCCGATTCTTTTTCGCTTTCGTAATTATTGATATTCTGATAGGCAAATGACAGTTCGGCGCCGAGCAAAACAATGAGCCAGCTCAGTTGCGCCCACATCAAAAACAGCGGTATGGCTGCAAAAGTTCCGTAAATTGCGCTGAATTTAGTAATCGAAACCTGCGAATAAACATATAAATCCTGCGTTAACTGAAACAGGGAACCCGCAATAATTCCCGCAAGCAGGGCATGCGAAAACCTGACCCGCGTATTGGGCATGAATTTATAAATCAGTGCAAATAAAATCCATACGGAAACAAACGGAATACATTCGTACAAAATATTCAGTAAAGGACTGATACTGTCGAGAAACGGCAATGATGATGTTATTCCGCCAACATCGTGATTTAGAGCGAGCGAAACGCTTATTGACACCATCAAAAATACAGGCGCAATAATAAATACGGCTAAATAGCTTGTAATGCGACTTTTCCACGAACGCGGATTTTTCACATTCCACACATGATTAAACGACTCTTCCACGTGAATCAGCAGTTTAAGGCATGCCCACAAAAGCATTATTATTCCTATTCCTGCAATAAGTCCATTTTTTGTGTTTTTCAAAGTAGAATCGACAAAACTCAATACCCACTGGACAATATCATGCTGCTCCGAAAAGTTTTCAAACAAAAAGATTCTAAGTTCGTTTTCATAGTTAAAGCCTTTTGCCATGGCAAAAATCAATGCTGCAATCGGAATAAGCGACATCAGCGTATAATACGTAAGCGCCGAAGCCCGAACCGTAATTTTATCCTCAATAAACGAGCGTACCGCTATTATTATTATTTTCAACTGGCGCGTAAGAAAAGAATCGCTTTTACTTGGCTTTTCCCTTGTAAGATACCAAATATCGCGCGTGACAAATTTTACGCAGCGCTTTATAAAATCGGATATAATCGCAAATATGTTTAACTTCTTTTTCAACCGCTTTATGTATTGATATTAAATTCAGTGTCAAAGGTACAAAAATAAATATTAAAATGTTACAGGCAAAATATTTTTTATTCACAAATATTTTGTACTTTTGCGACGTCATAGCCCGAATGGCGGAATTGGTAGACGCACTAGTTTCAGGGACTAGCGATCGCAAGGTTGTGCAGGTTCGAGTCCTGTTTCGGGCACTTTATAAGCAAAACCGCTTAATTTTTAAGCGGTTTTGCTTTTTCATCATTATTTCCTGTTAAGATAAATTTGCAGCAGCTTGTCAAGATTTTCGGAGTCCAGGCGGCGTGCAATTATTTTTTTATCCCTGTCAAGCAAGTAAATTTGGGGCGTGGTAGCAGTATTAAACATACTGTAAATATTTCCCGTGCGATAAGGATCCCATACGTTGATCCAGTCAAGCCTGTTTTTTTCAATAAAATCCAGCCATTTTTTCTCGTCGGTTTGAACATATACTGCATAAACTTCCAGTCCGAGTTCATTTCTGTACCTGTCGTAAATATCCTTCATGCGCGGAGTTTCCTCCTTGCAGTGTCCGCAGTCGGTGTCGTAGAAGTACAGTACGGTATAGTCGGCGGTGAGCCCGTGAACTGATTCATAACGCTTGCCGTCGGGCGTCGGCAATAGCAGGTCGGGCGATGTTTTTCCTATCAGTGTAGGCGTGTTTCGCTGTATGAAATTAATCAATTCCGTTCTGAACTTTTCGGTTTCCCATGTGGTTTCAGGTTTTAAATAATAGTTTTCGCCCAGATATATCACTATTTCTTCGTGTCCCATAACCGGCGACGTATAATAAAAGTTGAATATGTGCGAAAGCAGATACTTATAACTTCGCGAGCCGAATGTCATGCGGCTCATTATTTTATCAATGCATGGAATGATCGAGTCGGGTTCTTTGAATATCAGGACGTTTTTAAGATAATAGTCAATAATGTTCGGTTCAAAGAACGGGGTTCTAAATATGCGTTCATCGTTAAAGTCTATGTTATCAAGAAAATGTTCTTTGTTGAACAGGTAATAGTTCATTGCAATTTTCCTGTCTCTGTCGGGTTCATCGGCAGGCAGGTTAAAATCAGGCTCGACAGGAGGCTTGAAAGCATTTACAACCGTAGCCAGAAACTTCCCCTTATACCGGTTTGCCAGACTGTCGGAAAAAGCAATAAGCGGATCATTAAAATTTAACAGCTGATTTCGCAGTTCCTTCTGTTCGCTGCTGTTTTCGGCGCTCGTTCTGATCTGTTCAATCAGCTCTTCATATTTCTCCTGATGCCGGTTGCGATAGTCGAGATAAGCCAGCATTGCCGTATTTTCGGGCGAGTTAATATATTCGATTTTTGAATAGTCGTCCTTATCGGTTATTATGCCAAAATTATCATCGCCATCGGCTGAAACCAGAAAATCGAAAAGAGCGACTCCATTTACTGCAATAAAATACATTCCGCCTTCCAGCGCCTTTTGTCCGGAAAACGAACCTGTACCGTTTTTATCAAGCACGGCTGTATCGACCGAATATTTTGATGCTCCGCCATGCACAGCCAGCAACACTGTCGAGTCGCCGAGTCCATTTATTGTTATGTCTATTCTGTACGATTGCGCCGGCATTAAGTTTACCGCGCAAATCAGTAAAACTGTTACAAATATCTTTTTCATTATTAGAGTTTATATTTAATAAAACATTATATGCGTCAACTGCAATATATTATTTTGCCGTCATTGCGAGCGGAGCGAAGCAATCCAGTCAAAATAATATGCCGGATTGCTTCACCGCAAGCGGTTCGCAATGACGATTCAATAATTGGATGAATTTTAAGCATATAATAATCTGTTCTATATAATATTTATTGTATTTTTTATAATTCACCCTTTTGTAAACCTGACAGGTTTTTGAAACCTGTCAGGTTCTGTTTCTATTTCTATCGACAGGTTTTTTAGTGTGCCATCCCCACTGCTTCGAGTGGGATGCCTCCACTGCACCGAGTGGGATACATCCACTGCACCGAGTGGGACATTACCACTGCACCGAGTGGGGCATCCACACTGCATCGAGTGCGCTGTCATCATATCGGGCTTATACCGTTAATACGTAATCGAAAACATAAGTACGACTATTACGCCTGTCTTTTCATTGCTTGCCATGATCTTTTATATTTAATTGATTAATAAAACTTATTTACCATTATTAATTGTTAATTGTTAATTATCAATTAACCACAAACACTATGCGGAAGCCGTAGTAGTCACGGTCGGCGGGGGCATGGGAGCCGCGATAGGCGGAGCGGCAGGTTTGGGCGAGGGCGAGGTAGTAGCCGCCGCGCAGCACGCGGCGCAAACCGGTTTCACCAACAGGATCCGTTGCCGGGGAGCCTGCATAGTCGCTGCTGCCGTCCCACTGGTCCAGGCACCATTCGATTACGTTGCCGTGCATGTCGTACAGCCCGTAAGCGTTGGCATGATCAGGGTAGGCATCTACTGCCGTGGTACGGTGCACGTAAACGCCGGAGTTATCATTATATGTTCCGCCCTTGTCGAGATCATAAGGATGAGTTCCTTCAAAGTTTGCCATCTCGCTTGTCAACACCTTGCCGTTTCCCAGTCCGAAAGGCATGCTTTCAACGCCGCCGCGTGCCGCGCGTTCCCACTGCGCTTCTGTAGGCAAATCGCCGCTCGCCCACTCGGCGTAGGCTTTCGCCCCGTACCAGCTCACAAAAATCACAGGATTATTTTCATAATTTGCCGCGGGTTCCCACTGATTGCCGTTATAGTGCAGTCCCCAATCATAACTAATGTACGCGCTGCTTGATTCTATCAACCTTTCCCCGTTTTGAATATCTACCTTCGCGCCCGTGCCGTCAACTCCAACATCATTCAGAAAGGTTGCATACTGGGCATTGGTAATCGGGTACTTGCTCATCCAATAGTCTTTGGTGAGCGTTACCTCGTGCTGTGTTTCACGGTTAGTAAACCTGTTCGGCTCGGTTTCCGGACTGCCCATGAGGAACGTACCATTGGGTATAAGTACGGTTTCAACTATATATTCAACCGTTACTTCGCAGATTGCCGTCTTTCCGTTGGCGGTCGTTGCCGTAATGGTTGCCGCGCCTTTGGCGACTGCCGTTACCAAGCCATCCGTAACGGTGGCTACCGTCGGCGCTATGCTTGTCCATGTTACGGTTTTGTCGGCTGCATTGTCGGGCGTTACTGTTGCCGTTAACGTTTCGGTTTCGCCAACAGTGAGCGTGAGCGTCGTTTTGTTGAGCGTTACATCGCCGACTTCAACAGGAGTTACGGTCAGGGCGCAGGTTGCCGTTTTGCCGTTAGCGGTTGTTGCCGTAATGGCAGCCTCGCCCAAGGCTACTGCCGTAACTTTGCCCGTTGCAGCGTCAACTGTTGCAACGGCGGTTGCGCTGCTTGTCCATGTTACGGTTTTGTCGGCTGCATTGTCGGGCGTTACTGTTGCCGTTAACGTTTCGGTTTCGCCAACAGTGAGCGTGAGCGTCGTTTTGTTGAGCGTTACACCTGTAGCCTGTACAGGCGCGGGGTCGTCTTTGCTGCACGAGGTGCAGAGCATTGCGGCAAATGCTGCCATAAGCAACATGTTTGCCATTAATTTAATTCTCTTTGTCATAATTTTTATTTTTATTAAAA
>JAISDB010000181.1 GCA_031265155.1 Prevotellaceae bacterium | reverse complement strand
GTATCTATTTTTATCTGCTTCTCTGATGATGAATACGTTTTATTGTAAACCAATTGTGTGGTACTGTGACTGTATAATAATACTGTTATATTCGATACCTTGACTTTTGCGCTTTGGGTATTTATTGCAGTCGTCTCTATGTTGTTTGTTTCTTCTATTCTGTCGATAATCAGTTCGCTGCTTGCAGGGTTTGGATAGGCAGATGAAACTCCCCAGCCGCCGCCACCGCACATTCCCCAAAAATCTGCATTTGCGAACATTTCAGTTTCTTGATTATCAATACATACAACGACACCAACACTACCCATTCCGCATGGCCACTCATGTGACCATATATATGTGTCATACGTTTCGCCTATAAAAGTACTACCTATATACCAACGATAACTCACTTCTCCAAGTTTACCTGTTTCGGGAAATGGTGCTACCAAACAGGCATAAAATGGCTCGCCACTGGAAGGATTAAGATAGCTGCATGTCCCATCAATTTCAGGTCTCCAAAAAACAACAATGTCAGATTGCCACGGACTATAACAGCTATTTATTTTAGCTCGTACTTCTATAGTTCCCGTTTCTGCTCCATTTAATGGTGTAACTGTTAACGAGGAATTGTTTGTACAATTAATGCTTCCATTACCGACATCACTATAAATATCATAACTTATAATCCAATCATAACATTGTGCATTAGGATAGTCAAAATGTACTTGTGCATATTCTCCATTCAAAGTAATTGTTAATTCACCATTATTTACTGTAAGATTTTTACTTAATACATTGTTTATTGTTCCCGAAAGCATTGCTGTTAATGTTGCCGTACTTCCACCGCATATTGATATTGTTACCTGTGAAGTTCCCTGACCGCTTATAATATTTACGTTGCTGCTACCGCTCCATGTTACCGTTGTTCCAGTTGGTAAATTTGATATTGAATATGTTGCTTGTTGTAAACTGTAAAGAGCATTTGCGCCAGAAATGGCAAAAGCGATACCATCCAGTGTGTTTGGATTTGTACCTAATGGATCTAACCAATAGTTCAATCTTCTTCTATTATCTGTTGCTCCATTACCTGTAACTGCTCCTTTCCATGAAACACTGAATTTACCGTAATAATCTGTAGGATTATTTATACACGTTATATCTCCTCCATGCAATTGTCCAATAACTTTTTTATTATTATTTATGAATGGAGAACCAGATGAACCTTTTTCTATAATTCCATTACTAAAAATAACTTTCCAATGTGTATTTGATTGAGATGTCGATCCATCATCCCATCCAATCGAATTTGAATAATTCTGTATTTGACTTGATATGCTAATTTTTTTGACATCTCCCTTAGGATGATGTATTCCTACTCCGCTTGTTACTGAATTGCTACCTTTATCCCAGCCTAAGTAATAAGGCGTAAAATTATTTACATTACGAGGATCTTGTGTTAATTGGAGCAAGGCAAAATCAGATATGCTGTTATTCGCAACTACGATTGCTCCTGTTGTACTTTTGATTGCAGGCTCTATACTACTATTAGTACAACCTGATTGTTCGTAATCCCAGTAAAAAGTCCAGTAGGCAGCACTGCTGTTACTAACGGCATCTAAACCTCCTAAACAATGATTGGCTGTTAAAACATAAGGAGTATAATCATTTGCAGTATTATTAACTAAAGCGCATGAACACCAGCCAGAACCTTCGGATCCGACAACAGACACTCTTGCTGCGGCATATTTCTCTGTTTGCCAGTTGTTCCCCTGACTGCAATTAATATTTATCTCACAATATGCGGCATCGCCAAAAGATTGTAACATATTATCATTTGAGTTCTTCACAAAACGATATCCATAATCAATACGAAAAATGGATATTATTGCAGAATCAGTAACCGTAGAAGGCTGATAATATTCAAAAGTTATGTTATCTCCATAAATCAACCCTGTTGCAAATTCTTTAGGATTAGTACTGCTTCCATTAAGAAATTCGGATGTTATAGCGCCAATATATTTTTTGTTTTCTTTGCTGTAAACAAAAAATTTTGCGCCTTCGGGAATCCAAAACTTGTTGTATAATGCACTTAATGATAATGCTCCAGGTATATTAACGCTTAATTTCCAGAGTTTACCTCCATCGTCTAATATTTGCCACTCGCCTGAATTTGTCAAGGTATAGTTAACTTCAACAGGATAAGCATAGCGTAAAGGCTCTGGCTTTTTATCATTTTCTTCGTCCTGCATTTTTATCATTGCAAGATTTGGAGCGTGCAATGTTTTGAATTGGATATTATTTATCATTTTGGATATTTTACTGTCAAAACTAATCGGCAGATCATTTGTTGTAATTTGTGCATGTATTTTATACGTAAAAACACAAAATATGCTAAATAGTATTATCGTTTTCATAGGTCAACAAGATTATAAAGTAAATAACCTTTTTGGTTATAAAATAGTTTTAATTTATTATTTTCATGTTTATAAGAAATTAAAGAATAAAATATTTCTATGTATATCATAGAATCACTTATTTCATCATCATACAGAATGGCACGAGGAGTACATAATTCCATTTTGTACAAATTCAATATACATAAAGGAGTTTTAATTGCCATACCATGCGCAGATATATCTGTGTCGAAAGTAAGCGTATAACATTCTTCGCAATCTTTAGGCTCTAATTCTGTGAGTATTCCCGTTTTTGCATCAACTATACCTTCTAATTTCCATTTTGTTCCTTTTAATGAAACGTTTTCCTTTTCATTATCTTTCCCGCAGGACAAAACCATTCCTGCCAAAAGCAACAGCATTGCTGCTAATTTTAATGTGTTTATTATATGTTTCATAATTTTTTATTTTTGTTGATTAATACTTTCTTTGTTTTGTAAACCTAACAGGTTTCGGAAACCTGTTAGGTTGTTTCTTTTATTTGTTCGTTTTTTGTCTGAACTTCGTACATAATTATTAATTATTCGGAGTTGTGTTTGACGTTTTTGCAGAGCGTAGAGCCTTTTCGCGTACAATAATAGTGTTGTATTCTGCTATGCGGGCGTTGATTTCGCCAAACAGGTTTTTGTAAGTATCTGCACCTTCAAGCGTTGCGGCGGCTTCGAGGCGCGCCGTTATTTCGGCGTATGCTGCATCGGCTTCGGCGCGGATGTTTGTCATCTTAAACTGTGCGCGTGCTGCGGCTTCCGATTCGCGCGAGGCGGTAAATGCCACTACATTGTTGTTTGCCTGTTTCATTTCGTTTAGCCAGTCGCCGAGTCCAAGCAGCGCTATGTCGGCGTTCAATGCTTCAATCCGCTGTACAAGGTTGTGCAGGTCGGCGCTTTCTTCGGGCAGCGGTTTTTTGGGCGTTTTTTTATAATCTTCAAAAACGGCGTCCAAACGTATTGCGGCATCGCGTTTGTCGGGGTCAAAATGACGAATGCACGAGCGAATTATTTCGCGCATACCGTAAAAAGCAGTATCGCGGCGGTGGTCTTCGTCGTGAATCTGTTCGGTAAGTTCATAACGTTTCACAATATCCAGAGCAGCGTCTTCATCGGCAACGAGGGCGGCAAATGCCGACATCTGTTCTGTGATGTGAGTGATGTTTGCTGCCTGTGTTTGCAGCAGTTCCAAAATGCTTCTCATAAATGCAAAATGCATATTGTTTCTGAGATTTTTTAACGTAATTGATGAGATAAATTTTTTCATAACTTTTTGTTTAATTTAATTATTATTTTTATTTATAAAATGTATTTTTTCCATATCTGATGCGTAGACGTTTCCCAAGTCTTGTGATGTCTTCCTGCCGATGGCGAGAAGTGTTCCCAAGCCTTGTGATGTGTTCCTGCCAATGGCGAGATGTGTTCCCAAGCGCTGGGATCTGTTCCTGCCGTCGGCGAGATGTGTTTCCAAGCGTTGGAATCTGTTCCTGCCGTTGGCGAGATGTGTTTACAAATGTTGGAATCTGTTCCTGCCGCCGGCGAGAGGTGTTTCCAAGCATTGAGATCTGTTCTCGCCGCTGGCGAGAGATGTTCCCAAGTGTTGGGATGTGTTCTCGCCACCGGCGAGAAGTGTTTCCAAGCGTTGAGATCTGTTCTCGCCGTTGGCGGGACGTAATCCCAAGCATTTTGATGTATTCTCTTGCTGTTATCTGTAACCCTGCAATCATTATTTTCCTTTTCCCGCACGAAACAGACGCTGCAAACAGCAACAGCATTGTCGCTGTCTGTAATGTAACATTTAATTTTCTTTTTTCAGCGGATTAAAAACTCTCTGTCCTGCTTCAAATCCCGCATTCTTATAAAATTCCACAAACGTCAAGCGCATTGGATGCACAAATGCTCCAAGCGCCGACATGCACAGGTTCAGCACGTGTCCCACCAGTAAAATCATAACCACAACTATTTGCTTTACAACAATAATGTCAGGACTCATTCCAGTAGCCAGACTGTTGAACACGGTTGCAAGAACCGAGCCTGACAAGCCAAGCGCAAACAGTCGCAGATACGACAGCGTATCGCCCAAAATTCCGGTAATATCATTATACGTATTCCACAATCCCGCGCCAAAATTTACAAATATGTTCTTACCCGGAGAATTGCAGAAAAACATTAAAAACAGTCCCAGTCCGAAAACGCTCCAAAATATTTCTGCGCCAAAAGCAACAGTCAGACCAAGCTTGGGAACAACAAGAAGCGCCGCAATTGACGACACGATCACAATCATCCAGCCGACCGTTGACAGGCAATGCATGAAGCCAAAATACTTTGCCTTGCTGTAAGCCTTGACGCCCATTCCCAAAAGCAAATGCACAATTCCCGTGCCGAGAGCAAAGTAAAATAATTTTTCAGAATCAAGAAATATGTTTTTTACAGGCTCAAACAGTTTGAACTCTGCCAGTGAAACGCCAAAGAACGAGCCTGTCGCCATTCCGAACAGAAATGTTGCCAGTCCGCACCAAAACGTCAGCCAGCCTATACTGCGAAGAACGCCGCTTTTCATCTTTTTTGCCATAACAAGCCCCAATATCAGGAATATTAAACCGTATCCGCCATCGCAAAGGCAAAATCCGAAAAAGAACATGTAGAACGGAGCGCAGTATGGCGTCATGTCGGTTGTTCCGTATTTTGGGAGAGTGTAAAACTGCTCGACAAACTCAAACAGTCGCGCAAACCTGTTGTTTTTGAGTTTCACGGGAGTATCGTCTTCCGGCGACGGCTGTTCTTTTATGTAAACGGCGCCCGAATTATCCAAAAAATCATCGACTTCCGCCTGAGTGTCGGCAGTTGCCCAGCCTTCAAGAACAATGAGCTTTCCATCGGCGGCTTCTTCACCGCTGCTTATGGCTTTCATCAGATGCAAATCGCCGGCAAGGCGTTTGCTTTCGGCGACAAAATCGTCGATGTACGCAACGCTTCGATTGATAATGCCTTGCTGTTCCTCGATTTCGGCTTCAACTTTTTTGATATTCTCCAAAGCCTGAGCATGATTAAGTTCAGGTTGCTTCAGCTCCGGCAAATCAAATTCAAAAACTTCTGACGAAAGCGCTGCAATTACAAAATATGCCTTTTTGTCAATCCTGCTTATTTCGGTAATCGAATATTTTTCGCTCCACCGGCTTTTAAATTCATCAAAGCGCTTTTCGTTCAGCTCGTAAAAATGCACTGAAATTCCCGCATCATGCAGCTTTTCGATATAATTTGCGTCAAATTCGCCCCATGCGGCAAGCTCTGCTGTTTCTTTGGATGCCTTATCAAGCCCGGCTTTCAGTTTTATGAGAGCATTATTTGCATTGATATAAATTTCAAGCGCCCTGTCCGCATTAATATCCTTTTTAATATCCTGCCGGCTTTTCTGCGCACCGGCAACAGATTTCAAATGCTGCACTGCCTGCCTGCAGTTTTTGATTTTTTCAACAATATCATGCTCGCCGTCGCTTGCCTTTAACGCCGAAACGGTTACATCTACAAGTCCGAGTTCCTGCATCTTTTGCAAAAACGGCTGATGGTCTTTGTAGAAAACAATCATCGAATATTTCATCATCGGAACTATCATTTTGTTTCCTCCATTTTTTCGTGTCTGTTTTTTACTATTTTCTGGGCGGCTTTCGAGAGATTTTCCTCATCTTCGATAAATCGCTTTATTTTAAGAACAGCTTCCTTATATCCGGGTATCTGAACCTTTTCGTACAGATTTACTTTCTGAGTGGTTTTCTTGCGCGTAAAATCCAGAAGACGCACCTTTTCGCCGGTAAATTCGCGTTCCAGGCTCAAGCGCGCAAGATCTTTAAGAATTGCAACTCCTTCGGCATACCAAAGCGGTTTGCTGAAAAGATTAAACGGCTTAAGCGAAAATATCACGCCATCTATTACGGGAATTTTCACGCCCGCTATTTTTATGGTTTTAATATCAACATCATCAATGGCAATCAGCCCCGGTTCAAATTCCGTCCACAAAGCCGACATCCGGTCGTATGAATTGATTTTTTGCACAAGTTCGGCGTTTATTTCATCCGACCTGTCTTTCGCTTTTTTAACTTCCATGCGCAATGCCGACTCCTTGCTTTTGATTGTGGGCAAAGTCTTTTCGCGTACTTTAAGCTGCTTGTTCAGGTCGTTAAGCGATGTTTTGTTATATTGATATTTAATAGCCATAAAATTTTATTATACTTGTTTTACTTTATAATACATAATTTTTGAAGATTTTTCATTCGGTTGCTTTTACTTTCAATGTTAATTCGCCTGCGCCTTCCAACCCTTCCCTGTCTACAGCTTCAACGGCAATACTGTGTTCTCCCGGCTCAAATTTTTTCACCTGTTTTCCGTCTTTGTCTATCACTATATCAGCTTTGAATCCTTCTTCGGGATTGTGGTCAAAGTCCCATGAATAAAACTCAATGCCCGAATCGCTTTCGGCAGAAGCTTCCAGCAGGTATTTGTAGTCTTCAAGCTCCTTTGATGTTATCAACACTTTGGGACCACTGCCGTAATCAATAATATCATTTACTTTTTTCAGGTCGATAATAATACCTTCCTTATTTTTCAGTCGCGCTGCTTCGGCAACCGCTCCCTTGCCAAACGAAAATGCGATGATGTGTCCTGCGGGCTTGCCTGCCGCCCTGTTCTTTTCAAACAAACGCTTATCGTACCGCTGCACTGCCGAAAGGAATCTGTCAATCACATCGCGCGGTACACTGTCGGAACGCTTTACCTGTATCGGCGCTCCGCCGGCAGCTTTGCCATCAATGCCCAAATCGTTTCGCTGCGTGATATTGGGCGTGCCGCCAAACTGTTTTATTATCCATGCTTCAAATTCAAAAGCATCCTGATTTCTGACAGTATTGTAATCGTACTTGCGTAGCTTGAGTTCGTACGGCTGAGAGAATATATCATGCTGCCTGCGCAGGCGCAGGTCGGTAACTTTCACCGCAGCTACCGACTGGTCGATGCCTATCCATTTGCGTTTAAGCTTGTCGGCAACGGCAACGGTCGTTCCGCCGCCCACGAAAGGGTCTAATACAAGATCGACCTCGTTGCTGGCGCATTTGATGATGCGTTCAAGTAATGCTTCGGGCTTCTGAGTAGGATAGCCTATATTGTTAGGACTGTTTTTGGGATAACGGGCAGCTATGGCAATATCTGACCACCAATCTTCCGGAACTTTCCCCTTTTCGTTCAATATACCCTCATCTGATTTTATTTTCCCATCATAAAATGTTCCTGAGCCTTTTAAACCTTCTTTGTAATTTGCTTCGGTTTTTGTATTGTAAGGTATTCTGATTTCATCTATATTTACAGTATAGTTATCTTCTTTAGCATACCAAAATATAGTATCATGTTTTTGAGGCAGTCGATGTTTTGTATTTGCAGCTGATGTATAACACCATGCTATTTGATTAATTAATTTATGCTGTCCGAAAATTCTGTCCAAAATATCCACTCTTATATATGCATCGGCATGCCAGTCGCAATGCAGAAAAATGCTGCCTGTCGGTTTCAGCAGGCGGTGCATTTCAACAACACGTTCCTTGAGCCATGCAATATACTGGTCGATGCCTCCGCTCCAGCGGTCTTGAAAACTGCGAATTTCGCCTTCATCGCCCCAGATAACTTCATAGTTACGATTGCTGAAAAACGGAGGATCCAGATAGATTAAATCAACCGTTTCGCTGTCCATCGCTTTCAGTATTTCGAGATTGTCGCCGAGTATCAGTTTATTTACACACATTTTATTCGAAATTTTATAAAGTGTTCCAGTACTTATCCATCAAGTCCTGTTTGATTGCCACTTCGGTCTGACTGAAGTACCTGCCGAACAAACTCCAAGTTCTGTCAAGCATTTCCACTGTATTTATATTAATATCTATAGACAATATGTTTTCGGAATAGTCCCTTGCAAAATTCAAAGCCCGCTCGTCGTAATCAGTAAGATCGAAGCCGTTTTCCAGCTTTGTTTTTGCATTTGAGGCATCGGCATACAGGCGAATTGCAGCATTCATCACCTGCGGATGATCTTCGCGCGTTTGCTTGCCTATAACCAGCTGCTTCAAGCGCGAAAGGCTGCGGAACGGATCGATAACGACCTTTCCCGTATCGCTGTCTCTGCGCAGATATAGCTGTCCTTCGGTAATATAGCCGGTATTGTCGGGAATTGCGTGAGTAATATCTCCGCCGCTCAGCGTGGTAACGGCAATGATTGTTATAGAGCCGCCATCGGGCAACTGCACCGCTTTTTCATATATTTTTGCCAAGTCGGAATACAGCGAGCCGGGCATGCTGTCCTTTGAAGGGATTTGATCCATACGGTTCGAAACTATCGAAAGCGCATCGGCATATAATGTCATGTCGGTAAGCAGTACGAGAACCTTTTCGTTTTTATCTACTGCAAAATATTCAGCTGCAGCAAGCGCCATGTCGGGAATCAGCAACCGTTCGACCGGCGGATTGTCGGTTGTATTTACGAAGCATATAATTTTGTCGAGCGCGCCGGCATTTTCGAACGATTTTTTGAAAAACAGGAAATCGTCGTTCGACAGTCCCATTCCGCCAAGTATAATTTTATCGACCTGCGCGCGCAGGGCAACCAGCGCCATTACACTGTTGTAAGGCTGATCGGGATCAGCAAAGAACGGTATTTTTTGTCCCGAAACCAGAGTGTTGTTAAGATCAATACCTGCAATTCCCGTGGGAATGATTTGCGAAGGCTGTTTTCGGCGAAATGGGTTTACCGAAGGTCCGCCTATTTCGCGTTTTTCGCCATCGGGTTCAACTCCGCCGTCTACAGGCTTGCCGTAAGCGTTGAAAAAACGGCCTGCCAGATCATCACCTACTCTGAGAGTTGGCGGTTCGCCCATAAATACAACTTCGGCATTGGTAGGAATGCCTTCGGTGCCTGCAAATACCTGCAAGGATACCATATCGCCGTCAATTTTGATTACCTGAGCCAGGCGTCCGTCAACGGTTGCAAGCTCGTCGTTTGTTATGTTTTGAGCATGCAGGCTGACAGTTGCCTTAGTAATTGCCTCAAGTTTTGTGTAAATTTTCTGAAATGCTTTTGCCATATATTTTATTATTTTTATTGATTTATTTTGTTTGCAGGGGCACGCCCTGCAACTGCTGTTTGTTTCTATCAAATTCCGTATATCGGTTCAGTCGATAGCCTCGCATCGATTCAGTCGATAGCCTCGCATCGATTCAGTCGATAGCCTCGTATCGGTTCAGTCGATAGCCTCGCATCGATTTGACCGATAGCCTCGCATCGGTTCAGTCGTTAGCTGCATATCGGTTCGACCGATAAGATTATACTTCAAGCACACGGTCGAATACGTACGTTTTCGGTTACTCTGTTCGGCGTAGCAAAAGACACTACGGAACACAAGGTGTAACTTGTCCTGTTCTTTTATTTTATATCCTGTACTCATCATTTCCATGATTATGCAAGGCAGAACCTTGCTTTTTTATCTTTGGCGCAGCGTCCTTCGCTATGTCGAACTCATAGTACTGTTACCCTATTCTTCGTTCATCCATATGCTCGTTCAGCTGCTTTTCATATTTTTTAAACTCGTCGCCCTGAAATACGCTGTAATTCATTTGCCGCATACTGTTGATTATATGCTTGTAGAAATCTATACATTCGTTAAAGTTGTCAAATGCAAATTTTGTTCGGCATATATCAAGCACTTTTTCAAACATGAACTGCTGACGCTTCAGCGGCGCCGAAGCATCGATGGCATCAAAAGCGTCCTGCTGCAAAATAACATAGTCAATAAGTTCCGATTTCCAGAACCGGTCGTGATATTCGATCGGAACGCTGTCATCGCCCAGAATGTTTATCTGCTCGTATGCTTCGCGTCCGCGCAAAACTATATTTTTGCCTTCGCTCACGTTTGACGTCCATTCGGCGCTTATGGTTTTGTTAAGATATTCGCAGATTTCGGGATATTCTAGATATTTTGAATAACTGTCTACAGGGTCAACGGCAGGGTATCGCTTACCATCGGCTCTGCTTTGCGCCAGTGCGTAAAAACAGCGCGCCGCTTTTTTAGTTGATTCGGTTACGGGTTCTTTCAGGTTTCCTCCCGCAGGCGACACTGTTCCGATAAATGTAACAGAGCCTGTCTGACCGCTGTTGAGATAAACCAGACCTGCACGTGAATAAAAGTTTGAAATAATTGCCGACAAGTCCATTGGGAAAGCATCTGCTCCTGGAAGTTCTTCGAGGCGGTTGCTCATTTCGCGCAAAGCCTGCGCCCACCGCGATGTTGAGTCGGCAAGCAAAAGTATTTTGAATCCCATTGCGCGATAGTATTCGGCTATTGTCATTGCCGTATAAACCGACGCTTCGCGAGCCGAAACAGGCATGTTGGACGTATTGCATATTATGATTGTACGCTCCATCAGTTTGCGACCGGTGCGCGGGTCGTCGAGTTCTGGAAATTCGGTAAATATTTCAACAACTTCGTTAGCCCGCTCGCCACAGGCTGCATTTATAATAATATCGGCATCAGCCTGTTTTGCCAAAGCATGCTGCAATACCGTTTTCCCGCAGCCGAAAGGTCCGGGAATAAATCCCGTGCCGCCTTCGGCTATGGGATTGAAAGTATCGATAATGCGAACTCCCGTTTCCATTATCCTGAACGGTCGAGGTTTTTCTCTGTACGCCGTGATTGCCTGCTTCACGGGCCAGCGCTGAACCATTGTTATTTCACGGTCGTTGCCGTTTTCGTCGGTAACAACGGCTATTTTGTCGTTAATTTTATAAGTTCCTTCGGCTACTACTGTCTTAACCTTATATTTACCCTGAAATTTGAAAGGAACCATGATTTTATGCTTCAGCCAGCCTTCGGTAACTTCGCCCAGCCAGTCGGCGGCAATAACCTCATCGCCTGCTTTCGCTATCGGCGTAAACTCCCAATCCTTATCAAAATCAAGCGGCGCGGTATATTCTCCGCGTTTCAGAAACACGCCCTCCATCGATGCAAGATTGTTTTGCAAGCCGTCGTAATTGCTCGAAAGCAATCCGGGACCGAGTGTCGCCTCAAGCATGTGTCCCTGAAATTCGACTTCGCAGCCTACGCTCAATCCGCGAGTGCTTTCATATACCTGCACCTGCACTTTTTCGCCATCAACTTTTATTACATCCGCCATCAATCTGATATCACCCAGCTTTATGTAGCAAACTTCGTTTTGTGCAACCGCTCCATCTACCTTTACCGATACAAGATTGGCAATAATTCCTGTTACTTTTCCTGTTGTTTTCATTTAATACTTATATTTTATTTTCCTGTATTTTTATATCTTCTTTATGTCTTTCCTATTAAAAACCTTTTGCGTATCGCAGGTTTTCATTAAGTCGTTTATAAATTTTTTAAACATTTCCTTTCCTGTCTGCCTGTCGAGCGACATCCAGCGTTCCACAATATCTGCCTTTTGCATAAAAGCCAAAACGGCGTCGATGTCAAAATAACTGTAAACCGAAATTTCGTCGATTTTTTCCCATCTGAACAGGTCGATTTTGCGTTCGCGTTCGTACGGGTCGGCAATTTCTGCAATTTGAATGATTTTTTGTATCCAGTCTATTTCGCTGCCGAGTCCGAAATCGGCTGCCGCGCTTTTTGCAAAATTTTCAGCCTGACTGCCGACAAAGCTGTCGGACGCATCTATTTTCAAGCGCCGTGCAATTATTGCCGCCTGTATGTTGCGCAAATCCCTGTCGAACTCGAACCAGCGACATATAAATGCGTTTTTTGTCGTTAATGCTTCGTCATAAAATAGTGTATGAAGTAAATTTTCCCTGTTGCGTTCGTACAGTTTTAAAAGTTCAGCGGGGCAGTCTTCGTTATTTTCATTTTCGAATATTTCAATAAAATCGTTCATGTATTTAGGCAATAAACGGTTTTTTATCTTTTCATCAAAGGTATTCCGTTCAAAATTTCCCTTTTCATAAAAAGCGCTGTTTTTCCGCTCCAGCATATTTATAAGATTCTGATTGTCGTATGGATAAAACAGGATTTCCACCAGTGCGTAATCGTCGGGATGTATGCTTTCCCTGACTTCCTTGCGCAATGCCGCAAAATCAAATTTCTTTGCATCAAAATCAATTATCAATTCGGGCAAACTTGATATAAGACAAGGATATTCTCGTTTCATAATCATCATGTTCTATTCCTGTCCGAACAGTAACTGCCGCATTTTGGGACGCGTATATTCGCTGAAAAGATTTAAAAAATCCTGTTCGGTAAAACTTATGTAATATCCGCTGTCTTTTGACACAATCCTGAATCCCGATTTTATGCGATTTGAAAATACAAATTCGGTTTTATTGTCGCCAAGCTGTTTTATTGCAGCTTCGTTTATAAACTGTTCAAATTCCTTTTGTTGTGATTCGGGCAATAAAACATTCAATTCCGTTACATTTTGATTATCGGCTTTGAAATTTTCGACTGCTGTTTTTACAAGCGTCTGCACAAATGCAACATCGTTAACGGCAGCTTTTGCTGCAGGCGTTATTATTTTTGCCGTAATAAGCGATTCCACACTTTGTTTGACCTGCGCTATTACCTGTCGCGAAACCATGGCTATTTCGGCATCTGCATTTTTCTTTGCTTCGGCTGCCGACTTGTTTGCTCTGTCGATTATTGATTCTGCTTCCTGTCGGGCATCGTTCAAAATCTTTTTAGCTTCAGCTTTAGCGTTTGCCGTAATTGCTTCAGCTTCGCTTTGTCCTTTCGACAATCCTTCCTTATATAACTTTTCCGTTAATTCCTGAAGTTTGTTTTGCATATATATTATTTTAAAATAAGAGTTACGAATTTATGCGCAAAGATAAAAAATAAAATCACAATAAAGCCAATTAGCAACTAATAATTTTAATAAGATAAGTTAAATCGGTAAGCGCAATTGATGTAAGGGAAATCGCAGTTTCGTAATGTTATCCAAGTGCTTTGAGCAAAAAGTTTTTCCGGCGAACCGAAAATCCGGTAAAACGGACATAATATCCTGATAATATTATTGATTTACGGAATACGGCAATTTTCTGCCTGATGGGTATGTCCTGTGCTGCAACCTATGGTTAACCGGTATTCTGAACTAAAGTTTTAATCTGTACATGGCGAGACGCTACGCTCAACGGGGACGAACCTCATTTCAAATCCCGTTTACCTTACGGGACAACCTCAGCAACAAAAGCAGCACAGCACAATCAAAGCCTCATTACCTGATTCGTAAAAACAATAAGCTGCTGAGGCTGTTCTACTGGAAAATGAGGTAAAAGAAGAGGCTGCCCTCAAAAGCGAGACAGCCTCTTTTTTTGTTTTTAGCCTGTCTTTTCCTGATTTAGGTTGACTGTTTACATAGTCTTAAACCGTATAAAAGTTGACTCGGTTAATACTTATTACTGTTTTTAGTTTACTGTTTCTTTTTATATCTGATTTTAGTTG
>JAISDB010000150.1 GCA_031265155.1 Prevotellaceae bacterium | reverse complement strand
TGGTGAAAATCAACTTGAAAAGCTCCTCGAACACATCCACTCCGGCATTGGCGAGCACCTCGTCTTCCATTTCTAGCACCAAGCCTTTCAATGATTTGCGTTCGTTAACCAGCTTGTCCCGCTTAATCAAATCGTCGATTGTCCAGCGTTCCGAAAGAATGTCGGACAGCTTTTCGTTTGCCTTGGGAATGTTGGGAATATCCTCAAATTAATTGGGATCGCGCCGGTGGTAAAACGAAATGGAATCGCCGTTTGTCCATACGCCGATGGGCGCGCCGGTAGCATTGCAGTATGATTTCAGCTGTTCCTTGCCGTCCTTGAGCCGCGGCTTTTTCAGCTCGACAATAATGTAAGGCGTAGTGGTCTGGTCCCTGTCGAAAATAACAATATCGGCGCGTTTCTTCTCGCGTCCGAAAGTAACGTTATACTCCAGTTCGATACGGTCGGCGGGATATTTATAATCGTTCAATAAAATTTCGAGATACAGTTGCCTGACGGTTTCTTCGGGCGTCAATCTGATTTCCTTTCCGCGAATAAGGCATTTGATATAAGGTATTTCCTTCCCTTTACTGTCGTTCTTTACAATAATGCGCTGTTCAAACTCATGAATTTGCACTAAATCAAACTGTGCGTGTCTGTAGCCGGAATCTTTTATTATTTCTGATAAAGTCATATTGTACATTTTTTCGTCAAAGATACATGTTTTTTTAATAATGGTTAGTTGGCTGGTGCCACAACTAATTAGCACATTTAAGGTTATAAACATACAATACAACACTTTATGGCTGTTTGCGACATCTGACTGTTTTCAATTTTCTATTTGAAAATGATACATGATTTTTCAAACAGTTTTTTATAGATCCCGAAAAATTTTTAACTAAAATTTTGAAAGCATCATAATTTATATTATCTTTGTACTGAAATTACAATAACAGGTGTTATTGACTAAAAAAAATAAATTATGAGAAAAATTGTAAAATGCATGTCGTATTATCTTCTGATAAAGCTGTCGCCAATTGCCGTATGTATTATTGCTACGGCAGGATTTTTGAATGCTCAAAATCATCGAACCGTTAATATTAATAATGAAAGCAGTTTGCAAAATCTTATAATGCAGGAAAATCATCCCTCGTTAAAAAGTATTTTCACCGGTAAAGTCGAAAATGTCCGTCCTTTTGAATATAACCCACAGTTAAAAAATTTTACGGAAAAAAATCAGGGAGATATTTTGCTGCTTGATTTTTTTGAAGGCAAAAAATATGCTGCAACAGTTAAAAAGGTAACTGTCAGTTATGATGGAATTACAGGAATAACGGCTAAAATACTTGACACTGAATTTGGACACTGTTATATTTCCGTTTCAGAAAAGGGAATTTCAATGTCAGCAGACATTCCTCAGCGTGACGAACAGTTTTTTATTTCTACAAAAAGCGGCAAAAGCTATCTGTTTCACTGTAAAATGTCGGAACTGAAAAAAGATGAACTGGGCTGCGAAGATGTTGACATTCCGGAATCCGACAGTTCAAAACATGAGCCTGCAGGCATGAATACAGCTTCTGCATATTCCGAAGATATTGCATCCGATGCGAGCGACTGTACATTTCCGCCTGATGGCTTATCAGACCCTGTAACGGTAAACGTGCTGATTGTATATACCGAAAAAGCCAGACTGTGGGCGCTCAGCGATTTCAGGGTTACAGATATTAATGACCTCATCGACCAGGCAATACAAAAATCAAATACCGCTATGGAAAATTCATTAACAAACATTACATTCACCCTGGCGTACAAACATAAAACCGGTTATGTCGAAGTTAATTCAAGTGCCGATTTAGACAATTTAACAAACGATAACGATGGAAAGATGGACGAAGTACACAGCCTCCGTAAACAGTATAAAGCCGATTTGGTAATGCTTATTCCTGAAGTGGATTTTACTGGCGGTCTTGCTTGGTTATTAAATGCTTACATACCGGGAAATGGTCGTCCAACCTATGGCTTCGGGCTGTCAAGAGTGCAGCAGACCTCATGGTCTTATACACTGGTGCACGAAATGGGACATACTATGGGATGCGGTCATCACTGGCAACAAAACACACAGCCTGGTCCGGGTTTGTTTTCATATTCTTCGGGCTATCGCGGACAGAATGCAAGCTCAGCATGGTATTCAACCATAATGACGTATGAAGATGGCGGTTATTTTACCGATGGCAATAACGCACCTCGAATCGCTTTTTTTTCTGACCCGAACATACCTCAAAATGGAGTTAATATAGGCGATGCTGTTCATGCAAATAACGCCTTAACCTTACGACAGTCAAAACATGCAGTATCAAGATATTCGGATTATTTTGTTCCCGGCTTGAAATGTTTAAGCGTAAATCAGGGAACCCTTTCGCCGGCATTTCATACCGATACTGTCGCCTATACGGTAAACGTTCCATCAACTGTTTCAACAATTACTGTATATGCAACGCCTTCGCATCCGAGTTCTACAATTCTTACGGGAACAGGACAGCATTCGCTGTCATGCGGTTCTAACATTATTACCGTTACCGTACGAACGCCTACTGCTGCAACAAAATCATACACAATAAACGTTATCCGTACATGTCAGGTAACCGTTTCGCCATCCGATACTGCAATCTGTGCAGGCAGTTCTGCAACATTAAATGCACATGGAGAATCGGGAGCAGTATTCAAATGGTATGACAGCCAAACAGGCGGAACACTGTTGTACACCGGAAACAGTTATACGGTATATCCCGCATCTACGGCACATTACTATGTGTCGCAAACGGTATCGGGAACAGAAAGTAATCGAGTCGAAGCAACAGTAACGGTAAATCCGTTACCGGGTGCGCCTGCTGCAAGCAGCGTAACGGCATGTTATGATGGGAGCGTTCATACGGCATACGCAATGGCAGGTACCGATGAAAGCATAGTGTGGTACACTGCTGCAAGCGGCGGCACGGTAACATCAGCGCCGGAAAGAAGCACTGTCGGAACAACGACAGCCTATGCCGCAGCAAGGAACAGTACAACATCCTGCGAAAGCGCAACCCGTACAGCAGTAAGCGTAACGGTAAATGCAGTATATGATGTAGATATAAATGAAACGATATGCACCGGCGAAAGTTATTCTTTCAACGGAAATTCATATACGACAACGGGAATTTATACTGCCAATTTACTGTCAGTTTCGGGATGCGACAGTATTGTTACGCTTACTTTGATAGTATTGCCATCGTGCAATCCTCAAGTTATAAATGTTGATAATGATTACTATGAATTGACGTATGGAGACAGCCCGTTTACTTTTACGGCAACAGCATCAAGCGGTTTGCCTCTGACTTTCAGCGTATCGGGAACTTCTGTTGATGTGCAGAATATATCCGCATCACAATATTCTGTAACCGTACAAAGTGCAGGCATAACCGTTATAACCTTACGACAGGCAGGCGATGCTTATTTTGCAGAAGAAGAATTATTCGTTACAGTCATGGTAAACCAGGCAGAATTAACCATAAAAGCCAATGACTATACGGTTAGCGCAGGCGATGCTTTCCCCGTATTGGGGTATTCGTGCAGCGGATTTGTGTATGGCGAAGATTCTACTGTTCTCACAAAATTTCCTGTAATATCATGTATTGTAGCAAATACAAACAGCGAAGGAACATATCCTGTAATAATCAACGGAGCCGAAGCTGATAATTATATAATAAAATATATAAACGGCATTTTGAAAATCAAAGAACGCATTGCTTCGTTACCTAATGCTTTTACACCGCATAATCAGGATAGAATAAATGATATTTTTGGTGAGAACTATGAATTGCATATATTCAATCGCTGGGGAATACTTTTGTATGAAGGCAATACAGGCTGGGATGGAAAATATAAAGGGAAAATCGTGTCGCCGGGCGTATACTACTATATTGCAAAAGATTCGAATGGGAATGAATATAAAGGTACGGTAATGTTGGTAAAGTAGTAATAAAAATGATTAGACATCTTTGGAAAATGGGCAGGCGTAGCCGTTAATTTATGAAAATGCATTAGACTTTATTTTTCATATTCAAGAAAGTGTAAAGTTTTTGCAACTGTAAATCATTTACCGTCATACAGTTCGAATGCAGCCTGAAAATTTGCAAGTTCGGGATTTTTTTCATGCATATGCTTTTCTTTATCCGAATCGGTATAAAGCTTTGGAGTATCTACCTTATCGCCGTTTTGGTCAACGCGAACATCTAATTTTACGGTAGTATTTTTCAGTTCTTTTTGCAAATAAAGGCAAATGTTTTTTGCAATCCCTTTTTCTTCAAGCGCTTTTTTTTGAACAATTTGCTGAACATTGAAAACAATAACATTGCCGGCTTCGCAAACAGGTTTCGTTGCTACCATAGCACTTGCAAATCGAGGTTGCTTCTGAGCAAAGATGGCGGCATAATTTTTCCATGCCGTCAATAACTGTTCTTCGGTAAAATCTTCATTCATTTGTACTGTATTGTTTTCTTCCGATTTTACTTCTTTTGTTTCAATATTGATGGATTCTGCAAGGTTAGAAAATCCTTTTATCGAAACGGTTTCAGGACGTGCCGCAACTGTTGTTTTTTCTTTTATTTCTTCAGCCTGAATATTATTTTTTACTTCTTCTTCAATTTTATCTCTACTTTCCTGTTTAACAGGTTGCCGTACAATAATTTCATTCCTGTTTTTTTCAGTATTATCAACCGTTTTTGCCGTTTGTTCCTCCCTGCGCAAAGCTGTTATGTTAGACAGCTTGCAAAGTGCAAGCTCAATATGCAGGCGCTGATTTGAACTTGTCTTATATCCTGCATCGCAGGCATTTATAATATCTAATGCTGTAAACAGAAAGGCAACGCTGCAAATTTCAGCCTGTTTTTTATACGATTCTGCAATAGTAGCGCCAACTTCAAGCAGGGATACAGTTTGCGTATCTTTGCAAACGAGCAAATCGCGGAAATGCGAATTCAAACCTCTTACAAAATACTGGGATTCAAATCCTTTCGACAGTATTTCATCAAAAATTACAAGCGCAGTACAGTAATCGCCTTCGACAAAAGCTTTTGTAAGTCGAAAATAATATTCATAATCAAGTATGTTCAGGTTTTCAATAACTTTGGCGTAGGTAACATTTGTCCCGCAAAACGAAACAACCTGATCGAATATCGACAGTGCATCGCGCATTGATCCGTCTGCTTTTTGCGCAATTACGTGCAATGCTTCGGATTCATAATTGATATTCTCGTTTTTTGCAATTTTTTCGATGTAGGCAACAGCATCTTCAATACTTATTCTGTTGAAATCATAAATCTGACAGCGCGAAAGAATTGTCGGGATTATTTTATGCTTTTCGGTTGTTGCAAGAATAAAAACAGCATGTGTCGGCGGTTCTTCAAGCGTTTTTAGGAACGCATTGAAAGCTGCGGCAGACAGCATGTGAACTTCATCTATAATATATACGCTGTATTTGCCTACTTGCGGCGGAACGCGCACCTGATCTATCAGATTACGAATATCTTCGACCGAATTGTTTGATGCTGCATCAAGTTCGTGAATATTGTACGAACGATTTTCGGCAAAAGCTTTACACGATTCGCACTCGCCGCATGCATCGCCGTTTGCATCGGGATTGAAACAGTTGATTGTTTTTGCAAAAATACGCGCACAGGTTGTTTTACCTACGCCGCGAGGTCCGCAGAAAAGATATGCATGCGCCAGCTGCCTGCGTTCAATAGCATTTCTCAATGTCTGTGCAATCGACGACTGACCGACAACATTTGCAAATGTGAGCGGTCGATATTTTCGTGCCGATACTATAAACTGTTCCATAATGCAAAGGTAAAAAAATAATCATCAACCTGAAAACCTATATGGAATAATTTTATTAACAGAATCGATCAATAATGAAGCAAAAAAACTAATTTTTGTTTTTAGAATCTTCAAAGTGGCAATAAAATAGTTTCAATACAGCCATGTATAAGGTAAGTTCAATTTGTCATAGTCATACCGAACTTGCATCTTTACGAAAATTTTATTTAATTTTGTGAAATTTAATGATTAATATCATCTATATGATAAAATAAACGATATTGTCAAATTTAATTTATAAAATTATGAAATCAATACTAATAAAAACTGTCATGCTTGTGGCTCTCGCAGCGATAACGATAGCCATTGTAAACGCAAATGCTCAAACCGTTACGGTAAAAGGCAAAATAACAGATGCTAACGACGGAACGGCAATAATTGGCTGTGCCGTATATATTGAAGGAACCGACGACAAAACATTTTCCGATAATGACGGAAATTATTCAATTTCGGTAGAAAAGGGTAAAATACTTGTTTTTTCTTATCTCGGCTACGAAACGCAGAAAATAAAAGCGGAAAAAGAAATAATAAATGTTGCACTTGCACCTGAAAATACTTTTCTTGAAGAATCGGCAGTAGTTGGTTATATGCCTGAACGCAAACAATCATACACGGGGTCGGTGATATCATCAGAATCACGTTCGGACATTGCTTATATGGCTATGCCATACGAAAACGCCGAAGAGTATAATTCTTTTTCGGAAAACAGATTCAAGTTTGCGGCTGATTATCCGCTTTCAACTTTTTCGATAGACGTGGATGCTGCATCGTACAGCAATATGCGGCGATTTATCAATCAGGGACAAACGCCTCCGCGAGATGCAATCCGCACCGAAGAATTGATAAACTATTTTTCGTACAGCTATTCGAAACCTGACGGCAGCGAACCTGTAAAAATTTCGGCAGAAATTGGAGAATGTCCATGGAATGTTAAACACAGACTTGCCCGCATAGGTATTAAGGCAAAAGAAATGTCAGACGAAAATCTTCCTGCATCCAATCTGGTTTTTCTGATAGATGTTTCAGGCTCTATGGAAGGCGCAAACCGTTTGGGACTTGTAAAATCGTCGCTTAAACTGTTGATAAACAATCTGCGCGAACGCGACCGTGTTGCTATTGTCGTTTATGCAGGTTCGGCAGGCGAAGTGCTGCCATCGACTTCGGGAAATGACAGGCAGAAAATCCGCGAAGCGATGGATAAACTTACCGCAGGCGGCTCGACGGCAGGAGGCGCAGGAATTAAACTTGCATATAAAATCGCTCAAAAGAATTTCATAAGGAATGGAAACAATAGAATTATTTTGTGTACCGACGGCGATTTCAACGTTGGAGTTTCTTCTGTCAAAGAACTTGAAAATCTCATAGAAAACGAACGCAAATCGGGCGTCTTTCTTACCGTTTTAGGATATGGAATGGGAAATTATAAAGACAGCAAAATGCAAACATTAGCAGAAAAAGGAAACGGAAATCACGCTTACATTGACAATTTGCAAGAAGCCAATAAAGTGCTTGTGAGCGAATTCGGCGGAACAATATATACTGTGGCAAAAGATGTAAAACTGCAAATCGAATTTAATCCCGAACACGTGCAGGCGTATCGTCTTATAGGATATGAAAGCCGATTGCTGAAAGATGAAGATTTCAACGACGACACCAAAGATGCCGGCGAAATGGGAGCAGGACACAATGTAACCGCATTTTATGAAATTGTTCCCGCAGGAATTGAATTTACCGGTGCGGGAAGTATCGATCCTCTAAAATATCAAAAAACAGATAAAAAGAAAAACAGACCCAAATACACCGGTTCTAATGAACTGCTTACAGTTAAGTTGAGATACAAAGACCCGGATGGCGACAAAAGCAAAAAGACAGAGCTTCCTGTTATCGACAATAAAACAGACAGAGTATCTTCCGATTTTCGTTTTGCATCGGCTGTTGCTATGCTGGGGCAAATGTTAACCGCTTCCGAATTTAAAGGCGATTCAAGTTACGAAAAAGTAATATCCATTGCAAAAACGGCATTAGACAGCGATGAGCAGGGATACCGCAGAGAATTTGTACGTTTGGCGGAAACGCTGAAAGGCATGAATAAAGATTAACAAAGCACGGATAAGTTTATGAAAGCAGACATCGACAGGCAAATTTTAGATAGAGCCAGAATATGGCTTGGCGACAGATACGATGATGAAACGCGCAGGCAGGTACAATATCTGATTGATAACGATCCGCATGAACTTTTCGAAAGTTTTTACAGAACGCTGGAATTTGGAACGGGAGGATTGCGCGGAATAATGGGCGCAGGCAGCAACCGCATGAATAAATACACTGTTGGAACGGCAACTCAGGGTTTAGCAAATTATCTCAAGAAAGAAATAAAAAATGAAGAAATAAAAGTTGCGGTTGCATACGATTGCCGCAACAACAGTAATTTTTTTGCAAAAATTACCGCATCCGTTTTGTCGGCTAACGGCATAAAGGTTTATCTTTTCGATTCGCTGCGACCAACGCCCGAATTAAGTTTTGCAGTACGTCATTTTGCCTGTCACAGCGGAATTGTTATAACCGCTTCGCACAATCCGAAAGAATACAACGGATACAAGGTTTACTGGTCAGATGGAGGGCAGATTGTTGCTCCTCACGATAAAAATATAATCGACGAAGTCAATAAAATTAAGAGTATTGATGAAGTTGATTTTCATGAAAATCCTGATAAAATCATAATTACAGGCGATGAAATAGACAGTATTTATCTCAATAAGTTATGTTCGCTCTCGTTATCGCCGGAAATTATACATAAACACAGCGATCTTAAAATTGTTTATACGCCGTTGCACGGAACCGGCGTAAAACTTGTTCCGAAGTTTTTACGGATTCTTGGTTTCACAAATATTATAAACATCCCCGAACAGGATGTAACCGATGGAAATTTTCCGACGGTTTTATCTCCAAATCCCGAAGAACCGTCGGCGCTGAAAATGGCGACAGACAAAGCGATTGCCGAAAATGCAGACTTGGTAATGGCAACCGACCCTGATGCCGACAGAGCGGGAATTGCCGTGAGAAATAAAAATAATGAATTTGTTTTGCTCAACGGAAATCAAACAGCCGCAATACTTACATATTACCTGCTGACGAAATGGAAAGAAAAAGGCATGCTGAAAGGAAATGAATATATTGTAAAAACAATAGTTACAAGCAACCTGATAAGCGAAATTGCCAAAAAATTCAATGTCGAATGTTTTGATGTGCTTACAGGATTTAAATATATAGCCGAAAAAATAAAAGAAAACGAAGGAAAAAGAAAATTCATTGCAGGAGGTGAAGAAAGTTACGGATTTTTGGCAGGCGAATTTGTACGCGACAAGGATGCGGTAATGAGTTGCGGAATTATTGCCGAAGTGGCGGCGTGGGCTAAAGAAAAGGGAAAAACGCTTATCGATTTGTTGCTTGACATGTATTTGGAATTTGGCTTTTTTAAGGAAAAACTGATATCATTTACGAAAAAGGGAAAAACCGGAATTGAAGAAATTCAGGCGTTGATGCGCAGTTACAGAGCAAATCCGCCGCGTGCGCTTGCCGGTGTTGATGTTGTATTTGTGCACGATTATCAGTCATTGGAAACAGTAGATGTGAAAAATGATTTACGCATGAAAATCAGTCAGCCCAAGTCGGATGTTTTGCAATTTGTAACCTGCGATGGAACAGTTGTTTCGATACGTCCTTCGGGAACAGAGCCTAAAATAAAATTTTACGTAAGCGTTCGCGAACATTTTAACAACCGGGATGATTACGACAAAATCTCAATGAAACTTGATATGAAAATTCAAAAAATTATTGATGAACTGAAAATTGAATGAAATAATGAAATCTTACAGAAAAGAATTATGGTTTGAAACAGACCGGCGTCGAAAACTGATAAACATAACCCTCGAAGTGGAATTGTGTTTGAAAGAAAGCGGAATTATCGAAGGTTTGCTGTTATGCAACGCAATGCACATAACATCAAGCGTTTTCATCAACGACGACGAAAGCGGACTGCATCACGATTATGAAATGTGGCTCGAAAAGCTTGCACCCGAAAAGCCTTATAATCAGTATCGGCACAACGGTTACGAAGACAATGCCGATGCTCATTTGAAACGTACAATAATGGGACGTGAAGTTGTTGTAGCTGTTACAAAAGGCAAATTGGACTTTGGACCATGGGAACAGATTTTTTACGGCGAATTTGATGGTAAAAGACGTAAACGCGTGCTGGTGAAAATTATAGGTGAATAAATAATAGTAAATTCAAAACAGTCTCTAAAAGAAATGAAAAATTTAATTTGTATAATGATTATTGGAGCCGCATTTGCCTTGCACGACTATGCTTGAACCGGCGGGAAATAACAAAAATCCCGCAGTATTTACCAAATTGACCCTGACGCAAAGAAAAAAGATCCGTAAGGAAAAACACTCAATACAATTTTTGTATTACCTTTGTATTTTATTTTATAAAAGAACTAAAAAATAACTCATGCTTAAAAAAATCAGAATTATCATAGCGATTGTCTTTTTTACGGCAATAATGCTGCTGTTCCTTGACTTTACGGGAACAATACACCAATGGTTTGGTTGGCTTGCAAGAATACAACTTATACCGGCAATATTGGCGACAAATATTATCGTGATAGCGCTTCTTGTCATTCTTACG
>JAISDB010000139.1 GCA_031265155.1 Prevotellaceae bacterium | reverse complement strand
TGCAAATAAAATTTTCTCTTCTCTTCTTTTGTCTTGATACAAAAGAAGCAAAAAATCAAGGCTTATACTTCTAGGCGACCCGCTAACGGCTCGACGGCTAACGGAATTAATGTCTCGCTGCGCTTGACGGAATTTCGTTTTAACGCCCTCTTCGCCGAGCGGGTTCCCCGCCTGCGAAGTCTATGCCGTTTTTACTTGCCAATCAACTTTTGTTCTCACATACAGGTAAATCTTTTAACTGATCAACATGCAGAAAAGATATAAATTATTTTCACACCAAACCGGCTTTTCTCCTTTCTCAATACGGCGATAAATTTCTTCCCCGATGCGCGTAAATTTCTTCCTAAATGAAAATAAATTTTCTCCTATATGAAAATTATTTTTCTCCTATATGAAAATTTATTTTCTCCTAAGCGGAAATTTTCCTCCGTCCCTGATAGAAATTTATTCGCTGCCGGTCAAAAAAATAAGTTTCGAATATCGCGATATGAAATGCACTTGAAAAAACATGATTAACAGCTGCTTATGCGTTACTTGCTAAATGCCGTAATAATTTATGACTGTTAATTGCCGAAAGCTAAAAACGTCAATGCTCGCTGCCGTGCTCGTCGAAATCATCGTTGTTGTTGAGATTTCCGAGAAACTGGCTTTCAAGCTTTTTTACTTCAAGTTCGTAACGCGGATTAATTCCGATAAGTATAAGAACAATTATTGAAATGATTATTAAAATGACTTTGACATGCGGGAAAAGCGGTATCAGCACATACAGCATCAGCGCTATGCACAGCACCGTACGAAGAAGACTTAACAGCAGCAGCGCAAGCCGGCTGAAATGATTGCTTCTTTTCAATATGCGTATATACAGAAATCTTGCCGAGTAGCGTATTCTTATTATCCCGTACAAAAAAGGCGACATCAGCAGAACTGTGATTACGGCAAATGCAATAACCCCTCCCGTTGATGGAATTTGATTTGTAATCAGCGGAAGCAAAAACATTCTCGAAAGCAGTATTATCGCAATTGCCAGCATAAAGTATATGAAAATAGGTACAAAAAGTATTTTCGCCAGTCTGCCCCAGTCGTTTGAGATATTTATTTTTTTATTTCTGTTTTCTGCGCGTCCTGTTATGAGCCTGTTCCATTTTTTTGGTATTATTTTCACCGTTTTGTTATAAATTGTTTCGGAATATTTGATTCCGTACGGCGTTGTAAACGTTGTGATTACCGACACGGCAACTATAACCGGATACATAAATTCGCCTATAACTCCCAACTGTATTCCCATTGTAGCTATTATAAACGAAAATTCGCCTATCTGCGCCAGGCTGAACCCTGCCTGTATTGCCACTTTCAGGCTTTCGCCAGAAGCCAGTACGCCGATTAATACAAATACCGGTCGGAATACAAGCACTAATGCGGTAAGGATTAATATCGGCATTATATGCGCCAGTATCAGGCTTGGAACAATCATCATGCCAACGGAAACAAAAAATACGGCGCCAAACAGGTTTTTAAGCGGTCGCAGTAGATGCTCTATACGTTTTGCTTCGGATGTTTCAGCCAGAATGGAACCCATTATGAATGCGCCCAGTGCAGCCGAAAATCCAACCGTATGGGCAATACTGACCATGCCAAGGCACAGTCCTACAGAAACAATTATTAACGTTTCATCGTTCAGGTATTTTTTTATGCGCTTGAACACTGTAGGTATAATGTAAATACCGACAACAAACCATATAACAATAAAAAATATAAGATACAGCACCGACTCAACAAACTGCATTTCTTCAATAGTCCGGCTGGCTGCAATGGTCGAAAAAAGCACCATCATCAAAATAGCTGCAATGTCTTCGATAATCAGAATAGCAAATACTATGTTCGCAAAGCGTTGAGTCTGCTTGTTCATATCGGCAAACGCCTTTATTATTATTGTTGTTGATGCCATCGACAGCATTCCTCCAAGAAACAGGCTTTCGATGCCCGTCCAGCCAAGTAAATATCCCGCCAGATAACCTATGCTTATCATCAGCGCCATATTTACTATTGTAGCAATGAATGCCGAAGTTCCTACTTCAAGCAGCTTTTTGTATCTGAATTCCAGTCCCAAAGAAAACAGCAGAAAAATAATTCCTATTTCAGACCACGTATCAATACTTGCATTGTCAATAACGTTAGGCAACAGGTTCATGTGCGGACCTACCAGAAATCCGGCAACAATATAACCCAGTACAACCGGCTGTTTAAGCCATTTGAACAGAATTACAACAACTCCGGCTGTTATCAGTATTAATACAAGGTCGTGTACCAGAATAGGCAAATGTGTCATTATTATTATATTTTTTATTATTAAATTTTAATTTTCATATCTTACGGTTTACAGAATATATTATGTTTTACAACGAATATATTTGTTGGACTTTATACGTATTTCAATAAACCATGTCTGTCGAAATTAACAGCAATCATATTCGGTTAGAAACTTTTACTGTCGTATCGAAAAGTAAGCGCCGTATTCCGTAATTGCGTTTTTTAAAAATATTATTACAATCACGCCTGCACAAACAACTGCCAAAGTTACAAAAAATAATGATGTTACATGTTAATTTCACAATAATTTATTCATTTATTTACTTTTTTCAGAACTTTTCTAATTTAAAACAACTGAGAATGTAAAATATTTTAAAAACCATGCATGAATCCGCCGTTGACATACGGTATTTTACTGCTTTGATTATGTATTTTTATGGTTATATAGCGAATCGTGTGGGCAGACGATATTAATCCCGGATTTGAGCAACCGGAATTGAACCGTCATTCCGGCTTACGCGGGAATCCTCTGACTGATGAGATTGCGGGGCTTTTGAGACACTTTCAATGCCGGTAGAAAAAAACAAAACCTGACAGGTTGCGAAAAAAGCGCTCCCGAAATGAATTTCGGGAGCGTTTTTGTTTTTACGGAGTGCGTGATACTTTACCTGTGATTTGTTATTTTGTAGAGGTTAGACTCGCTAAGTACATACGTAACTCTGCCGTTACGGGTGGAAGCCGTATGGAAATACCCAAATTTAGTTGCTCCTCCAAAATGGAACAAATTATTAATAAATAATTATAAATGAAAATCAGATGAAAAAATTGCAGGATTTTAATCAATACAGACATAAAACCTTGCAAATAAAATTTTCTCTTCTCTTCTTTTGTCTTGATACAAAAGAAGTAAAAAATCAAGGCGAGCCTTCTCGACGACCCGCTAACGTCTCGACGGCTAACGGAATTAATGTCTCGCTTCGCTTGACGGAATTCCGTTTTAACGCCCTTTTCACCGAGCGGGTTCCCCGCCTGCGAAGTCTATGCCGGTTTTATTTGCTAATCAACTTCTGTTCTTGAATGTTAGTATATTCTTCAACTGATCAACATGCAGAAAAATTAACAGAACGTTGAGCAGGCGGCGTTCCCATAGGTCACAGTCGTAAATCGGAACTACCGTATAGCATCGGCAGCCTTGACCTTTCTGTTACTTTTGCGTCAAGGCAAATTAACATGAAAAAACATCTTTATACGCTTTTACCTCTGAAAATATACTTTTTAAGGAACGACTAATTATTTGCTTTTGTTGCAAGCGAATTAAAACGAATAGCCGAAGATCCTGCTTTGTTACATTTGATAAAAGAGGAATAAAAATACTCGTTGTGAGAACTTATCAGAAAAATTTGCCGTGCTAAAAAATAATAAATTTTAGAAACAAAATCTTCCAAAAATCACACTTATACTGTTATTTTAACATTTTAATGAAATTTCTCCTAAAAGTTAATTATTTGATAATCAGTAATTATTTCTAAAATAAAAATTTATTTTAAAAATAATACTTTTTTTTGTGAAAAAATACTAACTTTGCAGAAAATTTATAACCGGTACTTTTATGAAAAAATTGATTAAAATACTTATTTTAGTTTTTGTTGTGCAAGCAGCAAATGCACAAAACGAAATGAAAGGTTATTTTCAAACTCCAAATGCATCATCTTTAGGAATATTCGGGCAAATTCCTGTCAGCTTTTATACCGAAGTCCCTCAAATTAACATTCCTTTGTATACTGTTGAGAAAAACGGAATAACAGTACCTATATCGTTAGATTACCATACAAATTTACTAAAACCTAATAATTATCCAGGATGGGTTGGCTTAGGTTGGAATCTTACGATTGGTGGAAGCATTATAAGAATCCCAAATAAATTTAGAGATGAAACTATATGTAGGTAATTACACATCATATAATTCAAGTTTTAATTTATTGAATAATGATGATTGGTATGTCTATAATAATCCATCCTATGATAGCCATGATTTTGAGCCAGATGAATTTATTTTCAATTTTGGTAATTATACCGGGAGTTTTTTAAAAACCACGATGGTAAATGGCAAGTACGTTCTTCAAGCGGAACTGATATTGTAATAAAAGATTCTATTACAAATCCGTATTCGCCTGTTTCTATAGATATTGAAAGTTATCATCCAGGCACAGGCTCAATTATAAATCCCAAAACTAAAAACACAATATAAACACCTGATAATTACTTATTTGATTGAAAAAACGAAATTTTAAAGTTTACATTTGCTTTATATTTGTGTTACATTTGAGCGGTATTTGAATGCTTTTCTGTTACATTTGCTTTATATAAGGTGAACAGTTGCTTTACATTGCGCCCGAAAACTCGCATTTTTGTAGGATACATGGGCTTTTTATTACTAATTACACTTTGTCTTTACGAGGGCAAATATACCCCATGAAAGCCCTGTTTTACCCAAAAACAGAACTATACCTTTAAATACCTACATAAATACCCACAAAAATGTTACTTGCCGATGCAAAAAGTATATTTATTTTATTATTAACTGTTTACTTTTAATGCGGTACAAATACGGTACATAACACATAGCACCAAAAACAAATAAGAATTGAATAACAATCAATTCGGGGACAAAGGTACGATTTTTTTTCGATAAATAACGATAAACATAATTTTGAGATAGGCGCGAAAAAAGCCGCCCGAATGAGCGGCTTTTTGCTGCAAAAAAACATTTTGCCAGTGCTTAGGCGACCGTAATAGTTCCCAAATACACGCTGTTAGCAACTTCTTTGCTGTCTTCGGAAATGAAGCCCATGTACGCCTCGACGTCTTCGCCAATCCAGTCGGCGGGGACGATAATATCCTGCATGACTGTCATACGTTCGGCGCCGGCGGTGTCATAAACGGCTTCGGATTTGGTGGGATTGATGACGGCGATTAACGCTCTGTCGGTTTGCTTGGCTGCTCCAATGCCGGAATTATCTTCCCACGCGAAAGTAATTGTTCCACCGCTCACAGGCGTTGCCGAAGCTCCGGCTGCCGGAGCGAGCGAGCCGCGAGAGACCAGTACTTTGCTTGGGTCAATGGCATAATCAGGGTACGTGCCTGTTATGGCGTTTGCCAAAGTGTACGACAT
>JAISDB010000080.1 GCA_031265155.1 Prevotellaceae bacterium | reverse complement strand
AGGCAAAAGTGAGGCAAATTATTGAATCTACCTGTACAAAATTGCAGGAATACAGTTTTTCGACAAACAGTAATCATCCCAACGGAACATGGAACAGTCATGCAGGGCACGGTTTGGTTAATGCCTACGCTGCCGTTCAAGCTGCTGTAAATAGTATTACCATTTCCGGTTCCTCTAATATACAGTGTTCGGCAACAGTTACCTATACATCAAATGTAAGTGGTACTTGGACTGTTTCGTCCAATCTGCAAATTGTAAGCGGGCAGGGAACCAATTCAATATCAGTGAGAGTTATAAGCGGAAGTAGCAGTAATACAGGCTCAATTTCCATAAATGGCAGAACAATGTCTGTTACTATCGGATTGCCTAAAGTAACTTCGATTGAGGGACCCGGAATTGCGCCTAACGGAATATTTCATTTTGCGGCAAGATCTGATTATACTATTCCAAATATGCCGGATCCGGATTTATACGAATGGGCAGCATTTTCTATTGGCAGTGGCGCTAATGGGGTTGAATCCATTACAAAGACATACAATTATGCAGCTATCAAGGTTACCAAGCCTGCAACCTATTACGTTTTATGCCGCTCTTTAAACCCTTGTACGAATACTTCTTTCACTCCAATTTATAAAACTTTCACCGTTACTCAAAACGACCTTATGTCCACATATAGCACGGGTAGCGGCAATGATAGTATTGGTATCGATGGCAGTAGCAGCTTTTATTCATCTGCTTACCCTAACCCTGCAAGCAACGAACTGATTATTGATAAAACAGAAGAAGAAAACGGAATAGAAATGTCGGTAGAAAATACTCAAAGCGTCAAAGGCAAAGCATCCGAAATGCGCGTACTGCTTTACAGCCACAGCACGGCACGGCTTGTTTACAACAAAACTCATTCTTCGTCCGAGAAGCAGATAAGAATAGATGTATCGAAACTGCCTGACGGAATTTACCATCTGAACATGATAGAAAACGGCGAAAAGGTGAAGGAACAGACTATTATAGTGAATCATTAAAATTTAATAATTCAAAGATTTAACGATTTAATCAACAGTAAATGGTAAATAAAAAATGTCCCGTCAGGGACAGAATGTTGGTAGAAAGAGAAACAAAACCTAACAGGTTTTTAAAACCTGTTAGGTTTACAATGATTTAAGACAGTTAATTACTAATCAATAAATACAGTTTATTATGGCAACAACAGTAAATAAAAAACGTCCCGTCGGGGACAGAATGTTGGTAGAAAGCCGGATTGCTTCGGGCTGCGCTCTCGCAATGACGTTTCGCGAGGCTTTCGAGACACTTTCAATGCCGGTAGAAAGAGAAACAAAACCTGTCAGGTTTTTGAAATCCATGTTCGGCATAGGCTCTGCTTATGCCGTATTAAAAGCAAAGTTCCGCTTTGCAGCAAGTCCGGAGATTTGTTTCTATTTCGACGTAGCGAAACGCTACGCCGAACAAAAGGCAGGCACAAGATACTTGTAAGTATCCTGTGCAGATACAGGTAAGTATCCGATGTGGATATAAGTAAGTATCCGATGCGGATACCATGAAGGGAGATTAGTTGTAAAGTAACATCATTGCGAGGAAAGAAGCAACACGTCATTGCGAGGAGCGTAGCGACGAAGCAAACCGGAGAATAGAAAACAAAAAGCGAATGCAAACGATAATAGATTGCTTCACCTTGCAGGTTCGCAATGACGATAAAAAAGAGAATTTACAATGACGAACAAAAAGAATAATTTATATACAAAAAACATATTATTAATAACAAACAAATCAGATTATCATGACAAAAAAAGTAATTTTAACAGTAAGCCTTATCGCAGCATGCTTCGGTTTGGCAAAATCACAGGATGTGAAATTAGGAAAATCATCGGTTGATGAAGTAATTAAGGCAATGACGCTTGAAGAAAAAGTTCAGCTTTTAATAGGAACAGGCATGGCAGGATTTTCGGGCAACAGCGCGGTTGTAGGCTCTACCCAGTCGCTTGTTCCGGGGGCGGCGGGAACAACAGCTCCCGTTCCCCGCTTGGGCATTCCGCCTGTAGTGCTGGCAGATGGTCCGGCAGGATTGCGCATTTCGCCCAAACGCGAGGGAAGCGCCGACACTTATTACTGTACGGCTTTTCCGGTGGCAACGGCTCTGTCTTCTACATGGAATGCCGAGCTGGTAGAAGATGTAGGTCTTGCAATGGGCAATGAAGTTTTGGAATACGGAGCGGATGTACTGCTTGGGCCTGCTCTGAACATTCACCGCAATCCGCTTTGCGGTCGAAATTTTGAATATTTTTCAGAAGATCCTTTGCTGACGGGTAAAATTGCGGCGGCTATTGTTCGAGGCATACAGAAAAACAACGTAGGCACATCCGTTAAGCATTTTGCGGCAAACAGTCAGGAATCAAACCGCATGGCAAATGATGCCCGCATGACTGTAAGAGCATTGCGCGAAATCTATCTTAAAGGGTTTGAAATCGCCGTTAAGGAATCAAATCCGTGGACGGTGATGACGTCCTACAATTATATCAACGGCGTATATACTTCCGAAAGCCGCGAACTGCTGACCACAATCCTGCGCGATGAATGGAAGTATAAAGGCGTTGTAATGACCGACTGGGGCGGCGGTCGTAATGCTCCCGCACAGGTTCACGCAGGCAACGACCTGCTAATGCCCGGAAGACCCGAACAGGCTAATGCAATTATACAGGCAGTGAAAGATGGAAAATTGCCGGAAGAAGATGTTGATGTAAACGTAAAGCGAATATTGAACCTGGCGCTTATTTCGCCGCGCTTTAAGGAATACGGGTATTCAAACAGTCCCGATTTGAAGGCACATGCCGAAGTTACTCGCCAGTCGGCAACGGAAGGCATAATACTGCTGAAAAACAGTTCGACACTGCCATTCACACCGGCAGTAAGGCAGATAGCAACATTCGGAATTACCTCCTACGAATTTATTTCGGGGGGAACAGGCAGCGGCGATGTTAACGAAGCCTATACCGTTTCGCTTGGCGATGGACTTGTAAATGCAGGCTATCAAATCAACGAAGATTTGAAATCGCTTTACCTTGAACATATAGCCGGTGAAAACGAAAAAAACAAGCCCGATCCGAACAATCCCTTTGCAATGTTCATGCCTAAGGTTCGTCCGGGCGAACTTGTCCCCAGCTCGGATATTTTGAATAAAACGGCAAGGGAAGCAGATGTGGCTATTATTACCGTTGGAAGAAATTCGGGTGAATTTCTGGATAGAAAAATAGATAATGACTTTAACCTGTCCGAAGCCGAGCAGAATCTCATTATAGACGTGTGCGCAGTGTTTCATGCTGCAAACAAGAAAGTTGTAGTAATTTTAAATATAGGCGGAGTGATTGAGACTGCCTCGTGGAAGCAGTATCCGGATGCTGTGGTGCTGGCTTGGCAGCCAGGGCAGGAAGGCGGAAATTCGGTTGCGGACATTCTGTGCGGCAAAGTAAATCCGTCGGGCAAGCTGCCTGTAACATTCCCTGTAAAATATGCGGATATAGCATCTTCGGCAAATTTCCCTACAGACTACAATCCGCCAAGAGGCATGGGCATGATGATGGGCGGCGCTGCGGAAGCCGAAAAAAAAGAGCCGGTTCGCAATATCGACTATACGTATTACGAGGAAGATATTTATGTAGGCTATCGTTATTTCGGTTCGTTCGACAGGGAAGTTTCGTATCCTTTCGGCTATGGACTGTCGTACACTGACTTTGACTACGAACAGCCGCAGGTTAAGCAGACAGGCAACGACTATACTGTAACGGTAAACGTAAAAAATACAGGAAAAACATCGGGAAAGGAAGTTGTGCAGCTGTACGTTGCGGCGCCGAAAAACGACAGGTTGCCAAAGCCTGCAAAAGAACTGAAAGCATTCGCAAAAACAAAAGAGCTGAAGCCGGGCGAAACACAAAGCGTAGAACTGAAAATCAATGTTTACGACCTGGCGTCTTTTGATGAAAGCGAAAGCGCATGGATAACAGACGCCGGCGAATATAAACTGTTGATAAGCGCTTCGTATGAAAACGTTAAAAGTACATTAAGCCTGACTGTTTCCGACAGGTCAATCGAAAAGGTAAACGATGTCATGAAACCCGAACATGCAATAAACATATTGAAAAAATGACAGTATGAAACTGATATTTTTGTTTTACATTTGAAGAAGTCCTGCATGCAATCAGGTACAGCAGGATGATTAATTGAAAAAGGATGCCCGAAAACCGGACATCCTTTTTCCTTAAAAATAAAAATTTAACTAAATAGACAAATATAATCCGACAGTTGATTGATAACCGCTCAGATCTATTTTGAATCCTTTGCCGTAATCGTTTCTGCCAACGCCTTTTCCATTATTATATCCAATGAAACCCAGGTTGGCTACAACACTTAATCTTTTTGTCAAATCCATAGCTATACCGGGTCTGAATCCGGCTTCAAAACCTTTTAAGTCCGAAAGCCCGAATGACGCAGTTCCATCAACAAAAACATTTATTATTCCCGATTTCAGGAACGTGTAACGAACATACGGTGCAAGAACAATTTCATTTGCTGTTACTTTTTTCCCACCGTGTTTTTGATTTGAGTGTCTGTACTCAAAATAAGTTGCAACAGCAAGATCTTCTGTAAATCTGAACCCGACTTCGGGCGCTATCGTATAAACAGTTGTTCTTGTGCCGTTTGATTTTCCGTTACAAAAACCGGCTTTTCCTCCGATAAACCATTTGTAATCCTGTGCATTTGTGCCGATTACAGTAGCCATAATAAAAATGGCTGATAAAATAATTTTTTTCATAATTTTTTTAATAATTGTATTTATATGAATGCACAAATGTACGGAACAATTAATACTGTAAATATCATTTATATATGGTTAACAAAAAATGAAAATATTTAAGTATTTGATTTGAAATACAAAAAAACAGTTAATATTTATTCGGATAATTTTTACTTCTGAAACTTTGTGCTTTTCAAAATTGTTATGAAATATAAGCAATAAACGCTTTTAACTGTTTTATGATAATGATAAAAACCATGTACGGTTTTTATTCTTAAATTATAACATCATTAATATGAGTGAATAATGTACTTTATAATAAAATCATCGCTTTGTGGAATAAGGCTGTGTTTTATAAGATTTTGAAAAAATATCTTTGAATAATCCTGAAAACAGTAAAAGAAAGTAAAACAGCGACTTTTGAAATCGACATGCAGAAAATCATCCGGAAAAATAAAGCTGCAGGCAATACGTGAATATTTGATTTTGCAGGCTAAGGATATGAAAATTTAAACAACGCTAAATATAATACAGTATTTTAGTATGAAAATCAAAAGCATAACGCCGATAAACTCAATTCGGATGTATTAGGTTAAGCATATCCAAATCGGCTTTATCGGCATTGTCGCAAATCTACAGGCGATTTTACTGCTACGGCATCTTGTATGACGTTAGCGTGATGTAAATCACCGTGTCGTCGTTCACTGTGAATTTGCAGTCGTCGAATTTCGGCGGACCATAAGTTCCTTTGGCGTTGTTGCTGTTGCCTGTTTTTTCTGTGGGAATGCCGAAAGCGCCGGTATCCAGCTTGCCGTTGTCGTTCTCATCGTGGAAAATCGAAACAGCGTACTCGCCCGGCGCGACGTTGTCCAAGTTGATGGAGATTTCTTCCCTGTCTACTTTTGCAAGTGTTCCGTAAGCCGGCTTTTTCAGGAAATTTTCCGCATCATATACCGCCACATGTAATGTGCCTGCGGTTTGTTCCACGCCATCTACTGCGATGGTCAATTTGTGCTGTGCGTTGAGCGTGCTTGCTGCAAGCAGCATCAACAGGAAAAATGTTTGTTTCATACTTTTGATTTGTTAATTTGTTAATATAATTTGAGTTATAAATTTTTTAATTCGTTTACTGTTTTTGATTTGCTGAATGTGAAGAACGCGGCTAAAATGAGAAAGCGCTTATCGCTGGCGGTTATTGCACGCTTTGCATCTGCATTGGTTTTGGAATATTCGTAGCCGTAAATATTTTGGTAACCTAATACGTTTTGACAGCCGAAATGTATCACAATCCAATTGGTTGGCAAGTACGACCATGAAATATCCAGTCTGTTACGGAACGGTGTTGTTTCTTGTTTTGTATAAGGATTGGCGTCGCTGTAATAAGGCGTTCCTGTTGAAATGTTGTAATTGCTTCCAACCATCGACCGCAGGGGCGCTATCCAGTATTTCAAAGTAATGTTGAATGAATGTGGCGATACGTATGGCGGAGCAATTGTTTCGATAAAATAATCATACTGTTTTTTTGTATTGTTGAACGAATAAGTCAGCCAATATTCCAGCCGTCCGAAAGTGTTTTTCCAAAACAAATCAATTCCCCAACCGTAACCTTTCCCATCGTTTGCAAAGGCTTCCGTCCTGTATTGTACTTGCGAATATGTAATCACATCTTTATATTTTTTGTAGTAAGCGTCTATTTGAAATTTGCCGTTTCTCTTTACATAACTGTATGATACGGTACCTTTCGTTACCGAGACGAAATCAATACCATTCGACTGTTTTAGATAATTCATCGTCGGCAATTGAAAATAATCGCCGATTGATACGGAAAAAATATTTTTAGGATTCGTGCGATAAGCTAAATATAATCGTGGCGCTATATTTAATTTTTTCAGATAATCGGAATATTCACCACGTACGCCAATGCTTGCAGTCAGGTTATTCGTCAAAAACAATTTAAAATCGTCATAAATGCTAAACAAATTACTGCTTGGTTTTGAAGTATAATCTTGATTCAATGAATAAGTTTCCGTATAAGGATTGCAAATAAATTCCACGCCTGCACGATTTGTCAATTTGCCGTGTTTATACTGCAATGTGATTTTGTTGTGATTCCACGTGTTTTGCGTAGTCAGTTTGTCGGTTTTAGTTTGTATATCGGTTCCTGAAAATTTATCAATTACCAAATTTCCCGCCACCGACAATGACAGTTTTTGATTAAAAGTATGGTAAAAATTTAACTGCACATACAAATAACTCTGTTTAATGTCGCTTTCTAAAACGATATTATCAATATTTTCGTAAGCATACACGCCGCCTCCATGACTTCCGTTGAACTGCGCCGTCATTTTTGTTTTCGTCGAAAATTCCTTTGTCAGGAAAAAGTCGGCAGCAATTTGCTGGTAATCCTTTTTCCAGTCGTACTGGTTTTCGCTCAATCGTTTTGACAGCACGAGATTGGAATAATCGAGACTTGCGCGGCAGGCATACGAAGGCTTTTTGTCGATATGCGTTACCCCTGCATACACTGACGACACGGCGACGGTGGTTTTGGCTTCCATTTGTTCCCGTTCCTTGGTGTTGAGGTTTACCACGCCCGACAAGGCTTGCCCGAACTCTGCATTAAATCCGCCCGATTGCAGCACAATGCCTTCAAACAAATCGGAATTGAAACGGCTGCGTACGCCGGCGTTTTTGGACGACGAGGAGTAGGGGTTTGCCACAATCAGGTCGTTGATATATACCTGCGACTCGCTGGAATTTCCGCCTTGGATAATCAGTCGTCCGTCGTTGTCGTTGGCTTGCACGCCGGGCAGCACGCGCATGTTGGCGATAATATCCGCCATCGCCGCCGGGTTGGTTACGATGTCGAACGTGGACATTTGCAGCGTTTGCGCCGAATAGTCGCTGAAACGCCCGTGCCGGAAAGCCGAAACCGTTACGCTGCCCAAATTATACACGCTGTCTAACAACACCACTTTCATGCTTTGCTGTCCTTTATTCAGCGTCATCGTTTTGGTTTTGTGCCCGAAGGATTGAAAGCGGATGCTTCTGCTTCGCAGCGTGTCGGGGTAGGTGATGGTAAATTTCCCGTCATTGTCCGAAACGGTTTGAGCGAATCCGTGATTAAAATTTACCTGCACGCCCGGAAGCGGGTTGTTGTCGTTACCTACTATTTCGCCCGACAACTTCGTTTGCGCCTGCATAAATCCGCTGCTGATAAGGCAAAGCAATAAAATCAATAAGCGTCGTTTCATTTTTAATATATAAATTAGTTTATAATATAAATCAAATTC
>JAISDB010000056.1 GCA_031265155.1 Prevotellaceae bacterium | reverse complement strand
AATATGTTCGACGATCATCCTCCTTTCCAGATTGACGGCAATTTCGGAGCTGCGGCTGCCATTGCCGAGATGCTTGTCCAAAGCCATCTGCCCACTTCCGACGGTTCTTTCGACATATATTTGCTGCCGTCCCTCCCGACGGATATGGCAAGCAAAGGCTCGGTAAAGGGTTTACGCGCGCGGGGCGGGTTCATCATCGACCTTTCGTGGGAAAATGGTAAACTGTCGAAAGCGGATATCCTGTCCACCCTGGGCGGCAAACTGCATCTTCGGACAAAAGACAATAATAAGGTTTACAGTACAAAAAAGGGCGAAGTTATCACTGTAGACGGGAATCTTCGTAAATAGCGCCTGCCCGAAGACAGTCATATAGTCGTCATTATAAACAAAGTGAAGCAATCCATAGATATCTGGATTGCTTCACTTCGTTTATAATGACGATTCGCAAGGAACTTGCTGACTGTCTCTCCTCAGCCTGAAAATCGGAGCATTGGGCATTTGATTTTTTGTGATTGACATGACTGTAATCAAAAAAATCATTTCAATCACAAAAAATCACAGTTCAGACGAAAAGTAAGGCATGATGAAAAGAAAAGTATCATCAGCAACCGGGCGGACGCCGTTTCGGCCGTCGCCCGAGGGGTGGAGAAATTTTTCGGAAAATGAACAGATTCCTCGAAAAATGAAAAAAAACATTCGAGGGTGTCTAAAAAGTCCCCATTAGCTTCAAGCTGCCCTATACCGGCTACCGTGTCCCAAATTTGTCCTGCCTGATTTTGGACAGATTCTACAACTCTGTTGAGCTGCTATACGGACAGAAGTGATTATCAGGGCAAAATTATATGATTTTTCAGCTTTATTTGACGGATTACCGGAATTATTCGGATTACCGGTTTTATCAGACCGTTTTTTTGTCATTTTCCCCAAATTGAAAGCAATTGCAAATATTGCAAAATCCATTTTAACCGTATCTTTACCGAAGTGTCGGAATCGACTGTACTGTCTGTTATACTTCATTTGCCCGAATACTGCTTCCGGTTCTATTGATCTTTTCTTCATATGAGCGATACCCTCAACCGAAGCAAGCCGTTCTGCCGCCTGCCGTTTGTAATACCTTAATTTGTGATTGATTTCTATTTGCCTGTTTCCCGAAGCCTTATGGCATGCTCCCCGAAGCGGACATCCTTCGCAGCGCTCCGCCTGATAAATATCTATTGTCGATTCACAGCCGCGTTCATTTATCCGGACGGTACGTTCAGCGTGTTTCATGTGCTGTCCCATCGGGCACACAAAATAATCCTCTTTTTCGTTATAATACAGATTTTGAGAGACGGATATGTTTTCCCTGAAACTTTTCCGTTTTTCCATATCGTAATAATTATATTTAACATAAGCTTCAATATGTTCCTCTTCCATAAATCCATAATTGGCTTCGCTGCCGTAACCGGCATCGGCACAGAGTTTTTCCGGCATCCTGCCGTACCGTTCCTTCCATTTCTGCATAAGCGGACGAAGGGTAAGTGTATCGCCTGCATTGGGAAACAGATCATAATGTACAATAAACTGATGTTCAGTGCCGATCTGCAAATTGTATGCCGGTTTCAGCTGTCCGTTTTGCAGATGGTCGTCTTTCATTCGCATGAAGGTGGCGTTTTCGTCAGTCTTCGAATAAGAATTACGGACTCCCATGATTTCGAGATGTCCTTCGTATTCTTCAAGTTTGGGTAAATGTTTATTCTGCAACTCTTTAACTGCCCGCTGTGCTTCCCTGTCGAGGTTTTTGGAATTAATTTCCGCTATGCGTTTCATAAGTTCTTTCGAGTCGACCGGTATTGGCGGATCATCATCCGGCTGATTATCGGCAGCAATACCTTCTTCAATCAGTTTCAATATGCTGCGAATTTTTTCTTCCAGTTTTGCTTTGTTTCTTTCCACTGTTTTGCGCCAGACAAATGTGTACCGGTTTGCACGCGATTCAAGTTTTGTGCCGTCAACATAAACTGTCTGTATTGAAAGATAACCCATTTCAACCAAAAGAGTTACCACCTGTGTAAACAGGTCGTGAACCGTATCTTTCAAATGAAGGGACCGAAAATTGTTGACTGTCCGAAAATCAGGCGTCTGACTGCCTGACAGCCACATATAATGAATATTTTCCTGTAACTGTCCGGATATCTTTCGACAGGAATATATATTGTTCATGTATGCATAAAACAGTACTTTGAGCAGCATACGCGGATGATAACCCGTTGTGCCGCCTCCGATGTATGTATCCAGTACAGCGGTAATATCCAGCTTATCAACTATTTTACTTATAAGCCTTACCGGTGAATCCTGCGAAATTTTATCATCCAGACTGACCGGAAACAGTAAAGTCTCTCCCTGATCATACGACTTAAACAGCGCCTTTGACATAATTTTAAAATTTAAAACATTCAATATTCAATTGTTTGACCGTGCAAAGGTAATACTTTTTCCTGACATATACAACAGTTATTCAAATATTTATTTATCCCCGATTTTACGGGAAATGTTCTGCCCATAATTTCGAAATTATGCCGACACTCACATGCAAAAATGTCACCGAACACGGGCTACCCAAAATGTCCCCCCCCCTCCCCAAAAAAAACGGGGGAGGGGCTTTTTGGACACCCTCAACTTTTTCAGTAATCTTTATCCATCCATATTTTTCTAAAAATTCATTAACTTCTTCTGCAAACATTTTATGCCGGTGGTGTTCCTCCTGCCTGTCAATATATTTTCTAACTTTTTCTACCTGCGATTCACTCACCGATACTGCAAAATAGTCATCCTGCCATTCTAAGTTATGAGTAAACAATTTCTGTTTATTTGCCCAAAAAGACGCCTCTCCTTTTATATCATGCATCACATCTGCTATTTTTTGTTGCGACCCCAGCGAAATAAGCAAATGTAAATGGTCATAGCATCCGTTAATCGAATCTAAATAAATTTTTTTCAGATAACATTGCTGTTTGATGTGTGCAATTAATGCGTCTTTTCCCGCTTTGTCAAGCGTTTGAAACTCCCTTTTTTTTATGGAAAAAACAGCATGTACCCAAATTCTCACATAACTCATAATTGTGTTTTATTTTTTATCAGGGCTAAAGCCCGTATTGTTTTTATTCATCCTGTAAAACCAAGATATCAAATGTATCGTGTGCTATTTGGAAAATCTCTAAACGTTCTTTTTCCGATAAATCTATAAAAATCATGATAATAACAGTATTTTTCGAACCCAAATCGGCATCAACTGAATGTCGGAATTGAGTTCTTTTTGTGAAACATTTGCAGCAAAATCACTTGCAAAAAGCAACTTGCCTCTGCGTTGTCGTTTAATGTTGTTTTCTATTTTATTTCCAACCGATCCCATATAAAAAACCTTTTTGTTTTGTCCAAAATATATGATAAATATTGGACAAAACTCACGCCGCAAAAGTACTCTTTTTCCCGGAATTAACGAACACATTTCCATCACGGCTCGTATTCGTCTATGATTTCCTCCATTTCGGTTCGACCACAACCCGTCCGCCGTCGTCCGTTGTATGTTCTTCCAGCGAATTTTCTTTGGACTGAACACAGATGTAAATCATCTCCGTATCCGATGTATTGCACAATCCTCTTTTGCCCTGAGGCGCAACTCGAATTACGCTTCCTTCGGCGAT
>JAISDB010000213.1 GCA_031265155.1 Prevotellaceae bacterium | reverse complement strand
TAAAACCGGCATAGACTTCGCAGGCGGGGAACCCGCTCGGCGAAGAGGGCGTTAAAACGGAATTCCGTCAAGCGAAGCGAGACATTAATTCCGTTAGCCGTCGAGCCGTTAGCGGGTCGCCGAGAAGGCTCGCCTTGATTTTTTGCTTCTTTTGTATCAAGACAAAAGAAGAGAAAATAAGATTTTTTAATATTTGCAAAGTTTTATGTCTGTATTGATTAAAACCCTGCAATTTTTTTCTCTGATTTTCATTCATAATTATTTATTAATAAATGATTTGTCCCCTTTTTAAGGAACGACTAGTTAGCGTATGATATTTGGCATTAGTAGCGCTTTTTCCTGTGGATTATTCGCGGTTTCTCTTAAAACATTTTGTAACTTATCTATTATGTCTGCATTTGATTTTGCCATTGGCGTATTCATTTTGTATCATTTTTGGGTTATCAATTCTAAAATAATACTTTTTGAACAATTTTCTAAATAACTTTTTTTGTAATTGTTTGTAAAATTGCCTCAAAAAATATTACTTTTGTAAAAATTTTCGGATTTTTGAATATCTAATTTAACATTAATAATAAAATAAAATTTAAGAAAGATGAAAAAGATTCTAAATTATGCGATGTTTTTTACAGGTATAATGTTTATCGCTTGCAGCGATGATAAAATTATTCCTCCCGAACCTCCTGAAATAATCATAACAAATCTCAGTGAAAACGGTACTTCCAATTGTTATGTTGTAACAGAATCAGGAACTTATTCATTCTCTTCAAATGTAATCGGCAATGGAGATGCAGGCATAATTGATGCAGACGCTTTTCATACAGGCGTATCTTATATTTTACCGGCATCGGCAAAAATTCTGTGGCAAGATTATTATGACAACGGCACAGGACTGATAGATTCGATTGCGCTGGACGCTACAAAAAGCAAAGTCGTTTTCAGAACATCCGAAACATTTATTCCCGGCAATGCGCTTATAGCAGTTTATGATGATAACGAAAACATTCTGTGGAGCTGGCATATATGGATGCCAGCAGTTGAAATCACTTCGCTGCAATCGGAAATGAATTATGAAATAATGAATGTAAATTTGGGAGCATTAACCGATGAAGCGGCAAACCCTAAAAGTTACGGCATGCTGTATCAATGGGGACGAAAAGATCCGTTTCCGGCATCGGCAACTTTAACAGGAACGACAACAACAGCAGGCGCTCCGCTTTACGATATGAATGGTAACAGCGTTGCAATACAAAATTCAAGCTGGACAGATTTGGCAAGCAACAACATTTTATATTCCATACAAAATCCTGCGGTTTGTATTTCAAACATGGCTCAATACTCAACTTCAGGAGACTGGCTCGAAGCGGGTAAAAGCACAGATGCTTTATGGGGAAATGCCAATGGAAACGAAAAGGATGCAAATGGAGATTATATCAATAAGGGAACAAAATCGTGTTACGATCCCTGCCCTGTCGGATGGCGTGTTCCTCCTGCCGATGTTTTCCAAAATTTCATTGTTCCAAGTCCTTACAATATGGCTTTTGACGTTTCCGATTTTAATGTAGCTGACATTGACAATAACGGCATTTTTGATATAAACGATTACAATTACGGCTGGACATTCAAACTTGACGAAAATACATCTTCATATTTTCCTGCCGCAGCCCGTTTTGACGGGCAATATGCAATGCTAATGGGAAGTATGAGCGGAGTTTGGGGTTCGTATTGGAGCAATACGCCTTATAATGCAATGAATGGAACAGGTTTGTCTCCGCTTTCGTTTCAAACAAAAAATTATAACGGAACAGATGGTATCGCAACCATGATTTTATTTAACGGTTCGCGAGCAGATGCCTATTCGGTAAGATGTATTAAAGAGTAAACAGAAAAATAAATTATCTTTAAAATTTTATTTTTGTCGAACTTATTAATAACTTTGTCAAAAAAAAAATTTAGTATTAATTAAAAAAAATAAAAAATCTATGTTCAAAAATCATCCAAAAGGATTACTTGGAGCCGCTCTCTCGAATATGGGAGAACGCTTTGGTTACTATATTATGAATGCCGTTTTAACGTTATTCTTATGTTCAAAATTTGGATTAAATCCTGCAACGGGCGCACTTATCTATTCGGTTTTTTATGCAGGTATATATGTTTTAAGTTTGGTTGGCGGCTTTATTGCCGATAAAAAGTCAAACTATAAGGGGACAATAATTATTGGCTTGATTATCATGTCAATAGGTTATGGACTTTTGTCTATTCCAATTATGTCAAATTCCGAAAATATAAATATGCTGTTAATTTTCACCTGTTTATCTCTGTTTTTAATAGCGTTCGGAAACGGTTTATTTAAAGGAAATTTGCAGGCTATAGTAGGGCAAATGTATGATAATCTTGAAAATGAAGCAAAAAAAGAAAGTGAAGAAGCGCTAATAAAAGCTAAAGCCAAAAGAGATCCCGGATTTCAAATATTTTATGTCTTCATTAATATAGGAGGCTTAATTGCTCCTTTTGTTGCTCCCTTATTACGCAGCTGGTGGTTAGGTAAAAATTATTTGCTTTATAATTCGGATTTACCCGCGCTTTGCCATAAATTTTTGAAATTCGGAGAATCTATGGTTGGAACAGGAGCAAACCCCGAAGATATAGGTAAGGGCGTAATTCAATTTGAAAACTTAACAAAATTAGCAACTGATGTTACGCAGGCAGGCGCAAGTGTTGATCCTGCAAATCTGACGGATTTTTGCAGCAATTACATAGGAATCTTCAATACGGGAATTCATTACTCCTTTATCGCTTCTATTGTTGCAATGCTGATTTCCTTAGTAATCTTTCTGATTAATAAAAACACACTTCCAAATCCTGTTAAAAAGTCTGTTAAAGTTGATACTTATTCTGCAGAAGAAAAAATAGCAATGGCAAAAGAAATACGTCAAAGGATTTTTGCTTTGTTTGCTGTTCTTGGCGTGGTAATTTTCTTCTGGTTTGCTTTCCATCAAAATGGGGTTTCCCTGTCGTTTCTGGCAAGAGATTTTATTCAAACCGATAAAATTGCTCCTGAAATATGGCAATCTGTAAATCCGTTCTTTGTTATAGTGCTTACTCCGTTGATTATATTTATTTTCTCAAGAATAAATAAAAAACGTAAAGAGAAAAAGAAAGAAGAAATTTCAACTCCAATGAAAATAGTGCTTGGTATGGGTATAACTGCTTTAGGCTATATATTCCTGACTGTTATTTCAAAAATTAACGGATATCCTTCATATAACGAATATGTGCAATTGGGTGAAAGCGCTAAACTGGCATACAAATCAACACCATTGATTTTAATAGGCATGTATTTCTTTTTAACTGTTGCCGAACTGTTTATTTCACCGTTAGGACTGTCTTTTGTATCGAAAATAGCTCCCAAAAATATGCAGGGTTTATGTCAGGGCTTATGGCTAACAGCAACTGCAATAGGCAACAGCATATTATTTGTAGGAGGAATTTTGTATGAACATGTTCCTTTGTGGACTTGCTGGATGGTGTTTGCTGCTGCATGCGCACTGTCAATGGCTGTTATGATGTTTATGTTGAAATGGCTTGAAAATGTAACAAAAGAAAAAAAAGAAATTAAATAATAAACATCAAAATTTAAAAAAAACAAAAAACCTCTGCGCAGTGCAGAGGTTTTTTGTTTGCAACTTATTTGCTACTTTTGTAATAAATAAATTATTAAAATACTGTAAAATGAAAGTGATTTTGAAATCGGTGCTTGTATTGGCATTGATATTTTTTGGATGTAACGTATCGGCTCAGGGTATAAGCTCATTCGAGCCGCAAAAATTTCGTTTTGCATTGAGTGAAGACGACAAACCTCAACTCATTGATGTGAGAACCAAAGCCGAATTTGACGCCGAACATGTTAAAGGCGCAGTAAATATTGATATTAACAAAAAGGATTTTCTGCAAAAAGTTACTAAAAAGCTCAAAAAAGATAAAATAGTTTATGTTTACTGCCGCACAGGAATGCGAAGTTTGCGCGCTGCAAAAATTTTATCCGGTCTTGATTTTACCCGCATATACAATCTCGAAGGCGGATTGGAAGCATGGAAAAAACAGTCTTATCCTGTAAAGAAAAAACACGACAAAGGAAATCTGTAAAGCTGTTTATTATATCAGTTATTCACTTATGGTATAAATTCTTTTTACACGTTCAGCAACGCCTGTAAACACTTCATATGATATTGTACCCAGTATTTTTGCAATATCAACTGCCGTAGGCGAATCGCCGAAAATTTCGACACGGTCACCTTCTTTTGCATTGATTCCCGTAATGTCAATCATACATAAATCCATACATATATTGCCGATTACAGGAGCTGTTTTGCCGTTCACGGTAAAATATGTTTTGCCTTTTCCGAGACGGCGGTTCAGTCCGTCGGCGTAACCAACCGGAACCACGCCGATTGTTTTTGCCTTTTTTCCGATTATTCCTTCGCGCCCATAGCCAACGGTTTCGCCTGCATTAACTTTTTCAATTTGTGTTATTACGCTTGTCAGTTTACCTGTAATTTTAGTTTTGTTGCAGGCAAATTCGCCGATGCCGTACATTCCTATGCCAAGCCGCACCATATCAAACTGGTAATTGCTAAACCTCTCTATTCCGACCGAATTTAAAGCGTGGCGAATGACGCTATACGGTAATGTGACTTTCAATTTTTCGCTTATCGCATCGAAACGATCAAGCTGTTCCAGCGCATAACTGTCGGCTGTAGCAAGATGTGTAAATATTGAACAGACTTTTACGTGTTTAAGTTTTGGTATTGTGTATATTAATTCGTCCATCTGTGCTGCCGAAAATCCCTGACGGTTCATTCCGCTGTTTATCTTTATATGAATCGGATAACTGTATTTGCCGAGTTTTTTACAGGTTTCATTAAAGGTTTTCAGCGAACGGAAATTATGAATTTCTGGCTCGAGATCATTTCTAATCATCAGTTCGAGATTGTCTATTTCGGGAGTAAGAACGATTATCGGCAATGTTATTCCCGATTTACGCAAAATGACGCCTTCATCGGTTGCGGCAACGCCGAGGTAATCTACGCCTGTGATTTGCATTAAGCATGCAACTTCATAATTTCCGGTTCCATACGAATTTGCTTTCAGCATGCACAGCATTTTGGTTGTCGGCTTAAGTTTTCTGCGAAAATAATTTATATTGTAAGCCAGCGAATCAAGATTGATTTCAAAATGAGTCGGTCGTGATTTCAGTTCCAAACGCTCGATAACGGGTTTCAGTTTCGGGTTTTCTATTATCAATATATTTTCGCCGTTAAAAAATTTACTTTTAATGCCGTTATTCGTGTCGATATTCTTTATCAGTTCATCTGCATTGCCGTAAAAATCAATATTTACATTACGCTTGATTTTGTCTTTCTTACTGATGGCAATGAGTCTGATTTTTCTGTTTACGGCTTTTTTAATATTTTTAAGCAAGGTCAAATCCGAAAAAATTATTGCATGTTTTTTATTTTTAGGAAGATGATTAAAAATTTTTTTGATACTTGCGGGATTTAGATTTGTATCTGCCTTGCAGCAAATTACGGTGCAGTTATTTATTCCCTGAGTGATTTTGAATTGCATATAAAATTAATTTTAAGGTTACAATGTTTAAATATACTGAAATAGGAGTAAAAAAATGAATTATTTCCTGTTTTTCTGTTCTTCATTATAGCAGTGCCTGCAAAGCGGTTCGTATGAATCCTGCTCGCCGAGTACAACAAGCTTTTCGCTTGTAACAAGCCTGTGCGAATGATGAGCAAGATTGCCGCAACGCTGACAGATTGCGTGTACTTTGGTTACATATTCGGCTGTTGCAAGCAAACCGGGAATCGGTCCGAAAGGATTTCCAAGATAATCCATATCCAAACCTGCAACGATAACGCGGATACCTCTGTTTGCCAATTCGTTGCAAACACTAATCAGTCCCATGTCAAAAAACTGGGCTTCATCGATTCCTACAACTTCAACGTCCGTGCAATACAAAAGAATGTTTCCCGATGAACTGACCGGAGTTGATATAATTGCATTGGCATCGTGCGAAACAACCTGATTTTCGGAATACCTTACATCTATTTGAGGCTTGAAAATCTCTACCTTTTGATTTGCAATACGCGCCCGTTTAAGACGGCGTATAAGTTCTTCGGTTTTTCCCGAAAACATCGAGCCTGCTATAATTTCAATTCTTCCTGTTGTATTTGTGTTTTCTAAAAACATTTGTGTAATTTTGTACTGTTATTGCTCGCAAAATTATTAAAACATTGGCAACAGCAAATAACAAAAACAAAAAAGTTGTTAACAAAAATTATTAAATATTTCCGTTTAAGGAATTTAATTTATTGATGATTTATGAATTATATTGAAAAAATTTTAGACGAAATTTCTCATGTAAAGGAAATTGTTGAAAGCTGGAAAAATTCGGACAGAATTGCCGACATTGAGCGTAAGGTGGTAAGGGATTATCTGTCGCGTATTTACGATGAATTGTCTGCTGCTGATTTTGTATCCGGAAAACAGAAAACAGAAATAATAACATATACTGAAATCGAAACAGAAGAAGTGAAAGGCGCAGCAATAAATGAGGAAGAAATAAAACCGGCGGAATCAGTGGATGAAAAAAATTCTGCCGACGACACTGCAATCAAAATTACTAATACCGAAGATGCATCTCAACACCAGTATGCGCCTGCCGTTTTAGGCGAAGCTTTGCAAAAAAGCAAACGTTTTCTTTCCGACGATTTTGCCGAAAACGATGTTTTATTAACACCGATAAAAGACTTGAGCAAGGGAATAGGCTTGAATGATAAATTTTTGTTTGCAAAGGAACTGTTCGGCGGAAACGCACAGCAATTCGTAAACGCAGTAACAGAAATCAATGCCATGAATTCAATCAGCGATGCGCTTGAATACATTAAATGCAACTTTTCGTGGCAGGAAGACAGTCCTGTGGTAAAACACTTTATAACTCTTGTTCGCCGAAGATTTATGTGAGTTTTTAGCCGGACGTTTGAATTAGAGGTGCAAAGGGTTTTTGTGTTTACAAAAAGTTGCATTTGCTACTTGAATTTACGCCGGTAAAATTTCATGAAATATTTGCTGTTTATATAAAAATTTTATATATTTGCGCCATATTAAAAATAAAAGAACAGACTATTATAGTAAATCATTAGAATTAAAATCATTATGTTTTTAGAAACCGAAAATATTCGTTTGCGCCCGCTCGAACCCGAAGATTTGGATATTCTTTATTTATGGGAAAATGACATAAGTGTATGGAACGCAAGCAATATCATTGTCCCGTATTCACGTTACGCGCTTAAACAATATCTTGAAAACTCGCACAAAGATATTTTTGAAACAGGACAGTTGCGTTTGATAATTGAAGACAAAACGAACAGCATCGCAATAGGAATTGTCGATTTGTTCGATTTCAATCCGTTGCACGCACGCATTGGGCTTGGAGTGCTTATATATGCTCCAAGCTATCGCAGGCAGGGATTTGCAAGTTCGGCATTGAACCTCGCAATAGATTACTGTTTCAATATTTTACATCTTCATCAGGTTTATTGCAATGTCGATGAAAATAACACAGACAGTATAAAAATGCTTACAAACATAGGATTTGAAATCGCGGGAACAAAAAAACAATGGATAAAAACAAACAGCGGATGGCAAAACGAAATACTGTTTCAGAAAATTAATCCCAAATTCTGAAATATTACTTATGCTGAATAAAATCCTTTTCAACCGGCTGTCATTTGTAATATATTAAAATACAGGCATCTATTAAAACAGCATCAATAAATTCATTTTGATATTAAGTGATTTTATTCTGCGATGTTTTTAAAATTTATTTTTAAAATATAACACTTTAATACGAATTATTTTGTACCTTTGCATATAAATTACACTAAAATAATGGATTATAATACGCAACGAAAAAAACTGCATTTACCGGAATACGGACGCAACATACATAAAATGGTAGAATGGGTAAAGTCGCTTCCCGGCAAAGAAGACCGCAACAAGCAAATCAAGGCTGTAATTGCCGTGATGGGAAACCTTAATCCGCATTTGCGTGATGTTAATGATTTCAGACACAAATTGTGGGATCATATTCAGATTATTTCCGATTTTCAGATAGATATAGATTCTCCACATCCTGTTCCCGCAAAAGAAAGTTTGTATGACAAGCCAAAAAAACTTCCGTACAAGTCAAATCCGTTGAACGTACCTTACTACGGACAGTACATACTGGAAATGATTAATGTTATCGTAAAGATTGAAGAATCGGAAAAGAAGCAGTGTCTGATAATGCAAATAGCAAATCAAATAAAAAAATCATATATCGCATGGAATAAGGAGAGTGTCAAAGATGAAATAATAATCAAAGACCTGTATAATCTTTCGGGCGGAACAATAGACCTTGACATTACAACAAAACTTTGCAGTGGAAAGCTGAATACGCAAATTGTTGCAAAAAACGAAGCAAATCAGCAGCAAAAAAAGAACGGTAATAACAAAAATAACAACAACAAAAAGAAAAATAACAATAACAATAACAGCAGTCAAAATAATAGCTATCAGCAAAACAGGAAGAAAAACAGTAATAACTATAAATAACTGTTCCTTATAATTTTTAAAAAAGAAAAATCCGGCTAATTCGTAATGAATCAGCCGGATTTATTTTTGCTTTCTATGAACAGCGTTCTATAAATATTATAAACTGAAAAGGCAATCACATCATATATGTAATTGCCTTAAAGTTAACTGCTTGTGACTCCGACAGGACTCAAACCTGTAACCTTCTGATCCGTAGTCAGATGCTCTATTCAATTGAGCCACGGAGCCTTTTCAATCATTTTATGCTTCTGATGACGTATTTACAGAAACAAAACGTTTTTCTTTCAATCTTGCTTTTTTACCCGTAAGGTTACGCAGATAGTAGATTCTTGCTCTGCGTACTTTTGCGTATTTGTTAACTTCAATATTTTCAATGAAAGGCGACGTTATCGGAAAAATACGTTCCACGCCAACGCTATCCGAAATTTTACGGACAGTAAACGTTTTTGCGCTTCCCTTTTTCACCTGTATCACTACGCCGCGAAAATTTTGAAGTCTTTCTTTGTTACCTTCTTTAATTTTATAAGTAACGGTAACGGTATCACCTGCTTTAAATGCAGGAAATTCTTTTTGCTGTTCATTTGCAAATGCCTGTTCGGCAATTTTTATCAAGTCCATTTCTTTATATTTTATGTTTTTGCAGGCAACATTATTGAACATAAATAAGCGGTTGCTCTGATTTTGGGCTGCAAAGATAATATTTTTTTATTAAACACAAATATTATTCCCTGAAAAAATTATTTTTTTGTTAGTTCGCTGATTTTTTTAAAAAATTCATCAACGCCTTTAATTAAGTCATTAGTAATATTTTTGTAATGCTTGCCTACAAGTTGTTTATTATTTTTTCCATTAGGTTTATTTGACCGTTCAAACATTTCGTTACGAAAATCTACCGCATCGTTGATAATTTCCATAGCTTGCTCTTTTTTATTGGGATACAGATAAATCAAAGTATAACAATCATTTAAAACTTCGTCTATCAAATAATCAATATCCTTTTTCAGATTACGTAATTTTGCCATAATATATATGTATTTTGTCTATTTAGACGCAAAGTTAATAAAAAATAATTTACAGTGATGTATTCATCGAAAATATTCGACATAAAATTAATCGCAGGTCATGAGTTAAACTTAATTTTCATTTGCCGGAGAAAATCTTTTTCATTCATTTGCAAAGCATAAATTTAAATTCACTGCTTGAAATACCTGTTTATTAGTCTGCATGCAGTTCAGAAATTTACTATATATTTGCATCCATGTCGGGAATTTATGTTCATATACCGTTTTGCAAACAGCTTTGCTATTATTGCGATTTTCATTTCAGCGTGTCGCTTGCGCGGAAAACGGAAATGCTTGCTGCAATATTGAAAGAAATACAAATGAGAAATGGAGAATTGAAAGAAATTCCCCAAACGCTTTATTTTGGCGGCGGAACTCCAAGCATATATTCGCCGGGTGAGCTGCAAATTATTATAGATGAAGTTAAAAGAAACTTTTATGTTGACAGTTTTCGGGAATTAACCGTAGAAGTGAATCCTGACGATTTGAGCGAAAAGTATTTGGAAGACTTGTACAATTTGGGCGTAAATCGCTTAAGCATTGGAATACAGTCGTTTGCTGATGAACATTTGCGTTTTATGAACAGACGGCATACTGCAAAACAGGCAATAGAATCTATAATAGCAGCGCAAAATGCCGGCTTCAGGAATATCAATATTGATTTGATTTATGGATTTCCTCAGCTTGGATTACAGCAATGGCGCAGAAATATAGGTATTTTTATCGACCTGGATATTCCTCATCTTTCGGCTTACCATTTGGGAATTGAACCGCGAACAGTATTTTATAAACGCTTTGAAAAAGGCGAATTACAGCCTGCTGATGAAAAATCAAGCATACGACAGTATGAAATTCTGGAAAAAATGACGTCTGATGCAGGTTTTGAACATTATGAAATATCAAATTTTGCAAAAAACGCTTTATATTCAATTCATAACACTGCATATTGGCAAGGCAAGCCGTATGTTGGTTTTGGAGCATCTGCACATTCATACGATGGCAATAAGGTTCGCCGCTGGAATATTGCGAACAACAGGCGGTATATTGATGCCGTAAATACAAATCAAACTTTTTGGGAAAGCGAAAGCTTAAACACAGCCGAGTGTTACAACGATTATGTCTTAACTTCGCTGCGAACAGTTTGGGGAACAAGTACTGTTCATGTCAAAAACACATTCGGCGAAAAGTTCTGCAATCACCTGCTAAGACAGTCTCAACGCTTTATACGACAGCAATTACTGGTTTGCGATGAAAGCCGAATAAGGATTCCGTCTAAACACTTCCTATTGTCTGACGCTGTTATACGCGAATTATTTTACGATGAATAAAATCAAAATTACGCATCATGTTGAAATACTGTTTTAAATCAGCCTGCCGGCAAAGGCAAGTATCAATATCATGAAAACTTTTTTCACACAGCCTTATTTACAATGACTTAACGAAACCATCACTTACTACCGTATGTAAGCATCAACTACTACCGTATGTAGCCATCACTTACATACGTATGTAAGCATCACTTACTACCGTATGTAGCTACCACTTACATACGTATGCAGTTATCGCCTGCATCCGTATGTAATTCTACTCGCTCTTTTCGAAGCGGACTGTTTCTATCGCCTTGCGAAGTTCGGGCGAGG
>JAISDB010000160.1 GCA_031265155.1 Prevotellaceae bacterium | reverse complement strand
AGGAACAAAAAGGAGCATCCTTTTGAGCGCCTGCTGCTGGAAATGAGCATCAAGCACCGTTATACCAGACCATATCGACCGCAAACTAACGGGAAGGTCGAACGTTTCTGGCGAACGCTCAACGAGGATTTCATCGACGGCGCGATATACGAAAATCTCGATGACTTGAGGAATGAATTGCTGGGTTTCTTGGTCTACTACAACGAACACAGACCACACTCGGCTATCGGAAATATAACACCAATTAAAATGTTAAACATGTAACGAATTAGTTGACTTTTACAGCAATGACGGGAGAATAATATATGGTAGTTTACGCATATAATGTTTTATTAAATATAAACTCCATGTATTTTTAAAAACGAATTATAAATTAAAAAACAGCCACCTGATTTTCAAGCGGCTGTTGTCGGGGTACTCCGACTCGAACGGAGGACCCCCTGCTCCCAAAGCAGGTGCGCTAGCCAACTGCGCCACACCCCGAAATGTTTTTCAAAATGGAGTGCAAAAGTATGGTAAAAATTCAAATCATCCAAATATTTTTTAATTATGCGCTGTTTTGTAGCGTTTATTTGCTACTTTTGCAGGCAAATTCTATGTGATATATGACAGATAATCGGAAGCGTACAAAATTTTATTTCGCTGCATTGTCGCTTATGGCGATACTGCTTTTCATACTTGATATTGTTTTGGGTTCGGTTTCCATTTCCATCAAAGATATTTTCGGCGTATTTTTTTCACCCGATAAAGTCGAGTCGCATATTTCCAACATAATTATTAATTTCCGACTGCCGCGGGCATGTGTGGCGCTTATAACAGGAATAGCCTTATCTGTGAGCGGCTTGCAAATGCAAACGGTATTCAGGAATCCGCTTGCCGATCCTTACATTCTCGGCGTCAGCTCGGGAGCAGGTTTGGGCGTAGCTTTATTTTTGCTTGGCTCATCGGTATTTTCGATAGTATTGCCTGCTTTCGTTTCCAAGTTTTGCATAGCGTCGGCGGCATTTACAGGTTCGGCATTGACGCTGTTTCTGGTATTGATTGTTTCAATACGCATTCGCGACATAATGACGGTATTAATATTCGGCATAATGTTTTCGGGTGCGGCAACCGCAATCGTAGGACTGTTGCAGTACATGAGCAGCGAATCTGCCCTGAAAACTTTTGTTGTGTGGACGCTCGGAAATCTCGGCAGCGCTACTTTCGACGAAATCAGGGTAATGTTTGCCCTTACTTTAGCAGGATTGATGATTGTAGTTTTTTCGATAAAAAAACTGAATGTACTGTTACTCGGAGACGTGTATGCCCAAACAGTAGGAATAAATCTGAAATTAACGCGAACCGTAATTTTTATAAGTACAAGTTTGCTTACGGGACAGGTTGTAGCTTTTTGCGGTCCCATAGGATTTATAGGAATTGCCGTTCCGCACATTGCGAGAATGCTGTTTCGCAGAGCCGATCATCGAATATTAATTCCGGCGTGCATACTGTCGGGCGCAAATATAATGCTGCTTTGCGATATTGTTTCCCAGCTTCCAGGTTCAAATACGGTTCTTCCCATCAACATTGTAGTTGCCTTTGTTGGCATTCCTGTAATAATACGGATAATTCTATCTAACAAAAAAATTATTAACTGATGAATCCGCACAGTATAGAAATAGAAAATCTTTCGCTTGGATATATGGATTCCCTGCGTGCAAAGCGTGAAATATTTCCTCCGTTTTCGACAGCTGCCGACAAGTCACAGCTTATAGCTCTCGCCGGTCGCAATGGAGTTGGAAAATCAACGTTTTTGCGCACGCTTACAGGCTTGCAGCGCATTTTCACCGGAAATATTTATATAAACGGTAAAGCGTCTGCAACTCTGTCGCGTAAAGACTATGCGGATTTAATGAGTTTTGTATCAACCGAAACGGTCAGGGTTATGCATCTGAAAGTTTTTGACCTTGTTGCAATGGGACGGTACACATACACTGATTTATTTGGCAGTTTAAGCGTTAACGACGAAAAAATTATTGTTGATTCATTGAAAATGGTAGGCATGAGCGATTTTGCATGGCGAAATGTTTCTGAATTGAGCGATGGAGAGCGTCAGCGCGCTATGATAGCTCGGGCTCTTGTGCAGGATACGCCGATAATGATTCTCGACGAGCCGACTGCATTTCTTGACATACCGAATAAGTACGAAATAATCTTATTGCTTAAAAATTTAACCCGAACAAAATCAAAAACCATAATCTTTGCTACTCACGATTTGAATATTGCATTGATGCTTGCAGATAAAATATGGCTTATGACTAATGGAAAGATGTACGAAGGAACGCCTTCGGAACTGATGCAAACCAGTGCTTTCGACGAAATGCTTGCAGGCACAAAGCTGAAAATGGAAAACGGAGAAATAAAATTCAAATAATTACGAATTATGAACACCATAAGTTTTATCATTAGCATTATGCTCATTCTGCTGCTTGCTGCCTGGGGATTTTGGAGCGCAATAAGCTATCCGCGAATGAAGAAATCTGTTGCAACAGGTAAACGGATTGCGCTAATCAACGATTACATTCAAACTGTTATCGGGCTTGCAGTTTTTGGCAGCCTTGCAGTAATCGCATGCGGAACGCGGATTTTTGTCGTTCCCGAATTTTATTTTATATGCAATGCGGGAATTTTTAAAATTTCCGTTTATGCGATTGTAGCAGTGATTGTGCTGTATCAAATAATTTCATCCGTAGCACTGCACAGACACAACGATAAAATTCCCAAAAACCTGTCTTCATTTTTGCCTGTTACTTTAAATGAAAAATTAATTTTTGCGATTGTTTGCCTGTTTGCAGGCGTTTGCGAAGAGCTGGTTTTTCGCGGATTTGCATTAACGTTTATGCAGCAATTTGAAACAGGCATTTGGCTTGCGGTTCCCGTTTCAGCAGCAGCATTCGGTTTGATGCATTTGTATCAGGGTATAAGCGGATTTTTTACATCGTTTTTTATGGGAATACTGTTAGCGGTTGTATTTGCAATTTCGGGAAATCTTTTGTTGCCGGTAATAATTCACATTCTTACTGATATTTGTGTTGTGATTGTGAAGAAAGAAGAGAAAAGCGAAGAATCCATCAAAGATAATTGTGAATAACCGGATACCGGAAATAATACAGGTTCTGTAATGAATCGTGTGGGCAGATAATGATATTAATTTCGGATTTGCCTCGTCATTCCGGCGAAAGCCACAATCCCCTTATACAGCATGAACTTGCGGGTCAAGCCCGCAATGACGGGCTTATTGTTTACCGTTCTTTATTACCGAAGCGTTATCATCGTCATCACCATGTCGCAGTCATCATTATTACCGAAACGCAGTCATCGTCATCACCATTTCGCAGTCATCGCTATTACCGAAACGCAGTCATCGTCATCACCGTGTCGCAGTCATCGTTATTACCGAAGCGTTGTTATCGTCATCACCATGTCGCAGTCATCGTTATTACCGAAACGTTATCATTGTCATCACCGCGAAGCAATTTATGCCAAACAGTCGATATTAAACCGTGAATTTTAAGCATATAATAATCTGTTATATATAATATTTACTGTATAAAATGTTTTAATTAAAAAATATTTTGCAAAACATCGCCTGATTTTAAAGCGAATAACAAACAGTTTTTTATTAAAATGTATTATTATTTATCATTTTTGTAAATGCTATTTAAATTTTCTATACCTTTGCGTATTAATCGAACAAAAATTTGAAACGGAAAATATGAGAATAACTTTTTTCAAAATACCAAAACATCGATCTTTTGACTATAAGCCAAGATATTACGATACCGAAAAAGAAAAATTGAACGAGCGTATCCGAAAAATAGAAGAAAGCACAGAGCAAAGTAACGATGGCGAATATGTCTTTAAGCGTGAAAATATAAATTTTAGAAAAAATCGTGCCATGAATCAAAAACGCATCGAAACAAAATTCTCAAATAAGCGTATTATTGTTTACACCGCAATCTTACTTTTTGTAATTGCCGTTTTTGTTTCGATACGTAATTTTTCATATCTTATAAATTCCGACAATGATAATCAAAAAACAAAAACGGAAAATAATGAAAACGACTGGGATACCGGTACTCAAATAGTAATTGTTGACGAAGACGCGGAAATAACAGAAAATATAATCGAATAATGATAAGGGTTTTACCGGACAGCGTAGCAAATCAGATAGCAGCAGGCGAAGTAATTCAACGCCCAGCTTCGGTTGTAAAAGAATTGATTGAAAATTCCGTTGATGCGGGAAGCACGTTGATACATGTAATTGTGAAAGATGCAGGACGCACATTAATTCAAATAAACGACAACGGTTCGGGAATGAGCGACACGGATGCCCGACTGTCATTTGAACGCCACGCAACATCAAAAATATCTTCGGCTGACGATTTGTTAAAATTATATACTTTCGGATTTCGCGGCGAAGCGCTTGCATCAATCGCTTCCATTGCCGAAGTGGAACTTAGGACGCGCCGGCAGGAAGATGAAACGGGAACTCAGATCATAATAAGTGCATCGACGCTTGTAAGTCAGGAAACGGTAAGCTGTTCTGCCGGCTCGTCATTTTCCATACGAAACCTGTTTTTTAATGTGCCTGCACGGCGTAAATTTTTGAAATCCGACAATGCGGAACTGAAACATATAATAACCGAATTTCAACGCGTCGCATTGTGCAATCCCAATGTTGAATTTACGCTTGCATCAAACGGAACGGCAATATATAATTTACCCAAAGGAAATGTCAGGCAGCGCATTGCAGGAATTTTCGGAAAAAATACCGGTAACAGCCTTTTGTCGGTACAGGTTGATACAAGCATTGTAAAAATAGAAGGTTACATAAGCAAGCCCGAACAGACGCGGAAAACCCCGGGCGAACAGTTTTTCTTTGCAAACAGCAGATTTTTCAAAAGCGCATATTTTCAAAAAGCCGTTTTCAATGCTTACGAGCAGTTAATCCAGACGGGCGCTTATCCTGCATTTTTCCTGTACCTGACGGTAGAACCCGAAAATCTGGATGTAAATATTCATCCTACAAAAGTTGAAATAAAATTCAGCGAGGAACAGACAATCTGGCAAGTGCTGAATGCCGCCGTACGCGAAACGCTGGGTAAATTTGCACTTGCTCCGAGAATTGATTTCGACATTGAAAACCGCATAGATATTCCCGTGTTGACGCCCAATACGAAAATAGTAATGCCAAAACTTGGCGTTGACGAAACATTCAATCCTTTTGAAGATGAAAGAAAAAGCAGCCTGTTCAAATCGGAAAAAACAGATAAAAACTGGCAAAAACTTTATAATGGAACCGATGCTTACGAACAGGAAAAAGATGATGACGAAATACCGAAACTGTTTTCACAGCCACAATCGCTGACAGAAAAATTTATTCAGATAAAAGACCGCTACATCGGCACAAATTCAAAGTCGGGACTGATGATAATAGACCAGAAACGCGCGCATCGCAGAATTTTGTTTGAACAGTTTTTGAACAGCTTTGAATCTGCAACCGACCACGTACAGCAAAAGGTCTTTCCCGATACGATTGAGTTGAGCGCAATGGATTTTATTATAATTTCGGAACATATCGACAATCTGTATAAACTTGGCTTTGATATCAGGATTTTCGGAAAGAATACGGTAGTTGTTCATGGATTGCCGGCTAACATTGAAAGTGCTGATGTCAAAAGCACGGTTCATTCAATAATAGATGACCTGAAAGAAGAAACGGTTTGTTTTGAAAAAAAGAGCAAAGAACGGCTTGCGTTGACCCTGGCAAAAATTTCGGCAATAGGAAACAAAACGCTAAATGCCGAAGAGATGAACAGCATAGTCGGAAAATTGCTGGCATGCAGCAATCCGAATATTTGTCCCGAAGGCAAACCGGCATTGACAATAATAAGTTTTGATGAAATAAAAACACGACTTTTAAAATAATAACATGAGTTACACGACAAATACAATTTTCGACAAATCGACGCCTGTCGTAACAAACATAATAATTGTAAACGTATTGATGCTTTTAGCCGACAATGTATTCGGGCTTTACGGTTTTGCCCTTTTTTATCCTTCGTCGCCATTTTTCAAGCCCTACCAGTTCGTTACTCACATGTTCATGCATGGTGGAATTTTTCACCTGATATTTAACATGTATGCATTATGGATGTTTGGTAAAATACTTGAAAAGATTTGGGGTTCGCAGCGGTTCTTCATATATTATTTTGTTACGGGACTTGGAGCGGCGGCAATATATACGCTTGTAAATTATTTTCAGTTAAGCGCCATTCAATCGCATATTGATCCGGAAACGCTTGAGCAGATGAAATCGCTGATGGCATCCGGTCGCGTATTTACCAATCAGGATATTTACATGCAGAACTGGTATAATATTGTCAATATTCCTGTTCTTGGCGCATCGGGAGCTGTTTTCGGCGTTTTGCTCGGTTTCGGAATGCTGTTTCCAAATACTGTTTTGCGACTGCTGTTTCCGCCGATAGCGCTGAAAGCAAAATATTTTGTCATGATTTACGGAGCGATAGAACTGTTTTTGGCAATAAACAATCCCGTAGGCGGCGGAATTGCGCATACCGCACATTTGGGCGGAATGATTTTCGGATTTATACTGATTAAGTTATGGAGCAAAAAGCGAAATACTTTTTACTGATAATAAAAATGCCCGAATGAAAAATATTATGAAAATATTTCTGTTTTTAGTGAAAATAATAGCAGTCCTGACTGTTTTTGCGCTGCTGATGTCGATAGCTGCATGTTACGTAAGCCCTGCACGATACTGGATTTTTCAATTATTCGGACTATTTTTTCCTGCCATTTTCACAGTTAACATATTGCTTGTTATAATATTGAGAGTTATGAAAAGTAAAATGGCATACTTTAATTTTGCAATGCTTTTGGCGTCTGTCTTTTTTATCGGCAGGTTTTTTCAGCTTTCGGGAAGTAAAGCCGCCGATGAAAATGCAATAAAAGTAATAAGCTACAATATACATGATTTTAAAAATATTGATAATTATAAGACAACATACAGCGAAATTGCCGATTTTTTACTTGATGAAGATGCCGATATAATTTGCTTGCAGGAATATTTGCCAAGTAAAAAAGTACAAAATCAGCACAAAAAATTACAAAAGCTTCATCAAAAATATAAATATTCCTGCGGCAATGGCGGTCAAAAAATTTTCAGTAAATATCCTTTTGAAAGCCGGCAAGATTTCGACTTTGCAGGTACTCATCTCCTTTGTGCCGATATAAACATAAATGGAAAAACAGTGCGTACATATTCGTGTCATTTACAGTCAACAAATTTTAATCCCGACGGAACGCAGCAGCGATTAACATCCAAAAATGCAAATTATACACACGAACTGAAGCGCGTAGTCGTGAATTTGCGAAACGCTTTTATCAAACGCGCCGGGCAGGTTGAACTTATAGCTCGCGAAATATCAAAATCTTCATACCCTGCAATAGTCTGCGGCGATTTCAACGATACGCCGATGTCGTATTCATATCAAAAAATCAGGGGAAAAATGAAGGATACATTTATAGAAGCAGGCAGCGGAATATCAAACACATACAAAAAACTGTTTTCATTTTTACGGATAGATTATGTTTTTGTTGATAAAAATATTTCTGTCGGGGAATACAAAGTGGCAAAAAAAATAAAATACTCTGATCACTATCCTGTTATTGTTAAATTAAATATAAGTCATGAAAGTAGAAATTAACAGAGCCGTTAGAACTCTTAAACGCGGCGGAATAATTCTTTATCCAACCGATACGGTTTGGGGAATAGGCTGCGATGCTACAAATAAGGATGCGGTTGAGAAAATTTACAGGCTGAAACGCCGAAGAGACAGCAAATCAATGATTATACTTGTTGATAATGTCGAAAGAATTGCGATGCATGTGAAGCAGGTTCCAAAAATCGCTCTCAATTTTATTGCAGCAACCGACGTACCTCTTACAATAATATATCAGCATGCAATGAACCTTGCTGAAAATCTGATTGCCGAAGACGGGTCAATAGCAATCCGCGTAGTCAATCATGAATTTTGCAGGCAGGTAATATCAGCGCTGGGGCATCCTGTTGTATCTACATCTGCAAACATTTCAGGAGAAAAAACACCGGTGGAATTTGATGAAATATCACCCGCAATCGTTGATAATGTCGATTTTGCCGCAAACAAAGCGCTTGGTAAGGATTCAACAGGAACTCCGTCAGCTATAATCAAAATTGGATTAAAGGATGAAATAGAACTTATCCGGAAATAATTTTAAACAGAGAAACATGCATAAAATTCAAATACAAATCCGTTTCAGCGATATCGACAGGCTCGGGCATGTGAACAATTCAATATATGCTCAATACCTTGATGTGGCAAGGCTTGATTATATGAAGCATACAATAGGAAAGTTTATAAAATGGAATGAAAAAACCATCGTTATTGTTCATACCGACAACGATTTCTTAATTCCAATACTGATTGACGATACGGTATTTGCACTGACACAGGTTGTGCGAATAGGAAATCGAAGCATTACAATGAACCAGCAAATAGTTGATGACGAGGGAAATATAAAAGCAAAATCGCAGTGTATATTTTCTACTGTTGACGTGCAGACAAATACATCTTTTCCTGTTCCCGATGAATGGAAAAAGTGTATTGAAGACTTTGAAAGCAGACAGGCATAGCATTGATATTATTTCCGAATGCCCTAACGGATTATTCTTATCCAAAACTCAGGTTATTAATTTTTCTGCATGTTGATCAGTTGAAAAATATACTGACATTCAAGAATGAAAATCAATTAGCAAGTAAAAACGGCATAGACTTCGCAGGCGGGGAACCCGCTCGGCGAAGACGGCGTTAAAACGGAATTCCGTCAAGCGTAGCGAGACATTAATTCCGTTAGCCGTCGAGACGTTAGCGGGTCGCCGAGAAGTATAAGCCTTGATTTTTTGCTTCTTTTGTATCAAGACAAAAGAAGAGAAAATAAGATTCTTTAATATTTGCAAAGTTTTATGTCCGTATTGATTAAAACCCTGCAATTTTTTCCTTCTGATTTTCGTTTATAATTGTTTGTTAATAAAGATTTGTGATCTTTTTAAGGAACGACTAATTATGCAAAGGCAAAAGCCTGTCAAAATAATATTTTTGCATTTGCAAGCGTCGGGTGCCTTTTGTCTTTCTCGGAAAGTATAATGTCTTTTTGAGGAATTTTCCAGTCGATGCCAACAGTTTCGTCGTTCCAGATTATTGCGCCTTCGCTTTGCGGCGAATAATAATTATCGCATTTATACTGAAATACCGTTTCGCTGCTCAATACCGCAAATCCATGTGCAAAGCCCCGAGGAATAAATAATTGAAGATGATTTTCACCGGTAAGTTCCACTGCTGCATATTTTCCGAATGTAGGCGAATTTTTCCTGATATCAACAGCTACATCTAAGACTCTGCCTTTGATAACGCGTACAAGTTTTGCCTGGGCAAAAGGCGGTAACTGATAATGCAGTCCCCGTAAAACACCATACGAAGATTTTGATTCGTTATCCTGTATAAATACGGTTTTACAAACTTTTTGCTCAAAGTCCTTTTGTACAAACGATTCAAAAAAATATCCGCGTGCATCCGTCAATATCTTAGGCTTTATAATTACAACATCTTCAATATTTGTTTTTATTATTTCCATTATCTTGAAGATTTTATTTCGCCGGTTATTTTCAGCAGATACTGTCCGTACTGATTTTTAATCATTGGCTGCGCAGCTGCAATCAGTCGTTCTTTTGTAATCCATCCGTTGTTATATGCAATGCCTTCGAGACACGCGATTTTCAATCCCTGACGCTTTTCGAGTACTTCAACAAAAATAGATGCTTCGGCAAGTGAGTCGTGCGTGCCTGTATCCAGCCATGCAAATCCGCGACCCAATAATTGAACTCTTAATTCATTATTTTTCAGAAATTCCTGATTTACCGTTGTAATTTCCAGCTCGCCGCGTGCCGATGGCTTCACGTTTTTTGCAATATCTACAACCTTATTCGGATAAAAATATAATCCGACAACAGCATAATTTGATTTTGGATTTTGCGGCTTTTCCTCGATGCTGATTACATTTTCATTGTCGTCAAATTCAACAACTCCATAACGTTCGGGGTCGTTAACGTAATAGCCGAAAACAGTTGCCTTTGCTTCATGTTCGGCAGCGCTTACCGCTATTTTCAGCATTGACGAAAATCCTGCTCCCTGAAAGATATTATCGCCCAAAACCAGACAGGCAGAATCGTTGCCGATAAATTCTTCGCCGATAATAAATGCCTGCGCCAGTCCATCGGGTGAAGGCTGTTCGGCATATTCAAATACAACGCCGTAATCGGAACCGTCGCCAAGCAGGCGTTTGAATCCGGGCAAATCCTGCGGAGTCGATATTATTAATATTTCGCGTATTCCCGCCAGCATCAAAACCGAAACGGGATAATAAATCATCGGCTTGTCATACACGGGCAGCATTTGTTTGGATACGCCTTTTGTAATCGGATACAGGCGGGTACCCGAACCTCCAGCTAAAACGATTCCTTTCATATATGCATTTAATTTAAGTTTGTATAAAGTGCAAATATAGATGAAATTATCCATATCTCATACGTACGGATAAATTTTCAAAAAATATGGCGGGAAAGTAACGAAAAATGCGCTAACGGGGGAAGCAGCACGGCTTACTTTACGAGATTAAAAAAAACTTAAAAAAAAATTTGTTTGTTTAAAATAATATTTTATACCTTTGTAACACTGTTTACAAAAAAGAGGTTAAATAAAACATGGCGAAAACGTATGCAAATACTTGCGAAACTGTTGATAAAAAACCTGCCGGATATTTGGCGGTTTCTGATATTTTGTTAACACACACACACACACACACACACACACACACACACACACACACACACACCTTATATAAAAACGCGCGCGCGTCAAGCTAATCATTTCTTTTTTAATATACAAGAGAAGCTACCTTATCTTCAGGATAAGGGCGCTAAAATTATAAATAGCTTCACACGGGAACGGAATGTCCGAAGTGAAACGGATACGCTCAATTCCATCGAATTTACTTCCGAAAAAAGACTTAGAATAAATCTATATCCAACAAAAAATAAACGATTCTAATATGTTTTACACACGAATTAACAAGATCAAAGTATTCAACAACAGGGAAGGTTTTCTCGGTTTGTTCAACAGTGCGGAAATGCGTATATACAGTTACGTAGAGGCAGACCTGCGTGTCTGCCCGTCAACCTGCCCCCTAATCCTGTCTGATCTGATGAATCTTTCCGACGAATCCGCCCGTCGGCAAAAACTGCTGGAAGCGGTACAGGCTGAAACGGCAAAGTTTGCTCAAAGCAATAGCCTCGAAGTCAACGGGGTGAAAGACAATCAAAGCCTGCTGTTCGGCGAATCGGGTCTGATAATTTATCGGAACGACTTTATTCCGGCTTCACTCAACCTGCAATTGTGGGTAATCGAATCGGACGAAGATGTACGCAACTTCGCCGTTGACGCCGACAGGGTAATCGACAGCGATGCTTTCAAGGGATTATATGCTGCGGTGGAAACTGCGCTGGCAATAAGCAATCCCGTGCTGTCGGGAATGATAGCCGTTGGCGGAGTGGCGCTCAGCCTGTTACGGCAAAAATTGCGAACCAACAGCGACGACCTTGTGGGTTACTGGCAGGCGTCGCTCAACCGTACCGAACATTATCCGCATGGCACACGCGATAAACAGGATGTGTACGATACGACAGGGAATATACAGGTGGATTATACACTGTTTGGGTTTGAAAACAGTGTGGAATAAAATAGATGGCGTCCGCAAACCATCTCAAAAACGGGGCAAGAACTGCGAAGCCGTAAGAGCAGGAGAAAAAAATTTTAGAAATGATTTCAGAACAGATTATGTCTGCCATACAGTGGATATTTAGTGGAATAGGCCGCGTAGTACTTACGCTTGCAATCGGATTTTTCTATAAAAAGAGAAAATTCGGGGAAAATGCAAAAAATCCGCCACAAACAAGTGTTTTTCAAAAGTTTTTTTTCCGAAAAGTAAAAGAAAGTAGAATAGTACAAACGCAAACAATTAAAGCAGAAAATCTGCCACAAGCAAGTTATTCACAAGAACTTTCTGGCAGGAAAGTAAAGCAAAGTCCGATAACACAAACACAAACAATTAAAAATTAAAACAATGGATAAAATTACACAAGAGATTGATGTGAAAAACCTGAAAGGGAGTCCGGTTTCCCAAATCGTAAATATAGGCGTGAACGAAGGCAATCCCTTCAATACCCTGAAAAAAGGTAATTATGCGCCTGTTTATAGCCTTAAAGATGTTGTTGACAGGGTTGGTTTCCTGTCGGATATTGATTCGGCGCTGAAGGAAGAATTATTACCCGTTTATTTACATTCCATCGGCGGCGTGGGGAAAACGACCATCGCTCAGGCCTATTGCAATTCAACCGAATACGCTCAAAAATATGATTACATTTTCTGGGTTGATGCAAGCAATGAAGATGTTCGCAAAGACGTTCTCAATTATGACATTTTCTCGTTCAAAGAAGACAGCGAGAATCCGGATAACGAATTTGCCCGTTTTGTCAGGCAGTCAAGGGAACTAAGCGGGAATGTATTGCTGGTAATAGATAATGTGCAACAAATAGAACAAATACAATCCATAGAAAAAGACTGTTCTTTATCGCTCTTAAGATGGAACGTTCTGGTTACTTCCCGGGAGAGCATCAATGATAATACATTTAAAAAAAGAGTGGGCGAGGTATCCGACTGTAAACGCCATTTCTGTGTTTTT
>JAISDB010000153.1 GCA_031265155.1 Prevotellaceae bacterium | reverse complement strand
ACAAACCAGTTTCCGATTGCGTATTATGTCAAGAATAATGAAGTGAAACTGGAAATACACGGCGTTTTGCCGTGCTGGTATATATTGTCGGAGCAATTACAAAAAATGCAAAAATAATTTTATTTTCAACTTGTTTGCCGTTAATCGACAGTAGTATTTTTGCTCAGTCAAAAGACCTTTACGGTGAAGAACCTGACAGATTTTATTATATTCTCACATTGAAGCGCTAACGCTTTACGCGGCAAACAGAAAAAACGCCTCCGCTGAATTACTGCGGAGGCGTTTTTTGCATTACTCAAACGTTTTAACGCTTGTCGCCGATTCCAAATTCGCGCCACGACGATTGCGGCATGTCAAGCTTGATAATTTTGCGGGCTTCGCCAGCCTTTTTCAGCATGTCGGCAAATGCAGCCTCAAACTCTTCGGTTTTTTCTTTGAGCTTGGCTTTCAGCGTTTCCTGCTCATCGTTCAGCCTGATGCAGGCATCTACTTTTATCAGCAGGTCGTCGGCAAAAGCATTGTCGATTTTTCGCAGCGCCAGCACGTCCTGATTCGCTTTGATACCGCTTGCCATTACGCCGGTATCAATAATTTCCTGAGATTGTGTTTTTCGTCCCATAATTACATTACTTAATGTTTTTTGGAATATTCCATCGCAAAAATACAAAATATTTACGTACTGCGCAATATAAAAGTGCTGTTTTTTTATTGTACTCTGTCAAAGTACATCTGTACTCCGTTAAAGTACATCTGTATTACGTTAAAGTACATCTGTATTCCGTTAAAGTACACATGTACTCTGTTAAAGTACACATGTACTCTGTCAAAGTACATCTATATTCCGTTAAAGTACACATGTACTCTATTAAAGTACACATGTACTCTATCAAAGTACATCTGTATTCCGTTAAAGTACACATGTACTCTATTAAAGTACACGTGCAGGAAGTAAAATCACAACGCCACGCATAACGCGGCGCCGTAACCGGCAGATAAATGCACAAATTTAATTACACCTGCCTGTTGATATATTCCGAATAATCTCTTATAATTGGTCTGTACGAATGTTCCATAATAGGCGAAGATATTACAAAATCAGCCGTAGAACGGTTACATGCGGTAGGTATGTTGTAGAGGCTTGAAATGCGCAGCAGCGCTTTTACATCAACATCATGGGGCTGCGGCTGCATTGGATCCCAAAGAAAAATAAGAATATCTATTTTCCCTTCAACTATCAGCGAGCCTAACTGCTGATCACCTCCAAGCGGACCGGATTTCAGTTTTGTCATTTTTAAATTATTAAACTCATCGGCATTAAGGCGTTTTTGCAAACATTCTTCAATCAGGCGACCGGTAGTGCCTGTACAGACCAGATTGTGCCTTACAAGCGTTTTATGATTAAAGTCAACCCATTCGATAATATCTTTTTTACGGTTATCATGCGCGACAAGCGCAATCGTTTTTTTCTCTTTCATGTTCGGTATTTTTATCGTGCAAATTTAAAAATAAATTTCGAGCCGGAAAAATAATCCTTTAAGGCATCCCTGCAATAATGACTTATTATGCCTTTTACAGGCGGACAGATGAAATACATATCAAAACTTTAACTGTAATTTATATTACAATATGTAGTTATTTCTTAACTTTGCCGGATAAAATTCATGTATGAACTGGTTTGAAAATTTATTGTGGAGCGATTCCATAGCACACTCTGTTTTTATCCTTGCGACAGTAATTGCACTTGGATTCCTGCTTGGCAGAATCAAGTTTTTCGGCGTATCGCTCGGAGTTACTTTTGTGCTTTTTGCCGGTATTGCGGCAGGACATTTCGGATTTGGAATAAACCCCGAAATACTGTCGTTTGTAAAAGACTTCGGCTTGATACTTTTCGTTTATTTCATAGGCTTGCAGGTAGGTCCCGGCTTTTTTTCATCATTCAAAAAGGATGGACTGCAAATGAACCTTTTAACATGCGCAACAGTGCTAATGAATATTGCTGTTGCGCTTGCAATATTTTATCTGTCGGGAAACGTATCGATGCCTGTCATGACAGGTATTCTTTCGGGCGCAGTTACCAATACGCCCGGTCTTGGCGCCGCCCAGTCGGCGCTCGAACAGGCAGGCTCGACAGAACCCATTGCGGTAGGTTATGCTATTGCCTATCCGCTCGGAGTGATAGGAATAATAGTATCGCTGCTTGCCATGCGATATTTGTTCAAAATCAAGCTCGACAGGGAAAACGAAGCAATGCAGAATAAAAAACATTCGGATATTCAACAGCCCAAGCTGCTGACGCTCGAAGTAAATAATCCTGCAATATTCGGCATGTCGATTAAGGATATTGCAAAAATATTCGACAGGAAATTCATAATATCACGAATTTTCGCCAACGGCAAATTACAGTTTCCGAAATCGGAAAGCATTCTGCTGCAGGGCGACAAGATACTGCTTGTTGCATCAGGTTCGGATGTTGACATGATAACGGCTTTTATCGGAAAAAAAGCAGAACCTGTTGACTGGGACACGCTGTCGGGAGAAAACTTTGAAATGCGGAAAATAATAATTACACGTTCAAGTATAAATGGAAAACATCTCGACAGCCTGCGCCTGCGAAGTATTTACGGAGTAAATGTTACGCGGGTCATTAGAGCCGAAACAAATTTGCTTGCCAATCCCAATCTTGCCCTGCGCATCGGCGATACGCTTGTTGCTGTCGGCAATCCTCAATCAATAGATAATGTTGCGGCGTTTTTGGGAAATTCTGCCAAAAAGCTTAATATGCCTGATATGATTACCATATTTTCGGGAATAATGCTTGGGATTTTGCTGGGTTCCATTCCCGTAAAGTTTCCGGGTATTCCCATGCCTGTGAAGCTCGGACTTGCCGGAGGCTCGCTCATTATTGCAATTCTTATAGGCAGATTTGGACATAATTTCAGAATGGTTGCATATACTTCTCAAAGCGCTAATTTGATGTTACGCGAAATCGGGATTGCTCTTTTCCTGTCGAGCGTAGGAATAGGAGCAGGCGAAAACTTTGTATCAACAATCGTATCGGGCGCAGGCTTGCAATGGATGCTGTGGGGAGCGCTTATCACAGTAATTCCGGCAATGGTGATAATAATAATTGCACGCTCAGTATTGAAGATGAATTATTTTTCGCTTATGGGAGTTATTGGCGGAAGCTACACCGACCCGCCTGTTCTTGCGTATTCAAGCAATATTGCGGGTAACGATTTTCCCGCTGTTGCATATTCAACGGTTTATCCTCTTGCAATGTTTTTGCGAGTGCTTACGGCGCAGTTGCTGATAATGATTTTTGCATAGCCGTTCGGGCTGTCAGGCGATGATGTTCGACTGCGATTGAACAAAACATTCGTAAAAGTTTTGCAGTTGAAGTAAATTTAATAACTTTGCGTTCCGAAACGGAAAAAAGGTCCGGTAGCTCAGTTGGATAGAGCAGCAGCCTTCTAAGCTGCGGGTCGTGGGTTCGAATCCCGCCCGGATCACAAGGTATTGAAAAAGAATAAAAACAGAATGAAAACGTTTAGCGACGTTTTCTTGTTTTTCAGGCTATTACGACTAAAAAGACTGTAATCTGTTTTCAAATATTTTCAATCATTTTCAAAGTTGTGCGGAATTTGTGCGGAATATTTTCTACCTTTGTCGAAAAAAGATTATGGCATCCGTAACCCCTTTTATCAAATCATCAAAAATCGAAATGACAAACGTCAGGTTCAGCGTGTCGCAGGGCAGAAACAAGCCCAAACTTTATTACACTTCTGAAATTAAAGTAAACGCCAAGTTGTGGAATAAAAAAGAACAGGGAATAAGCT
>JAISDB010000140.1 GCA_031265155.1 Prevotellaceae bacterium | reverse complement strand
ACGCGAGGATCTGTTAACGACGAAAAATAATTAACAGGACTTTCCATAAGCAGTTTTTTGGAGGGAAAGATACAACTTCTCTGCAAATTAACAAGAAAAATTAGATGCGTTTGCCCTGAGAGACGCGCGGAATTAAAAGAGATGAGCAAAACGCTAAGATTATTATTGAGAGAGGGCGCAATAGACAGCATTAACGAGGGCTTGAAAGATATTTACAGACAGGCGGGACACGACACATTAAACACGTTGCAGCAATGGAACAGGATGAAAAAGACTGTAAAAAAAGGCGAAAAGGCATTGCTGCTCTGGGGGCAGCCACGCCGCGTGGAGCGGATGAACGACGAAACAGCGGAAAGGGATGAGTTTGATTTCTGGCCTGTATGTTACGTTTTCAGCGATAAACAGGTAATGGCGAGGAGGGCGGAATGATGTGCTGTATTGTGTTATTATTTGCAGGCGAAAGGCTTGTGAGAACCGAAGAATTTGACAGTTACGCCGATATGGCAGAGTTTGTACTTAAACACGGCGAACTGTACAGATGCGAGGTTATTATAATTTGAGAACCGGTGGCAGAACTGTTATGGTTCTGCGCGCTTTAAAATGGTATTCCGCAGTTCGCACAGGTTGTGCGATTTTTTTTTGCAAAAAAAATACGTAAGGATTACATAACCGCTACATGCTCTTCGAGCTTCACTGTTTAATTTTTGTTCACCTGCGTGAAGACAAAAATATTTTAAAAAGGAGAATTCTCCTTTTTTGACGTTGTAGTTTGACGACGCAAATTGCGACCCTGAATAATAAGTATGGATTTTTAATTACAAATTTTGTATTTCATATTTTGAAATTCAAAATAAAAATATTACCTTTGCATGTCATTAATTAATAAAAGGAATGAGGATTATAACGTATAAGGCTATTAAACAATATATTGAATTACATTCGGATGTACAAATGGCGCTGGATGAATGGTATATAAAAACCGAACAAAGTAACTGGAATTGCTTTGCCGATGTAAAGCAAACATTCAACAGCGCGGACAGTATCGGCAAAAAGCGCTATGTATTTAATATAAAAGGCAATTCATACAGACTAATCGCATTAATATTGTTTGTACCTCAAATTGTTTATATACGGTTTATAGGAACTCATTCGGAATATGATAAAATTAAAGATTGTTCAAAAATTTAAATAATAATATTATGAAACTGATAACCAGCAATGCAGAATACGAAGCTATAATGACAAGGATTAACGAACTTGTTGAAATAGTGGACGATAATATTCTGAAAACAGACAGGAATTATATAGAGCTTGATTTTCTTACGGATTTGGTTGTTTCTTACGAAAAGGAACATTATCCGATAGGAAAACCAACGCTGAGTAATATTCTTAAAACTCGCATGCACGAAATGAATTTAACTCAGAAATCTTTAGCAGAAATGCTTGAAATAAGCGCTCCCCGCGTAAGCGAATATCTTACAGGAAAAGCAGAACCTACACTTCAAATAGCACGCAAAATGCATAAAAAATTAAATATAGATGCCAATGTTATTCTTGCCTGTTTGATTTAATATTAGTCCATTATAGAATAATTGAAAATTGAAGGAAATAATTATGGCAGTTTTAATTTTGTTTGGTGTTGGATGTATCATTTACGCTCTGACAGACAACAAAAAAATGATTAACATTATTTAATATAATATATTTGCAAATGGTAGCAAAATACGCTACCTTTGTGGTGTTGATAAAAATAATTGCATAATGAAAAGAATTTTTAAAGTAAGAGAAATAATTGACATACTGACATCTCAAGGATGGTATTTAAGCAGGCAAAACGGTACAAGCCACAGGCAGTTCAAGCATCCTGTGATTAGGCGTACGGTAACGGTTGATGGTAAACTTTCGGATGATGTGAATTTAAATAACTTAAAGAGCATGGAGCGTCAATCGGGATTAAAATTTAAAGATTATATAAAAGAATAAAGTATAAATTAAAAGTTATGAAAAAATTAAAAGTAATTATATGTAAGGCAAATAACGGTGTTTCGGCACACTTGCCGGAAGTGGATGGATATGTTATTGCCCGCAGTTCATTAAAAAGGTTAAAACAGGATTTATATGAGGGTATTAAATTTCATATAGATGGCTTATATCCTGAAGAACGGCAGCCATGGATGAACGGAGAATATGATTTTGATTTTGTATTCAATGATATTCAATCATTAGTTGAAGCGTACGGTAATTTTATTAATCAAAGCAGTTTGGCTCGCATTGCAGGGATAAATGAAGGACAAATGCGGCAGTATGTATCTGGGGTAAAAAATCCTACAAAGCGAACTTTGAAGCGTATAGAATCGGGAGTAAGAGAATATGCTGAAGAGCTACGGGCTATTGCTTTTCAATAGATAATTCAGCAATTATTTTTATCAACAGAGAAAGTTGTTGAATTGCGCCCTGCCGACAGGCGGGGCTTTTTGTAATTACATTTTTATTATCTTTACGGAAATTTTTTTAACATGGAACTGCAGATTATTCAGAATAAAATTTATGAGATACGCGGAGAGCGTGTTATGTTGGATTTTGATTTGGCTCAATTGTATGAAGTCGAAACCAAACGCTTGAAAGAATCCGTAAGAAGAAATAGTAATCGTTTTCCACCTGATTTCATGTTTGAATTAACAGAAACAGAATATAAAGCGCTGACAGACAGTTTGAGGTCGCAAATTGCGACCTCAAACATAAAAGGAGGTATTCGCTATATGCCTTTTGCATTCACGGAGCAGGGTATTGGCATGCTTGCCAGCGTATTGAACAGTGCAAAAGCGATAGAACTGAATATATCTATAATACGGGCGTTCGTTATTTTGCGTAAATATGCACTTGGATATGCAGAACTTAATAGAAAACTGGAAGAATTTATGATAGAAACCAACTTGCAATTCAACGAGATATATCAGGCTTTGACTGAGATTGCCGAGAAAAAGCAAGTAGAAGAAAAACCGGTAAAACCAATCGGATATCATACATTGAATTTTTAAAAACCACAAAAATTTTTTGCGGTTTTTTTTGTAATAACAAAAAAAGTTTTTACCTTTGTGTCGGAATAAATATTTAATGAAGCAATCGAGAGGTTGCCCGATACAAGGGCTTTTTTATTTGCCCACATAAAATTTAAGATTTTAGCGGTTGTTCTATTCCGTATAACA
>JAISDB010000136.1 GCA_031265155.1 Prevotellaceae bacterium | reverse complement strand
GTATCTATTTTTATCTGCTTCTCTGATGATGAATACGTTTTATTGTAAACCAATTGTGTGGTACTGTGACTGTATAATAATACTGTTATATTCGATACCTTGACTTTTGCGCTTTGGGTGTTTAGCGCAGTTGCCTCCGTTCCGTTTTCTTCAATCCTGTCGATAGTCAGTTCGCTGCTTGCAGGATTTGGATAGGCAGATGAAACTCCCCAGCCACCACTGCCGCCACCGCACATTCCCCAGAAACTTGCCGAACCGGGTAATGATTCAATTCCTCCTGCAGTTACAACTACATAAAATTCATGATCGCCACATGGCCAATCCCATGATTGAATATATGGTTCTGATGTTACCGCAAAAAGATGATTGTCAAAATACCAACTAAATTCAGCTCCATTTATCATTGGAAAAGGAATATCCTCTACAGTGGCATAAAATGGCTCAGGTCGTAAAGGATTAAAATATCCTGACAACACTGGGCGCCAAATTGAAAACGAGGCACCTTCCCATGATGATACACAATTCCCATTTCTTGCCCTGACATATATAGATCCATAAGCATCTTCTCCGGAAGGATATAATAGCAAATCATTGTAACTAGAACAAGTGATATCTCCTGTACCTACGTAATCACTGTAAAAAGAATTACTTATTTTCCAATCGTAGCACTGAGCGTAAGGGTTATTTAACCAAACATCTACATAATTTAAATATTCATATACATGAAGGTCTCCTGCTTTAACAGCAATATTTTTAGTTAAAATTTTATCTATTGTGCCAGAAAGCGTTGCTGTTAATGTTGCTGTATAATCACTGCATACCGAAATTGTAACCTGTGATGTTCCCTGTCCGCTTATAATATTTACGTTGCTGCTGCCGCTCCATGTTACGGTTGTGCCTGCCGGTAAATGAGCAATCGTATATGTTACTTGCTGCAGACTGTAAATATTGTTTGCTCCGGCAATTTCAAAATACCCGCCTGTAAGATGATCATATAAGAACTTAGCCGAAGAATTAAATCGCGTATGAAGCTCGTTTAATGACTGGGCATACATGTAGTCAAATTCCGTAGATGCTGATACCGGTTGCGTCAGTTTTGTTTCCCAATCCGATAAAGCCAGCGAACTTACCGCCGGAATAAAACAGAATTGCTGCTGTTTTATGGCATTATCATCAAAAGGCAGCTTGCCTGCAATTTTTTTTATGTCATATATTCCGCCCGGAGCGCCATCTACAGGCAGCATTGCAGATGTGCTGTTTATTTTTTTCGATGTAACAGTAATATTTACAGGTATAAGCCATAATATCTTTTTGTATATATATATTTTTCCGCTGTACAGTTCCGATGCTGTTTTATTTTTCAAAGCGTTAATGCCTATATCTATTTTCAATTGGCTTTTCCCCGGTATAATATTAAGTATCAATTGCGGATAATTGGAAACTGCTCCAAACAATGCTGTAAAAACTTGTAATACGGCAGGTAATGATGCAGACATATGTAAATCAAAAAGTTTACTTCCTGCCGGAAATATTAAGTTGCCTGCATTGCTGCCGTTTGAAATAGATACATTAATACATTGCTGTGGAAAACCCAATTGGTCATATTGTGATTGAAAATTGTTGTGTATGCTATTATCCAAACCATAATTGCTATTTATTGTATAAATCAACATTTGTTTAACGGCAGGACTGTTTATTAAATCAACGACTTTTTGTACTTTTGTTATGTTGGTATAATCAAATAGTTTAATATCAATGCTAAAAATAAGCAGATGTAAATCCGTCCGTTGAATGTGTCTTATAAATGATTGAAACCCCAAAGGTACATTTGCGCCCTTGTGCGGCGAATCAACGGAAATATATTTCCATGTCTGATGATTAACGCCTGCCAGCTCCATTTTGCGCAGGGCAATACGCGCTACCAAACCGCCCATGCTGATACCCATTACTACATTTGGCTTATTGCCATCTTTATTTGTATTTACCCATTCTATAACCTCTCTAAACAGTTGAGCATTGCGCCATATATCATCTACTCCGTTGTTGTAATCCAAATATATAATATCGTATTGTTCGTAATCTATATCATTGTATAAATTTCTATATCCCGAATAAGGAATATTGATAGTACCAACAGTAGTTGTATCAGTCAAATAAGGTATTGGTCTTTTGATAAAATCATTAATATCCATATTTGTCTTTTCCCCCATTATAATACTTGGGTCGAAGCCTTCGGCTACAATAAGAGGTTTTTTTATGGTTCCAGAATAGTTGTAGGTAGAATATTTTATCTGTATTTTTCCTCCTGAATGTTGCGAAGTTGCTGCAATCATAACAGAATCATATAAGGAACTGCTGTTTGTTGCCATCAGTATGTTTGCGCTGTTTTTCACCATAATGTTTGTTTGGCTTGTGTAGGATGTGCCGTCTGTATAGCTAACGCGAAAATAAATGGTTTTCATCCCTGCCGAAGTGAAAATATATGTTATCGGCATATTTTTCTTTGACGTTAAATAACTTAGACCATTGTTAAAACTGATTTCGTATTTGCTGACTGTTTTATCTGTGTTTGTGTAAAAAAGGTCTTGCATAAAGACAAAACTGACAGAAGGTCCGTCAAAATAAAGTTCTTTGGGCGCTACGGCAAACAGTTGTTTTGTAAGATACGGCGTAATTCTTTTTAAATTATCGCCGGAAGTCGTATTTTCTATTATTTGGTCGTTTACAATACTGACAAGCCCTAAACTTACTGCATTTTCTCTAAAACTGTTATATTCGAAATGCATTATTGCTACCGGAACTGATGACCGATATGACATTTTATCAATTACAGCAAAAACAGTATCGGGCGATGCAATTTTTGCAAATTTGTTGATTTTGGAAGTTGCCATGCCTAGATACAGCATTTTCCAAGTATCCATATCCACATAATTACTGTCGGCAGGTACGCCATCAAAGTAATCAGGTTCAATCAAGTGTAAACCATAATCGCTAAGCAAACCTGTTGTAATTTTGCTTTTATCTACATGTTCAAAAATATAATCCATTCTGTCTGTATATTCTTGACCGGGATCGAATCTGCTTATTTGCGCGAAACTGTTTATTGTAAACAATAATCCCGAAATTAATAAAAATGTTTTTGTTCTCATTTTTTAATATTTATTTAGTTTAATTATCAATCTACTCCACTATCCCGAATTTAACATCAAAACGTCCAGCGGTAATGGAAACAATAGAATCTCCATGTATATTCAATGAAAAATCCGAACACTGTCCATTAAAATTAAATCGTCCACTAGCAATACAACTTACTGTATCAAATTTTGTAATAATTACTTCGCCAGCTTCTTTTGCGGCAAAATAAGGGCAAAACGGATTTTTTGAAGAATAAAGTGCTAATGATATTGGGATAGAAGAATTTATTTGTAACGGATCTAATTCCAAACCTATATCATTACCATTATGAGAATATGCTCTTATTCCTAAAATCTTATCTGAACGCGAATACGTTGCGCTTAACGGCAAGTGCATCCAAGGTGCTGTTCCATCTTTTACAAACAGTTCTCCATTAACATAGCATCCAAAAGTATTGGCTCCTGTTTGCGTTTCGGGAGGCAGAACTGTAATTTCTTTTTTCTCGCAAGAGAAACTTGCCATAAGCAGCAGTATCACTGCAAATTTTAATGTGCTTAATGTCTTTTTCATAATTTTTATTTTTAATTGTTGCTTTTACTTTTATTGAATATTTGATTAAATCTTTGAATTATTAAATTACTAACTGTTCATCCTGTCGGCGTATTCCTGACCCGGATCAAATATGCTTATTTGTGCAAAATTATTCTGTGCAAACAGCAATCCCAAAATTATTAATATTTTTGTTTTCATTGTCTTATATTTTTTGATTATAAAATATTCATTTTGTTCATTAGTCTGATACATCTAATTTTATATCAAAACGACCATCTGTTATTTTTATATTAGTATCATCAATATCAAATTCTCCATTAAATTTACCACTAACTATTTTGTTAACAGTATCCAATTTTGTTATATACACTGTACCAATATCTTCACCATCATATATCAAATGTTCTGTTCTATAATGTATTAAATATGCTTTCATATAAACTTCTTTTTCTGGTTCTATTATTTCAATACTTAAAACGCCGGATTCTCCATAACCAAAAAAAACTAATGCTTTTTTGTTTTCTATGAAATGTTGTCCATAAGATGCACCAACATGTTGGCGCCCAAAAGGAGTGTAATCTCTATCGGCTACAAACAACTCTCCATTAATGTAGCATCCGAAAGTATTGGCTCCTGTTTGCGTTTCAGGAGGCAGGGCTGTAATTTCTTTTTTCTCGCAAGAGAAACTTGCCAACAGCAGCAGCATTGCTGCAAATTTCAATGTGTGTATTGTCTTTTTCATAATTTTTTATTTTTAATTGTTGTTTTTATTTTTATTGAATATTGATTAAATCTTTGAATTATTAAATTACTAACTGCTCATCCTGTCGGCGTATTCCTGCCCCGGATCAAATTTGCTTATTTGTGCGAAACTGTTTATCGCCAGCACTAAATTTAATGTTAATAAAAATATTTTTGTTTTCATTTTTTTATTTTTTAATTCAATTTTATAAATTCTTTATATGACGCAGCATTTGCTACTCCTATATTCATTTTATTACTTCCTTTAAAAGATTCGCAATAGAAATGATTAACGTCATCAATTACTAAATTTGGACTGGGGTCACAAGTAGGGCAAGGTTTCATCATTTGTACATAATTGTAAGTGTGTTCGCCTTCTGCAAAATCATCTTCTACATAACCTGTTATTATCAACTTATTGTTGGAACGAAAATCATAAATAATATTTTCATGAGAATAATTAATCGTATCAAACTGTAAAAAATCATCAGAATTTTTACTCAGAAAGTACATTAATTTCCATTTACCAATAATATTTTCTCTATACAGATTTTCTTGTCCATTTTCTTTCCTGCAGGACGAAACTACTCCTGCCATAAGCAGCAGTATCACTGCAAATTTTAATGTGTTTATTCGCGTTTTCATATTTTCTAATTATTAATTATTAATTGTTAATTATTCACTGTTTTTGTTGCGGAGCGCTTTTTCACGCGACAGGATGACATTGTATTCAGTTATGCGGGCGTTGATTTCGGCAAACAGGCTGTTGTAGGCATTGTCGCCTTCGAGCGTTGCGGCGGCTTCGAGGCGAGCCGTTATTTCGGCGTATTCCGCATCTGCTTCGGCGCGAATATTTTTCATTTTAAACTGTGCGCGTGCAGCTGCTTCCGATTCGCGCGAGGCGGTAAATGCCATCACGTTATCGTTTGCCTGTTTCATTTCGGCGAACCAGTCAGCGATTTCGAGCAGTGCAATATCGGCGTTCAGTGCTTCGAGCTTCTGCACGAGATTGTGAAGGTCGGCGCTTTCTTCGGGCAGCGGTTTTTTGGGCGCTTTTTTGTAGTCTTCAAACACGGCATCCAGGCGCATTGCCGCATCGCGCTTGTCGGCGTCAAAATGGCGCATGCACGAGCGAATTATTTCGCGCATGCCGTAAAAGGCAGTATCGCGACGATGGTCTTCGTCGTGAATCTGCTCGGTAAGTTCGTAGCGTTTCACAATATCCAGAGCGGCGTCTTCGTCGGCAACGATGGCGGCAAACGCAGAAAGTTGCTCTGTGATGTGCGCAGTGTTTGCTGCCTGTGTCTGCAGCAGTTCCAGAATGCTTCTCATGAATGCAAAGTGCATGTTGTTTCTGAGACTTTTCAATGCAATTGTTGAGATAAATTTTTTCATAATTTTTTTTGTTTAAATTGTTAATATTGTTTTATTTATATAATGTAAAATGTTTCATATCTGTCGGCGAGATGTGTTTACAAATGTTGGAATCTGTTCCTGCCGCCGGCGAGAGGTGTTTCCAAGCGTTGGGATGTGTTCTCGCCGCCGGCGAGAAGTGTTCCCAAGCGTTGGGATGTGTTCCTGCCGTTGGCGAGAAGTGTTTCCAAGCGTTGGGATCTGTTCCTGCCGCCGGCGAGAGGTGTTCCCAAGCGTTGGGATCTGTTCCTGCCGCCGGCGAGAGGTGTTCCCAAGCGCTGAGATGTGTTCTCGCCGCCGGCGAGAGATGTTTCCAAACATTTTGATATCTTCTCTTGCTGTTATCCGTAATCCTGTCATGCATTACACGAATTATCATCTTATGCCTCGCACTAAAAACCTGCTGCCAAAAGCGGCAGCACCGCATTTTATTCTTCAACTCTCACTCTGTAAACCGTTATAACCGTATCGGGGCAAACAGTTGCGCAGTTTGTGCAGCCCGTACAGGTATCGGGATTCACTGCCTGCATGTAATTATAGCCTTTGCCGTTTACTTCGCGACCAAGCGCTATGGTCTTTGTAGAACACGATGGAACGCATACTCCGCAGCCTTTGCACTTATCGATGTCCACTACTATTGTTCCTTTGATTTTTGCCATTTTTTTGTTTTTTTTAGTTTTACAAATCTAATATTTTTAAAATTATTCCTTACAGTATTTTTTGTTAAAAGCAGCCAGGCGCTCATCGAGGATACTCATCTGTTCCGGTTTCATTTGCGCCGAACATGCGCGCAAGCCATGTTTTTTACTTCCGGTGATATTTAAAGCCATAGCGCAAATACCATGCGATATAAGCCTTTTGAGCAATTCGCCGCTTGTCATATCGCCATAAGCAACCGTAAAATAAAATCCGTCGGCAACAGGCTCATCAATGTCTTTATCATAAACAATTCTGAACCCGTTTCTCAAAAATATTTCTTTCATTTGCCCGGATATTTTTCCGTATATTCCGGTATTTGAAACAAAATCAAGACGCCCTTCGCTTGCAGCCCTGAACATTGCCGCCAAAGCATGCTGAGCCGAATGTGAAGTTCCCGAACTTAAAGCGTAAACCGTTCCGAAAACGAAGGCGTGTCCAAATAAGTCCGACGAATGATAGCGAAGCAAGTCAGGCGCCTTTGTATTCCAAAGCTTATCGGAAACAGCAACAACGCCTATGCGCTCTCCTGCATAGCTGAATATTTTTGAACTTGATATGCACAATACGTAACGGTCGGCATACTTTGCTACCGTAGGCTGGTATGGAGATACGCCCGGCTTACCGTAATCCTTACGAAAATCCATTGCAAAATACGCCAGATCCTCGATAACGGTAACTTCATATTTATTTGCCATTTCTCCTATTATGCTCAATTCTTCGTTTGTAAAGCATATCCAGCTCGGATTGTTGGGGTTTGAATACAGTATCGACGAAACCTTACCATCTCCAAGCATTTCTTCGAGCTTATCGCGCAGTTTTCCGGCACGGCAGTCGTAAATATCAAACGAGCGAAAAGTTTGCCCTAAAAGCTTGCATTGAGCTTTTTGCACCGGAAATCCGGGATCGATAAACAATGTGCCTTCCCTGTTTTTATACATTCTGTTGATTGTCATAAAACAGGCAATTCCTGCCTGCATCGAGCCTGCCACAGGTACGCAATATTCGGGACTTATATCGATATCCAGAAAATTTCTTACAAAACGGGATGTTTCGCACTTCAATTCCTCAATACCGCAAATATTCGGATACAGGGAAGCAACGCCATTCATAAGCGCATTTACCTGTGCATTTATGCCGATACTTTCGGGTTTCAGCCCGGGAATACCCATTTCCATTCGTATAAATTGCAGACCGGTTTCTTTTTCAATTTCATCAACCAAACGAAGCAATTCGCGAATAGAAGCCATTTCCAAAGAATTTATTCCCAATTCTTTTATCTTTTTGTCAATTATTTCAAAAGGAACGAGCATTTTACATATATTTACATTTCAAAGCACAAATGTATGAAAATAAAATTAAAAATACTAAAATAATTTGCATTTTATGACTTATAATTTGTAATAATTTAAATTTAAAAATCAGTGTAAAATATTAACATGTATTGTAATATTATGTATATCTTTAATATATGGCTTTAACAAACTGTTACCTGATTTGCAGTACATTTTGAAAAACAAAAAGGCTGCCAATTATCAAACAGGCAGCTTCGGAAAAAGAGGCTGGCGATTTTGTGTTTAAATCACTTTTACCTTAAATAGTCGCTCCTTAAAAAGGGAACAAATCATTTATTAATAAATAATTATAAATAAAAATCAGATAAAAAAATTGCAGGGTTTTAATCAATACAGACATAAAACCTTGCAAATATTAAAAAATCTTATTTCCTCTTCTTTTGCCTTGATACAAAAGAAGAAAAAAATCAAGGCGAGCCTTCTCGACGACCCGCTAACGGCTCGACGGCTAACAGAATTAATGTCTCGCTTCGCTTGACGGAATTCCGTTTTAACGCCCTATTCGCCGAGCGGGTTCCCCGCCTGCGAAGTCTATGCCGTTTTTATCTGCTAATCAATTTTTGTTCTCACATACAGGTAAATTTTTCAATTAATCAACATGCAGAAAAATTAATAGCACGTAGAGCAGGCGGCGTTCCTACAGGTCACAGCCGTAAATCGGAGTTGGCGTATAGCGTCGGCTGCTCTTGACCTTTTGGTTACTTTTGCGTCAAGGCAAAAGTAACAGAAAAACATCTTTATTATCTTTTATCTCTGAAAAATATACTTACTTAGGAGGCGGCTATTTAGACATTGCAAAACTTTGCGCTTCGTCTTCCGATGCAGGAAGCCTAACATCCTGCATTTCTTTTGTGCATGAGCCAAGCATAAATATGCCGAGCAGCATTAGTAAATGGATTTTTTTAGTCATAATAATAAATTTTAAAATTTGATTGTTTATATAAAAAGTTAATTGTTTTTATTTAACCACTCTAAAGCCTAATACGGGTCTTGAATAGTCCTTATACCAACCGCCGCGAGAT
>JAISDB010000004.1 GCA_031265155.1 Prevotellaceae bacterium | reverse complement strand
ATGGTGAAAATACGCGCCACCAGCATGAACAAAGGCGCTCCGGGAGGATGTCCCACTTCGAGTTTGTATGCTGTGGATATGAACTCCCCGCAGTCCCAGAAACTTGCGGTAGGTTCGATAGTAAGCAGGTAAACGCTGGAAGCAAGGGCGCACACCACCCATCCGGCAATACTGTTGATCTTCTTAAAATTCATCAGTTCAGGAGCTAAATCAAATTATTCATTTTAAACGGCAAAGATAAGCAATTTTGAAACTGTCACGTCATAAAATTTATTAAAGGTGACAGGTAATATCAATTACTTAGAAATCTGCCTCCAAGTGGTATTGAATAGCCCGGTTCATAAACCGGTTAAAGGGTAGCGTCAGCTTGTATACACGAATACTTTCCTCGAGCAGGCAGTTGCTAAGGAGGGTTTTCTCGTCAATATACCGATAAAAGGTATAATCCTTACGTTTGATCAAATCCATGTCTGCGAAATCTTTTGGAAATCCTTTAGGCGCGGCACTCAGCATGTTCCCGTTGAACCATTTGAACGTACCGGCGAACTCCTTGTTGCGGATAATGGCTTTGTATTCTTCGGGATGTTCATAAATATCTGTACGGATAGCCTTCAGCATTGGTGCATCCGGGCTATAGATACCACCTGCCCACATCGAATGGTCCAGGTAGCCAGCATCTGCAGGTTCGATATGGAAATAATAGCCACCCAACAGGCTTTTACGGCCACCTTGGGCAATGTATGCCCCGAAATGGTTTTTATAAGGAGTTTTATCATTCGAGAAACGCACATCGCGGTAAATCCGGTATACACAATCCTTAGCCGTGATTGATCCTATGGTCGGATCGAACAGGCGGATCTCGACAATCAGCCGGTCGATAAACCGGTCGAACTCATTTTTGGCTTCCTGGTAATAATTCCGGTTGGCATCAAACCAGTCCTTATAGTTGTTCGCTATTAATTCGCGAAGAAAAGAGATACTTGTTCGGAGCATTTAACAATTGATATTTTAATATTGAAATTTTATGAGGTTTCAGAAATCCGTAATGAACCAACTGTTTATCATCAATTTACACTTTTATTTCGTTTTATGGGGTACGATTTGGGACGACATTCGGAGTCTGTTTTGACCGGTCGTGTCCTGCCTGTGTAAACATAAAACTCGACGCAAATTTACTGCTTTTTCCCGAAACAACAAGAAAAAATCGTGTTTTGTCCACGAATCTGGACTTTATCAAGTTAAAACTGTTAATGAAAAATAAAAGTTCAACAGCTACCGGACAATTTCAATAATCACTTGGACAAATTCGGACATAATTATTTGTTTATTAGTGTTTTAAAATATATTGCCGTACCTTTGCCAAAATTTTTTACAAATCAAAGAAAGAAAATATGGCAAATCAAAAAGACCAAATTGCGGCACAAAATTGTCCGAAATCGCCGCCAAATCCAGCCTTCGGATAACCGACGAATTACCTGCGCCGCCTGTTGTGCTGAAAATCGACGAGTCGATAATCGGAACTTTGGGCAATTTCAGCGCATCGACAGGCAAGGCAAAGAGCAAAAAGACGTTCAACATTTGCGCCATGGTCGCCTCTGCGCTGACAAATGGTGTGGTGTTGAACTACAAGTCAGAGTTTCCCGCCGGAACACAATCGGCACATAGAGGCAAAAGACCTCAAAATTCGGTTAGAAAAAGAGCCGGACAAACCCGACAAGTTGCGCCTGACTGCCAATGGAATAAATATATTGGACTGATTTAGAGACAAATTCAGTTTAGTGTCAAAACAGAAAAAAGGCGTGAGAATATAGAAATATGATTGCTAATTCAGAAAAAAGCAGTACCTTTGTGCCATTTACAGTCAGGACAATTAAAAATCAAGACAAATGACTTTTACAGAAAGAATAAGACAGTTAAGAGAGCAACGCCAATTACCGCAAAGAAAAGTAGCGGAAGCGCTATATATTGATTCCGCAACCTATTGCAAAATAGAGCGCGGGGAACGCCGTGCAAGAAAAGAGCATTTTCAATTCTTGCAGACCTTTTGCAAGCCGACAGGGAAGAACTTTTAACCCTTTGGCTTGCCAACCAGATTACAGCAGTAGTTGAAGACGAACAAAAAGTAGCGGACAAGGCGTTGAGTATTGCGAAAGAAAATATTTACAAGTAAAACTTTCATAAAATATGACCAGAAGAGAAACCGAAATATTACTTCAAAGAACTTTCAAATTACCCGCTTTTTATGACGAGCAATGGCAAACTATTGAGAGAATACTCAATGGAGAGAGGGTTTTGTTGATTGAAAAAACGGGCTTTGGAAAATCACTGTGTTTCCAATTTCCTGCAACGGTTTTCAAAGGAGCAACCGTAATTTTTTCGCCGTTGATTGCACTGATGCGCGACCAAGTTAAGAAATTACAATTGCTTGGAATTTCTGCAAAATGTATTAATAGCGGACAAACAGCCGAAGAAAACACACAAATTATAGAAGAAGCGAAACGAGGAAGAATCAAATTTCTTTATATTGCTCCCGAAAGACAGGAAAACAGCGAATGGATAGAGGCAACACAACAAATGAATTTGTCTATGGTGGTTGTCGATGAAGCGCATTGTATTTCAGTGTGGGGACACGATTTTCGTCCGTCATTTCAACGCATTATCAATCTTGTGAAATTGTTGCCACAAGGAATGCCTGTGCTTGCAACTACCGCAACCGCTACAAAAAGAGTTGAAAACGATATTGCGGCACAAATTGGAAATGGTATTACAGTTATTCGAGGTAATTTGATGCGTGATAATTTCAAATTATTTGTAGTAAAAGTTAATTCAGAAGATGAAAAACTCATTTGGCTTGGAAAAAACATTGAAACATTTGCCGGAAAACTTGGCGGAACAGGAATTCTATATACAGGCACTCGCGTTGATACGGAAATTTACTCCAAATGGTTCAATTATCTTAATATTTCCTCAACTTCCTATAACGCAGGACTTGATACCGATTCGAGAATTGCTATTGAAAATGGGCTAATGAACAACGAATGGAAATGTATTATTTCAACTAACGCTCTCGGAATGGGTATTGACAAGCCCGACATTCGTTTCATTATTCATACGCAAATTCCACAATCGCCAATTCATTATTATCAAGAAATTGGTCGTGCAGGCAGAGATGGTAAACCGTCATATATCATACTCTTTTACAATCCAAACGAAGACCGTAAACTGCCCGAAGCATTTATTGAAGGTGGCAGACCGTCAATAAGAAAATACGAAAAAGTTATAAATGTTGTAAAAACGGGACTTTACGGCGAAAGAGAAATTATCAAACAGGCAAATCTACAAACAACGGAATTTCGAGTCATCAAAGCCGATTTGATTGAACATAAAATTCTTAGAGAAGCGACTTACGGTAAAAGTAAAAAATATGAGTTTATCCCCAATTCTCAATCTTTAAATACAAAAACTTTTGAAGAATTGCGTGCTGCAAAAACAAAAGACCTTGACAAAATGATTGAATATGTGGAAACAACAGGTTCAAGAATGAAGTTTTTGTGCGATTTTCTCGGCGATAATTCAAATCATAATTTTGCAAATTGCGATAACACAGGCGAAAATAAAATTCAAGTTGTTGTTACACCGGAATGGACTGCAAAATTGCAAGATTTTAGAGAAAATTATTTTCCCGAATTAATTGTAGAAGGTCGTGGCTCAAATATTGTAAATGGCGTTGCGGCTTCATATTATGGAGTTTCAAATGTTGGCAGTGCAATTCACCGTTCAAAATATGAAAACGGAGGCGACTTTCCTGATTTTTTGTTACGATTAACGCTCAAAGCATTCCGTAAAAAGTTTGGTAATGAGCCGTTTAACTTAATTCTTTATGTTCCGCCGACAAAATCAGGAAGTTTGGTAAAAAACTTTGCCGAAAAACTCTCGCAAGTTCTCAAAATTCCAATTTCTCACGTTTTACAAAAAACACGAGAAACAAAAGAACAGAAGATATTTGAAAATTCTTATCTAAAAGCAGAAAATGTAAGCGGCGCATTTACTTACACAAACCCAAGCGAAATTGTTGGCAAGAAAATACTTTTGTTTGATGATATTTGTGATAGTTGTGCTACAATAAAAGAAATTGGAAAATATTTAACAAGCATCGGTGCTGTAAAAATTGCGCCATTAGTAATCGCAAAAACAGTAGGAGGAGATTTGGTATGAATACAGAAACAGCATATTGGATGGCGTTGGAACACGAATGGGGTTGTTCTAATGCAACAGGCAACGGGAAAGTTGATAAAATGAATATTGTTATCAAATTTTTCCACGAAAAACAGATGTCGATTGCCGATTTTTTCCAACTTTCAAAAGAAGAGTGGAAAAATGAATTTGCAATGACCGACCTGCAAATTTATAATTTGGAAAAGGCAAAATCGTCTGTTCCAAATTACGCTTTTTTGGCAGAAAATTTGCAAAATAGCGGAATTGAGGTAATTCCCGTTGTTTCAGCCGATTTTTCTAAAACATTGAAAAAGAACTTAAAAACTGCTACTCCGTTGATTTTGTACATTAAAGGCAACAAGCAAATTTTGCAGGAAAAATCTATTGCTATTGTTGGCTCGCGCGATGCTTCAGACGTTGCTTTGCAATTTACAGACAATATTGCAAAACGTGCAAGCAAAGATTATAAAGTGGTTGTCAGCGGTTTTGCAAAAGGCGTTGATAAACAGGCGTTGGATTCGGCTATTGCATATAAAGGTCAGAGTATCATTGTGTTACCGCAAGGAATTTTGACTTTTGAGAGTGGTTTCAAAACCTATTACAAGCAAATTCTCGACGGCGATGTTTTGGTTTTGAGTACATTTCACCCAAAAGCAGGTTGGGCAAAAGAGTTGGCAATGGCTCGAAACCCGATAATTTACGGACTTGCAAAAGAAATCTATGCCGCAGAATCAAAACCCTCAAAAACTCGTCAAGGTACAATAACCAAAGGTGGTACATATTCAGGAGTAATGGACGGTTTGAAACGTGGCAGAACAATTTTTGTGCGCCAGCCAGAGCCAACAGAAAAAAATGACAATCTGTTTTTAATTCAAAACGGTGCTGTCGCTATTGATTTTGAAGGAAATATCATTCCAACAGACCAAATAGAAATGCCAAAGACATTTGCCGAAAAAATCAAAGAAATACTTTCAAAAGGTCGCTTAACAACAAAAGAAATTCACGATAAAATAAAATTTGAAAAATCGGATGCAGTACTAAAAAAAGAACTTGAAAAATTGGATTTTGTTGAAAGAAAAAAAGAAAAAAAGAAAAACTATTTTTGTTTGAAAGGAATAGAGGAAAAAGGGTTGTTCAATTAATATAATGACAAAATTATGCCAGAAAGTCAAAACATAGAATACAAAAGCAGTTGGCACGACGACTATTTGAAGTGGATTTGTGGATTTGCCAATGCGCAGGGCGGACGGATTTATATCGGCAAGGACGACAACGGAACGGTCATTGGCGTTGCCGATTACAAAGACCTACTTGACACTATTCCCAACAAAGTCAAGAATTTGATGGGGATTACTACCGAAGTCAATCACGAAGAAGAAGACGGCGGATTTATGGTAACGCTTTTCAAAAACCGTTTTTCAGCAGAGCAACTGCAACAACTCGGTTTAAATGAAAGACAGATAAAAGCCGTTTTATATGTAAAAGAGAAGGGGAAAATCACAAATGGCGAGTATCAGGCAATAAATGAAGTAAAGAAAACGGCAGCAGCAGCAGAATTGCAGGATTTAACAGAAAGGGTTATCCTTACAAGAGTTGGCACAACAGGCAGGGCTATTTTTTACGAATTGGCAAAATAAACGTCCGAAAAACGTCCGAAAGGTATCATAAACATCCGAAAAACGTCCGATTTTAGACAAGTTGCAACTGCTGTGTTTTGTCTTGTCAGGGGGTACGATTTGGGTTCGCCGTTCTAAAACAAAAACCCTGCCGAAATGGTAAATACCTTGTTTCGGACGGTAAATGTTTCGTTAACCACTTGGGCGAATCCCCAGGTATATTTGAATGATAGCTGTATTTTCCACACATCGAAGCCGGCGCCGGCGCCAATACCGTAATCCCATTTGTTGATCTGGCTCGAAAAAGTATCATCGCTGGTCATATTGCCGTTTTCGGTAAGCCTGATGGCGTAAGCTCCATACGGCGCCACAAAAGCAAAGGGTTTTACCTGTGCCATGTGCAACCGGTACATTACTTTCATCGGCACTTCCAGGTAATCGATATCATATCTCAACCCACTGCCGGAGAACATGCAACCCTTTTGCGAATATAACAGTTCGGGTTGAAGTGCAAAACCTTTTGGCCAAACAACCTGGAACGCCAGTCCGCCCATCAGCCTGGTGATTACATCCTGGCTGTCGGCTTTTTTACTTTTGATGGTTGCAATATTTTCACCTGCTACAATACCGATCCGGTATTCCATCTGATCGGATGTAGTATGTTTCCCGCGGAATATGGTACAGGAGTTTTTACTGTGCGGCTTGGGCTTGGAACCGGCAATAACGTCTTCCCGCGGCAAACCGATGAGAAATGCTATCAAAAAAATATATATATGAGTTTTCACTTTTTACGACTTAGGCATCTAACCCTTATACGTAAAAAGTATAAAAATGTTCCCGTTTTTCAGACAGGATTTTCAGGATGCCCGTCCTGTCCTGTCCAACCTAATCCCATTGCCGTTTAGCAAACCAGCGTTCGATCAACGACAAGTTTACGGAAAGCAGCACGTATCTTTCGGTGATGCCGCCCCGGCGCCCGGTTTTCGATTCGCCAACATTTACGGCCACATTTATGTATGACATGTTGCGGAATGGAAACGCTGCACCCGCCGATATCGAATAGTCGTCCACCTGGTAACCATTTACTTTCAGGTACGATTGGTTGTAGCACGCTCCCAATTGGAACCGCATAGCCTGTATATATTTTTCAACACGCTTTTTGTTAGGTGTCAGTTGCAGTCCCGCACTGTACGTATGGCTATCGGTATATGTCAATCCTTTGTGCCGCGAAGGGTCGACCGACCAGTTCTTATACCGGTAGTCGGCGGCAAAAATCCATTCGGCTGCTTTTTTGTTGCGGAGAATGGAGAAACCGGCGCCATAGGATTCGGGTACATACGTTTTTATGTCGGGTTGTCGTTCATTCCGTTCCATTGTTGTACTGCTGGTGATTACTTGTGTTCGCTGTATGGACATTTTCGATTTGTACCCATATACTCCGCCCACAGTAACATTGGTAAACTGCCCGAACCAGTGCGAGTATTGCACGCCAAAATCGAAATATATCTTATTGATGTTATAGGTATTCTTGATGGAAAAAACCTCCATATCCTCATTATGGGTGATGTTACCGAATATGTACGATGAGGTGACACCCAGCGATAAGCCGTGAAATATCTCGTAAGCATTGGCCCAGTAAAATTTATTGACGCCCCCGCTACCCGAAAAATTGAGAGCCACATAATCCGGTGTACCTTGTATCGTTTGTTGCCCGCTCAGGCGATAACCAACATTACTGTATGGGGACAATCCTACACTGCTTGTCCATCGTTTGGACAAGCGCACACCTACTGCCAAACTCCTGAAGTTAAAATCAGTTGTATGTTCTTTTTGGTATGAAGTCCGAAACTCCGAAATCTTCACGGCTGCCGATACATCAAGGATAAACCGCAACGTGTCGACTCCGCTTAAACCGGCAGGGTTACGGCAGTTCAGAAAATTATCCGACTGAAAACCGATACCCACGCTTCCCATCCCGGTGGTACGGCCAAAATCACGCATTTCGATCTCGCCGATTCCGAAAATCGTAAATGGTGAACTGGTGCTGTTTTGTGCCTGTATATCCAAGGACAACAATATGACTGATAAAAAAAGTAACGATACGGTTTTTATGACGTTATAGATCATCATTTTTCGATTAGCTGGGGTTGAAAGTATTTCCTGATCAATCATTGTATATCACACAAGTGACTTCCAATCTGATCCGGTTGTTCTCGCTTTGGCTGTCGCTCCCGTACCAAAATTTCTGGTCGCTGAAAACCAGCCGTTGAAGGGTTGTTTCGCGTGAATCATCCGGGATAGCCAAACTTAAAGCCCATTTATCATATCCGATTTTACCCAACTGGCTTGACATAAAATCGGTAACATCAAACGTATACTGCGGAAAATTCGGACTCTGGATGTATTGGTAATTTTCGGGAAGGTTACCGCTTTGAGTATTACTTGTACTGCTGCTGCCTGGCAGTTTGATCGCGCTACTTAGGATGATATTGCTTGTGGGATCGAAATAATACATGTTAAGTTTGGGGGGCAATGGCACTGTATCATACAAATGTCGAATGGGGCGCACGTATAAGGTAGCCTTTTGTATCTTCACAATCTGGCCTAGCAACGACAATTGGTTCAGGTGAGGAAACTCTAACCGCGCATACATAGGCGTGCTACCCGACATAACGATACCTTTGTTGCCTGTTTGAGATGACGGTATGGGGTCGCTTTTAGCATTGCAAGATGGCAGTTTCGCTTTATCGTTATTCAAATTATAAAAACTGTTGGCCTGGTTCACCACAAAATTCATCTTCTTCTCTGTCCGGTCTGTTGAGTTTACGTGATAATGAATACGTACAATGCAGGTGGAATCGGTAATAGTTAAGCCGTGGACACAATTGCTTCCCGTACCGGCGCTGATAGCAAGACCGGGAAAAGTTTTCAGGTAGTTATCCGTGTTAAAAGCCTCTTCGCTTCTCAAAATTCCTTGGAACAACCATTTACCGAATGAATCGGGAAGCCTGACTTCAAAGTTTTTTTGTTCACGTACCTTCAATTTAAATGCCGTATCGACTAACTGGACGTGAGAGCCAGGTACGCGTGAAGCCGAGTACAGGTAGCCATTATCCCGTTTTTCGATTTTGTTCACAAGCTTCGATATTTTAAATGCCGCATGCTCCACTGTATCGCCGTAATAACTGCCATTGGGCCGCAATACAAATGTTACCGAGTCGAACGTTGCATACCTGTCGCTTTCAGAGTTGCTCGTTCTATTGAACTCCATATAAATCTGGGCTTGAGTGGCGCCTATCTGCGGATCGGTGTAGATGCCCGAAAAACCGATCGCTTTGTTGGAAGTAACCACCGAGTCGGCTGCAACTAAACTGGATACCCTTATGGTAACCGTATCGACCATAACTACCGTTGTGTGGGAATCTGCAAGATATCCACCAATTTTAAAATCTTCGTCTTTACACGAACTGAACAATAAGCCCCAAAATAATAAGCCTGCACAGGCAATTCTCCACATATATTTAATCATCAATCCCAACGGATTTTATTTGTCAATTTGTCTGGTACAAAACATTCCAAGCATATTTAACGTATCAAACTGCAATTTATTATCTTCCGGGTAAAGATTCAATCCACCGGTTAAAATTAGGGCACAAATCTACTGATAATTTTTATTTTCTCCCAAATTGCCAATTGCCTTTTTAAGGTTAAAGCCCGATCATCAACATAATGTCTTACCAAGTTATCAATTTTTTATCCCTTAATACGCTCTTGCGAATAACACCCTTCGTTTCGACGGGCTTCCGGTAAGAATACATTTTCCGTCTTCTTCGGGGGCATCGAACGGGATGCAGCGGATCGTTGCTTTGGTCTCGTCCTTAATACGGTCCTCGGTTTCGGAAGTACCATCCCAATGCGCCATAATAAATCCGCCCTTGTCCAGTATCTCTTGAAATTCCCGGTACGAATCGGTTGTATAGGTATTGGCTTTGCGAAATTCCAACGCCTTATTATATATATGGTACTGAATCTCCTCCATCAAGGATACTACTTTTTCCACGGCTTCGCCGATGGGACAGGTTTTCTTTTCGAGCGTATCGCGGCGGGCGATTTCCACCGTTCCGTTTTCCATATCGCGCGGCC
>JAISDB010000177.1 GCA_031265155.1 Prevotellaceae bacterium | reverse complement strand
TTTCGCCTATGAAATATAAAATTCAAATGACAAATCGACCCGGTCGCCAAAGCAAAATAAAACGTAAATGCCAAATCGACCCGATCGCCAAAGCAAAATAAAACGGAAATGCCAAATCGACCCGATCGCCAAAGCAAAATAAAATGGAAATGCCAAATCGACCCGGTCGCCAAAGCAAAATAAAATGGAAATGCCAAATCGACCCGGTCGCCAAAGCAAAATAAAACGGAAATGCCAAATCGATCACTAATATTATAAACAGATAATGAGCAGTTTAATGTATTCAGGCTGTTTATTGTGACTGAAGGAGTTCAATACACAACAGTGAAAAAAATAAGTTTATTACAAACTTCGGTTAAATAAAATCAATAAATGATACCAATATCGCGAATAGAAGAAGATCAAAAGCTGGTTAGGCAAATTTTAGCCGGCAATACAAAAGCGTATGCAAAACTGTTTACCAGATATAAGGATGCGATATATTTTTTGATCCTTAAAATGGTGATAAACAAAAACGATGCGGAAGATTTAACATACGAAACGTTTGACAAGGTTCTTAGAAATATAGACAGTTACAATTTCAAATTTGCGTTCAGCACGTGGCTGTTTCGCATAGCCGAAAATACATGTATAGATTTCCTGCGCAAGCGCAAAAACAATCATGTTATCATCGAAAACAACAGTGATGATAATGCGGAATTTGCAATAGGCGAAGATTCTATTCAGTCGTCGGCTTTGAATCCCGAAGAAGTTATGATTCGCGAGCAGCAGCTGATACTGGTGCAGGATTTACTCGAACAGTTGAAGCCAAGATACAAGAAACTTATAGAACTGCGTTATTTCAAAGATTATTTATACGAAGAAATTGCCGGCGAACTGGAAATCCCTATCGGAACGGTAAAAACTTTGCTGCATCGGGCGAAATCGGCACTTGGAAGATTAATTATACAGCAAAAAATTTAAAAGAATGAACGAAATTCTAAAATATTTCCCAAAATTAAGTCAGAAACAGACTGTACAGCTGTCGCAACTCGGCGATTTGTACGGATTTTGGAATGCACAGATAAATGTCGTGTCGCGAAAAGATATAGAACATCTTTATAATCATCACATTTTACATTCGCTTGCCATTGCAAGGATAATTTCGTTCGCAGCAAACACAAAAATTCTTGATGTCGGCACAGGCGGCGGGTTTCCGGGCATTCCGCTTGCAATAATGTTTCCCGATGCGCAATTCACTTTGGTGGATTCGGTAAATAAGAAAATAAAAGTTGTGAATGCCGTTGTTGAAAGTCTGGAATTGAAAAATGTATGCGCAATGCAGGTTCGCGCCGAAGAATTAAAGCAGAAATTCGATTTTGCAGTAAGCAGAGCCGTTACCGATTTACCGACTTTTGTTTCGTGGGTTTGGAATAAAATAATTCCCAATGGCAATAATGCCCTGCCAAACGGAATCATCTATCTCAAAGGCGGAGATTTGCGCGATGAACTTAAAGCCACAAAAATCTCGAAAAGACAAATTTCCATTTACAGAATAAGCGATTTTTTTGAAGATTTGTTTTTTGAAACAAAACAGATAATTTATATTCAGCGATAAAGCGGAATATCTGTAAAAAATTACATAACTAAGATATATCCATAAGTATTCTCCATTCGCGCGGATACAGATTGTTTGCGCGCCCGGCTATGTTTTTTATCCATCCAAGCGTATTGTTATTATGGCAAACAAGATTATATCCTGCAGTTTCGCAATCGAATCGCATGTTGTCCTTATGCAAAAACTTAAGCGCCGCGTGCCTGTCCAGATTGATTTTCGGAAATTCGGCGATATTCAGGTCAGCCGACAGTGCGACAGCGTGCGAAGGAACAAAATCATTACCTTTTACCGTTCCTGCCGTGATGCCCGAAGACACGCACTTTAACCGATTTGACACGATATTTATTTCGTTTGCCAATTCTTTCGGTATAGCTTTCACGACGCAATTTTCGATAACAAAGTCATACTTGTCTGAATTCAACAAATATTTGCGAACAAAGTTCAGGTTTTTTGCAATATATTTTTTGCGGTTATTCTCTTTTTTTTCAGGAAAATATTTGTTGCTGCCGTTTTTACTCAATACATGCAAACAGAAGCCTTCGCCTTTTGTTTTGTGCGGATAAAAGCGATAGGAAAAATTTTCGTGAAACGAATTTTCCGAAACTCCCCATTGTGGTTGAGTTTTTACCTGTAAACTTTTTGCGCCGAAGTTATCAGTCATCCATTTCATATTTTCTTCGTTTTCTTCCTTATTGTAAGTGCATGTGCAATAAACGAGCAAGCCGCCGGGCTTCAATGCAGTCCAGATATCCGCCAATATTCGGCGCTGGCGTTCGGCGCAAAGCTTCACATTGTCAATCGACCATTCCTTAACTGCATTGCTATCCTTGCGAAACATTCCTTCGCCCGAACACGGAGCATCAACTAAAATCAAATCAAAAAAACAGGTTAACGATGCAAAGCGACTGGGATCGTTACAGGTTATTACTGCGTTTGAATGTCCCCATTTCAAGATATTTTCGTACAGAATTTTTATGCGGCTGTGAATAGTGTCATTTGCCACGAGCAGCGAGTTTTCGGGCAAAAGCGAAAGCAAATGCGTAGATTTTCCTCCGGGCGCAGCGCACAGGTCCAAGGCAATGACTTTATTTTTATCTTGACAGTATTGCTTCACTGCCTGCTCTAAAAACATCGAGCTTGCTTCCTGTATGTAATAGGCTCCTGCATGGAAATCGGGATCAAGAGTGAATACTGTTCGTTGCGGTAAATAAATTCCGCTGTCGCACCATTCTATATTTTCGCTGCCTGTAAAGTCCGCAAATTTGCGGGGATTTTTGCGCAGGCTAACAGGCGCTGCCCTGTTCAGGGCAGCTTCAAAATCAGAAAATTCGCTGCCGAGCATGTCTTTTGTTCTTTGTACGAATATATCGGGAAGCGTTAACATTATAAAATTCGATATGAAAAATTTTGTTTATGATAAATATTGCTTGAAACGGCAAACGCTTTTTGAATGAAAATATTTGACGGACACTCCAATTCGGTTATGCTAACGGTGCTTATCATGTAAAAACAGTAAAAACAGAGCGTAAATTTCCAGACGTCCAAGCAGCATGAACACCGGATATGTGAGTTTGACGGTTGCGGGCAATGCCGAATAATTTCCCAGCGAGCCGTACTGTCCTATTCCCGGACCTACATTCCCCATAAACGACAGGGATGTTGTAAATCCCGACAGCAAATCAATATTGAACATCGACAGGACGAAAGTTGCAGCAAGAGTAATAAACAGATACAGCGAAATATATGTCATGGCTGATGATACGCGTCTTTCGTCGATTATGTGGTTAGCCATACGTACCGACACTATGGCATTGGGATGCTGACGTATTTTTAACTGGGCAACTATCGAACGCCACAGTATATAAATTCTGTCAACTTTTATTCCACCCGAAGTAGAACCTGCACAGGCACATTGAGCCGAAAGATATATTAAAACGCACATTGCCACAGGATGCCAGCCTGTCGAATCGGCAGTTGCGAAACCTGTAGTGCTTGTTATTGCTATAACCTGAAATGCAGAATTGTAAACCGCATCAAAAAAATCGGAATAATTTCCGTTTATTAAAAGATTTGCTGTTACAATTATTATGCCGACTCCCATTGATGCCAGATAAAATCTGATTATCGGCGAATGAAACATCGTTTTTGGACGTCCCGTAATGCCGGAATATATAATTCCGAAATGCATTCCCGAAATAATCATGAATATCATTATTATTATTCCTATCGGGATACTGCCGAACGAAGATATGCTTGCATTCTTTGTGCTGAATCCTCCGGTTGCAACGGTTGACATGGCATGATTGACGGCATCGAAAAGATTCATGCCGAACAGTATAAGCAGCGCCGTTAAGATTACCGTTATCCCAATGTAAACCGAAACTATCACGCGCAGCAGCTGTTGAGCTTTGAAATGAAAATTATCTTTTGCCAGCAGGGAAACTTCGGCATTTGTCAGTCGCATTTGAGTTGTGTACTGCGATTGAAGCACAAGCACGGCAAACATTACAATTCCTATGCCTCCGATATAATGCGTTGCCGAACGCCAAAAAAGCAAACCGTGAGGAAGACTTTCTATGTCAGTCAAAATTGTAGCGCCTGTAGTTGTAAATCCCGAAACGCTTTCGAACCATGCATTCGCAACATTAAATTCGCCTCCCCACAAAACATACGGCAACATTCCGAAAATACAGCTTATTATCCATGCAAACACTACAAAAACATTTATTTCCCTATTATTAAGATTAGGATTTTTAGGAACAAAAATAAAAGGAAAACAGCCAACCGTAAAAGTTATAAATGCGCTTAGCAGTAACGGAAAAAAATCGGAACCGATGCCATCAAATACCGAAACTAATGCCGAAATCAGCATGAATACCGAATTTATCAACAGTACAAAGCTAATATACCGTACAATTAAACCGTGTCTCATCGTTGTTTTTTAATTTTCTTTCTCATATTTTTTGACAAGTTCGGCAAGTCTTTTGATTTCGCTGTTGAGAGCCGAAATTTCATCTCCGGTATTGATGTCGTTATTGTACGGAACACGTGTTTCGTTGAAGGCATTGATACCTTTTGCTATTTTCACCATTGGCGATATAAAATATATGTATATGAAATAATTCAGCATGAAAATCAATATTATGCAGGCTGTAATGGCAATGATCGCAGGCATAATCATTCTGTAATAATTATCGTTCATAAGCAGCGAATTGCCTTCTACCGCCTTTTTATTCACCAAAAACAGCCGGTCTATCAATTTTGACGTCACGTCATAACTTTTATACAGTTCGGCGCAGTAATACTGCAAATACAGTTTTCTGTCCGTTTTGGCAAACTTTATAATATTATCCGCAATTTCCGTGTATTTCAAATAGCAGGCATTCAGAGAATCTAAAATTTGCTGTTCGCCTTTGATTGAAATTACATTTTGCGCTTCGGCGCAGGCAGCTTCGTAACCCGAAACATAAATTTCCAGATCGTTGAGAACAGAATCGTTTTTTGTTGAAACATAATCAAGCAAAACCATATTCTGACCGTAAAACGATTCCTGCATACTGTGCGCTGCATTCATGCTTTTAACATTTTCGGACACAACGGCTGATACCGAAGATCGTATCCGCTGCATTTCAAAAACTATTGTAACTCCTGCCAGAAGCAAAATAAATGCAACAACAGTACAGCCTAAAAATATTTTTTTACGAATACTCATTTTTTAATAATTTAATTCACAAAGGTACAAAATAAATTGTTAGTTGCCACTTATCAATTGTGAATGGTCAATATTTTTATAATAAGCATATTGACATATTCGACTGCCTGTATATTTTTGCAAAACTGCATTGATTTGTATTTTTTTTGTATTTTTGATAAAAATTTTAATTATTATGTCTGAAAACAGAAAAACAGCAAGTATCGTGATTGAAAAGCTGCACGCGGCAGGCGATCGGCAGAAAGCAAAAGAAATGGCGCGATATTTCAAAACAGGTTATGGCGAATATGCCGAAAACGATGTCTTTTTAGGCATTGGAACTCCTGATATAAATAAAATTGCAAAACAGTATTTCAAAGAGATAAATCTCTCGCAAACGGCTTTGCTGTTACAGTCGAAATATCACGAGGTACGGTGTGCGGGAGTCAAAATTCTTGTTCAAAAAATGGAAAAGGAAACGGATGAGCATAAACAGCAAAAAATCCTGCTTTGCTACCTTAACAATATCGACGGCATAAATAACTGGGATTTGGTAGATGCATCCGCTCCAAATCTGCTTGGAGCATTCATCTTCGATAAGGATAAAACTGTTCTTTACGATTTTGCCGTATCCGATAATTTATGGAAACAGCGTATTGCCATCCTGTCAACATTTTACTTTATTCGCAGGGGACATTTTGAAGATACGCTTGCCATTATAGAAATGCTTATTGACAATAAACACGACCTTATTCATAAAGCCATTGGATGGATGCTGCGCGAAACAGGCAAACGCGATATTGAAACCGAATTAAAGTTTCTCGACAAATATGCCGCACGGTTGCCTCGAACAGCGCTTCGTTACGCTATCGAAAAATTTGATGCCGATTTGCGCGAATACTATATGACTTTGACGGCATAATGCCGTTTGCAGACTGATACGTTTGGCTTGACGTTTCAATACGGTAATTTCAAAACGCCCATACCTTTTCCTGAAATCGTATATACATCTCAATAAAACGGTACGTACCTTTTAATAAAACGGTACGCATCATTTAATGAAACGGTACGCATCGTTTAATGAAGCGGTACGCATCGTTTACTCGAAAGCCATATGCCGTTTTTGACAGGCGATTACATCTTTCGGCATTTAAGGCAGTTAAGCATTTGCTTGAGGTCGGTTCATAGACGAAAAGCCGCCTTGCCGCTCTTAATCGATGATGCGTTGAATTTTGCTTACGCTTCGGTGATTAATTTGCGTTGAGACAAATTGGCAGATATAATAATCCCGACAGGAAATTTATTCGCAAGGAACGACTATTTTAAAAAGTAGCGATTATTTTTTGTACTTTTGCAACTTAATTAAAAAAAACACAAAAATATGTTTATAGACAATTCAATAACTTATAAAGTGGCAGATATCAGTCTTGCCGACTGGGGACGTAAAGAAATAGAAATTGCCGAAAAGGAAATGCCCGGATTAATGGCAATCCGTAAAAAATATTCATCGCAAAAGCCTTTGAAAGGCGCGCGAATTATGGGTTCATTGCACATGACAATTCAAACTGCCGTGCTTATTGAAACGCTTGCAGAACTTGGAGCAGATGTCCGCTGGTGCAGCTGTAATATTTTTTCAACGCAGGATCACGCAGCGGCAGCAATAGCCGCAGCAGGTATTCCGGTATTTGCATGGAAGGGCGAATCGCTCGAAGAATACTGGTGGTGTACGGCAATGGCGCTGACTTTTCCCGACAGCAGGGGCGCAAATTTAATTGTTGATGACGGCGGAGATGCAACTTTGCTCGTACACAAGGGCTTTGACGCCGAAATAAATGCTTCGATACTTGACATAAAGGCAAGCAGCCGTGAAGAGCAGGTTGTAAATAATACCCTTAAATCAATTTTAAGCGAAGATTCCGGCAAATGGCATCGAATGGTAAAGGAATGGAAAGGAGTATCGGAAGAAACCACAACAGGCGTACACCGTTTATACCAAATGAAAGAGGCTGGCAAGCTGCTGATTCCGGCAATCAACGTTAACGATTCTGTTACAAAAAGCAAATTCGACAACCTGTACGGCTGCCGCGAATCGCTTGCAGATGGAATTAAGCGCGCCACAGATGTCATGATAGCGGGAAAAGTTGTAGTTATTTGCGGATACGGCGATGTGGGCAAAGGTTGCGCACGTTCAATGAGAGCCTACGGAGCGCGTGTTATTGTTACCGAAATAGATCCGATTTGCGCATTGCAGGCGGCAATGGAAGGCTTTGAGGTAAAAACCGTTGAGCAGACTCTCGACGAAGCAAACATTTATGTTACGGCAACAGGAAACTGCGACATTATTACATACGGGCATCTGAAGAAGATGAAAGACCAGTCGATTGTATGCAATATCGGACATTTCGACAACGAGATTCAGGTACAGCAGCTCGAAAGCGATAAGTCGATAACGAAAATTCAAATAAAGCCACAGGTAGATAAGTATGTTTTTCCCGATGGACATTCGATTTTTCTGCTGGCTGAAGGTCGTCTGGTAAATCTCGGATGCGCAACGGGGCATCCATCGTTTGTCATGAGCAACTCATTCACAAATCAAACGCTTGCGCAAATTGAGTTGTGGACAAAGAATCCGGATATCGATGTTTACCGTCTTCCCAAACATCTGGACGAAGAAGTTGCACGTTTGCATCTGAGTCAGCTTGGAGTTTGCCTCACAACGCTGTCGCAAAAGCAGGCAGAGTATATTGGAGTACCTGTTGACGGACCGTTCAAAGCCGAACATTACAAGTATTAATATTGCCGATTAAGGCATTTTTTGTTAAATGTGGTTAAAAATAATGGTGCCTTTGCATCGTTTTGACCGCTTTTTGCATCTATAGAGAAAAGGGAAAAAGTATATAATGAAAAACGATAAGTACATATTCAACATTAAACGATTGCTATTTGCAGTAACAGCAATGGTTTTGTGCTGTATGTCATGTGTAAGGGATGAGTTTGATTCGAAAATCGCATTACAGGAAGATGTCGTTATTGCAAACGAAATAGAAGCAATTATAAAAACCATAGGAGTTGTTTCCAAAGAAGTGGAAGACATATCCGACAGAATGAAAATCGGAATAGCAATAGGCGTCATAGTAAACGAAGAAGAAAACAAATGGGAATCCATGTTCGACACATATTTATTATCAGGAAAAATTGCCGTCGAATATTTTGAGCAGAATACAAACGCTAACGAAATGAAAAACGTTGACTGTTCCAAGTTAAAAATTCATTATTACGAAAATATATGGATGCAGCTGTTCGGTTCTTTTACAATAGAAAATATGGGCAGCGTATCCAATCAGGGCAAAAAATACGGTATTCATACAAAAGAATTCGGATATACCGATGTCAATTTGTCATCGGTTCCGGATATTGCTGTTAATTCCGACTATGTTATCGACTATAATTTTGCAAGGGAAAATGCTTCGGCGCAAGTTATATTTTCAGGTTCGGGCTATGGTTATAACAAGCTTTCAGGCAACTATAAACACACAATAACTGAAAATATAAAAACGGACATAAAAACATTTAATATTGTTGATGGAAAAATTATAATTATCATTGACAAATACGGTGAACAGTTTCCTGTAGAAGTAGAATATTCCCGGTCAGGACGAACAGTGAAATACAGAGGAAACGAACAGACTACTAATTACAGTAATACATAAAAATTTAAATATTGTTTAATTAAAAATAGAAAATAAAAAAAATGAAAAAGATGAAAAAAAATATTTTAGTTGCATTTTTAGCAATTTCAGCATTAGGAATGACTTCCTGCAATAAGGACGTTGAACAGGTAGAATTTACTCCACAATCAATACTGGCAATAAACGTTTCGGATTTAATGAGAAATGGATTATTTAATATTTTTTTCTATGAGGAAACCGTATCAGCAAAAATTGCCAATGGAGAAACATTAGATCCTGCAATTACATTTATTACGGATGATATTTCAAGTGATACCATAGGCTGGACATCCGATTTCACGGATGAACAAACTTTTCTTAGGGGTACGATAACAGTTACATTTAATGGTTCGCTTCTTGCCGATAATACAATTAAAACTATCGACTGTTCCCAGATAACCATAACCGACAATACAGGTAACAGTCTTAAATTTTTTGGAACAATTGACGTAGAAAATATTTCTTCAAGTGCAACCGAAACATCTCGCGAAGTGATAGCAAGCCAGTTCGGATGGGGAACAACAAATAATGACGTGTATTTGAATGCTTATTATACATTTAACAGTAAATATTCAAGCGGCACAATGACTGAATGTAAAATTAACGGAAGCGCATCAGGAAATCATGTTACATATGGAACATTTTCGCAGGATATTGTTACTCCGCTTACTGTTGGTCAATATTCTTTCTTTACAAACGGTGCAATGGCTCTTATAACGACTGAGTTCGGAGGATCTGCTTCACCTGTAGAGATTACTTTCACTCCAAATTCAATGATAATTACATACAAAGGCGAAACTTTTACTTATTGATAAAAAGCACAATGATTTTATAAATAATTTCATTTATTTGAAAAAATCATTTTAACACAGAACCCCCAAATTCTCCATAACTCCAAAATCCCGAAATGCCGTCCGGCTATCGGGATTTTGATTTTTGTTACATTCGCGCCGTAGGGCTGACGTCGTATCCGCAGGTTTGGCTGTTCAAATATTTAAAATAACCTGTTATTGCAATCATTGCCGCATTGTCGGTTGTAAATTTCAATTGAGGAAGATATACATTCCAGCCCCTGCATTTGCCTTCGTGTGCAACAGCGCTGCGCAAGCCCGAATTTGCCGAAACGCCGCCTGATATTGCTATTTCTTTTATTTTTGTCTGTTCCGATGCTTTGACAAGGTTTTTCAGCAAAATCCGTATAATCGCATTTTGCAGAGATGCACACAGATCAGCCCTGTTTTCTTCGATAAAATCTGGATTCTCGGCGATTCTGTCGCGAAGAAAATACAGAAATGATGTTTTCAATCCGCTAAAGCTGTAATCCAGCCCGCCGACAACAGGATGAGCAAATGCGAACGCATCGGCATTGCCTTCTTTTGCAAGCCTGTCAACAACAGGTCCTCCCGGATACGGCAATCCCATAACTTTTGCGCATTTGTCAAAAGCTTCGCCGGCTGCATCATCAACGGTTTTACCTATAATTTCAAAGTTCAGATAATCGTTTACGACAACCAGCTGCGTGTGTCCGCCCGAAACAAGAAGGCACAAAAAGGGAAATTCGGGATGAGGATTTTTCCTGTCCTTTTCGTCCACAAAGTGAGCAAGAATATGACCCTGCAAATGATTTACCTCAACCAGCGGAATATTAAGCGCCTGTGCAAAACCTTTTGCAAACGACACGCCGACAAGCAACGAACCCATAAGTCCCGGACCCCGCGTAAATGCAATCGCCGAAATTTCATTTTTTGTTATTCCTGCCGTTTTAATCGCCATGGATACGACAGGAATAATATTTTGCTGGTGAGCGCGTGATGCAAGTTCGGGAATTACGCCTCCGTAAAATTCATGAACAGATTGATTTGCAATGATATTAGACAGTAAAATCCCATCCTTTATTACTGCTGCCGAAGTGTCGTCGCACGATGATTCTATACCAAGTATAACAGCCATGTTTTTAAAAATTATGCAAAAATGTTTCATTTTTGTCGAATATCTCATTTTTTTTCGTTTTTTTTGCAGTAAATATCTGTAAATGTTGTTGAGAACCATAAAGGGAATATTGCAAATACTGTTATTACTGGTGATTTTGTTGCCTGTAACAGCGTATTTTATGATCAAACTTCCAGCTATTCAAACATACATTATTCAAAAAATAACGAACGAAATATCGCAAAAAACAAAAACGAAAGTAAGCATAAAATCGGTAAATTACAAATTTTTCAAAAGTTTGGTACTGGAGGATTTGTATGTCGAAGATGCGGAAGGCGACACGCTTGCAAGCATAGCCGAAGTAGAAGCGAACCTTGCAAGCATTTGGTTTGCAGAAAAGAAAATTAACCTCAGCTCGGTAACGCTATCCAACGGACAGTTTAATTTAATTACAACTAACGATACGCTTAATCTGGATAAGCTGCTGGAGCGCTTGTCAAGTAGCGATACGAGCATTAACGTTGCCGAAAGCGAAGGTTTTTCGATATCTGCAAGACAGCTGAAACTGAATAATTTCAGATTTTCGCTGCAAAACCGCGATGATACGGATGAAGCAATTCCATCGCAGATTAACTTTTCGGATTTGCGGGTTGACAGCATATATCTCACTGCAAACAATATAAAAGCAGTTGCCGATACCATATTCTTCGATGTTTCGGAACTCAAATTTCGAGAAAAATCGGGATTTCATCTTGTAAAAATTTCTACCGGAAAAAAATCTTACGTCTGTTCGCACAGAGTTTATTTGCCCAATCTTTCAATAACCGATGATTATACATATTTGAAGTTTGATTATTATGCGATGAACTTTCCGAACGGCAGCGATGATATCGACGATTATCTTAACAGAGTCCGCATGGAGGCCGATATTACAGACGGATATCTGGCTTTCAGGACAATAGGTTTTTTTGCTCACGACCTGGCAAGTTCGGAGATTATTGTTTTTCCGCACGGCAAGGCAGATGGAACCGTTGCCGACATGCATACGCACAATTTCACCATATCAAGTACAACCTGCCAGACAGACTTGACAGGCGATTTTTCATTTAAAGGATTGCCGGATATTGATACGGCTGTTTTTGAATGTAAAAACTTAACCGTGTCGACAAACATAAATGAGATAAATACAATAGTCGGGCAAATTATACATACAGGCGAAAAAGTATTAGGCAAGGAATTCGACCCTTTCAAAAGTATTGACTTTTCGGGTGAATTATCCGGATATTACAATAATTTTTCGATTGCGGGTTTGTTCAAAACAAATCTCGGAACATTGCAAACCGATGCAAAATTGGATTTTTCGTCAATTAGCAGGGATTTTGATATTACAGGCTCTTTAGAATTAAGAGATTTTGATTTGGGACAGTTTATGGGAATTGAAAATATCAAAAATGTATCGCTTAATATGGAAATGAGAGCGGAACAGTCTGTAAACGATAAATTCAAATTATTTGCAAGAGGTGAAATTTCGGATTTGCTTTTTAATGATCTCAATTATAAGAATATAAATATCAGCGGAATATTATCGGGCAATTATTTCGACGGAAGCGTAATATGTGATGATGAAAATTTAAAATTTAATTTTCTGGGTCGTATTGACATGAACAGAACGGAATCCGTCGATTATATTTTCGGCTTTACGACGGATGTAACTTATGCCGATTTGTATAAAATGAAAATAAAAACCGATGATACGGTATCCGTATTTTCAGGAAAAATTGCTGCCAATTTGCAGGGAAAAGGCATCAATTTCATTGGAACTGCAAAATTGCATGATGCAAAATACAAAAATTCCCGCGAAATTATTGATATAAAACAAATACAGCTAAAAGCAAATCAAAAAGGAAATAACAATAACGTTTCACTGGAATCATCATATTTTGATGTAATATATGAAGGCAATACTCATTTTGAAGACTTTATGCTGAATGTTCAGTACATTATATCAAAGTATATTCCCAACATTCACAGCGATACAAGTTATAATAAAAACGCCGATTACAAACTGCAAATCGAAACAAAAAACACGCAAAGCATTTTACGCATCATAAATCCCGATCTGTTTATTGCCGAAAATACCGTTGCCGATTTAACAGTAAATTGCGATGAGGCGAAACTGAATTTTAAATCCGATTTTATCGGCATCGGCAAAACCGTGATTAAAAATATTGAAATAAACGGAAATACGAATTCCGATTTCAAGTTTAATGCAAAATGTGATGAAATGACCGCAGCAGGTTTCAATTTTCAAAAGCCTTACATAAAAGGAAACATAAGCGACAACAAAATATCGGGTGAAATACTGTACGGCAACGGAAACGGAAACAGAGGAAAAATAAATGTACAGACGCAAATACTGAAAGACAGCGATGAAAATATTTATTACGGTTTCAAAATAGATACATCACAAATGATTATCAATAATACGGCATGGAATTTCGTACTTGCTGACATGAAAATTAAAAAGAACTGTTTTGAAGTTTCAAAATTTGAAGCTGTGTGCGGAGAACAGAAAGTTACCGTAAACGGAACATATTCGACTTTGCCTAATACTTCAATGCGCCTCGAACTGAAAGATTTTAACATTGCAAATTTTAATCCTGTATTCGAAGCGGAAGGTTATAAATTTGAAGGAAATATTTTTGGTAATGCGCGAATTGCAAATATTGGCGGAGATATGATGTTTTTTTCGGATATAAAAACAACCGATATTTATGCAAATGACTGGCAACTTGGAAAAATTTCGATATTAAGCCGTTGGGCGGATACTGCGAAAGGTATTGAATTTCTATCTAAAATTGTAAAAAACAGTGAGGAAACACTTGACATTCGAGGCTTGTACACTCCCTCAAAAAACTATTTTAATTTAACTTTTGATGCAAAAAAATTTGAACTTAAAATTATTGAACCTCTCATTGCCGGCGAATTGAACGAGATAGAAGGAAATTTAACCGGAATATTGAATTTGAAAGGCACAGGAGGACAGTTAAATTTGCTTGGCGATGCAGTTCTCAATGATGTCGGGTTTACTGTTGACTTTTTGAAAACGCATTATTTGTTTTCGGCGCCGGTAAGTTTTAGTAAAAATGCAATTAAGATAAATGAAAATACGACTCTTTACGACAGTCAAAACAATAAAGGACGCCTGAACGCTGCCGTAAGCCATGAAAACCTGAAAGATTTTGTATTCGACATAAATCTCAATGCCGATAAATTACTTGGACTGAATACGACCAAAAACGACAGCAATGAATTTTACGGAAGCGCGTATATATCAGGAACTGTGCGACTGAGAGGCAAACCGGATGATTTGAATTTTACTGTCAACGTAAGACCCGAAAAATCAACAAAAATTGTTATTCCTCTCAATTCTGCAACAATATCCGAAAAAACGCTTCTGACATTCGAAAGCATCAGTGCAGTAACAAAGTCGAATTATGAAGAAAAATATATTGCCCAAATCAGGAACAACAGGGAAGCAGGCGCAGCCAAATCCCGTTTGAACATAGCTCTTACAGTTGCAATGAACAGTAATGCGGAAGTTCAAATTTTACTTGATGAAAATTCGGGCGATGCAATAACGGGAACCGGTTCGGGTACGTTACAAATGACCATAAATCCGAGCGAAGAAAAGTTCTTAATGTACGGAAATTATATTATCGAAAACGGAAATTTCAAATGGACGCTTCCAATGCTGAATTTTCTATCGAAAGAGTTTGCAATAAACAGAGGCAGCCAAATAAATTTCAACGGCGACATGAACAGAACAAAAATAGACGTTACCGCCGATTACGTGCGATCTTTACGCCTGTCGCTGCGCAATCTTTTAGCCGATACTACTATCAGTAATGCAAAATATCCTGTTGTGTGCAGGGTGCAGCTTACCGATAACATTTCCAATTTTACGATAAAGCCGATTATCGAAATTCAAAATATAGATGTTGATACAAAAGCGCGCGCCCAATCAATGCTGAATACCGACGAAAAACTGTGGAAACAGTTTTCGTTTTTACTTGCATTCGGAAATTTCATTCCCGAAGAACAAATGGGCAGCATTATCAGTAACGCAAGCATAACATCTAATATTTCCGAAATTTTGTCAAATCAGTTAAGCGCATGGCTTGCAACTCTTAAAGTGCCTGTCGATCTTGGAGTTGATATTCGCACGGGAAACGCTTCGACCGAAACCGAGTTTGATGCTCATGCATCATTCAAAATGTTTGAAGACAGAGTTGAAGTCAGTGGAAACATAGGCAGTGCGCCGCGTACATCTACAAGCGATATTGCAGGAAATTTTGATGTGGATATAAAACTTAATCCTTCGGGAAGCTTGAAATTCAAAGCATTCAGCCATTCTACAGACGAATATACCTACGATACGGAAACAAGCCGGCAGGGAGGACGAATTTCATATCAGGGCGGATTTAATACATGGAAAGAACTTGTTAATTCAATATTTCATCCCGGACGATTGCGCCAGCGCCGCGAACGGCTTCGTCAAAGGCGGGCAGATATGCGAGATTCAATAAATACCGTTCCGCAGGATACAGGCAGGTTTGAAATCAAACCGGATTCGGCAAGAATAATTCCTTAAAAGAAATGATGCATTTATCGTGCAGTTTTATCAACATTAGAACATGCTGCTTATATCAAGAAAGCGTTGAAATTATCAGTGAATTTTAAAAGCAATTTATTGATTGAATGATATTTATTTTATTACAATATCAACATTTTATGCGACTTGCATTAATTTAATCCTGTTTGTAACGAAAAATAACTGTATTTCGTCAGATTAAATTACCTTTGCTTATACTTTAAATTCTAAAACATGAAAAAAGTTGCAATTTTTCCCGGTTCATTCGACCCGTTTACAATAGGACACGAAAGCCTTGTAATTCGCGCCCTTGAATTATTCGACAAAATTATTATTGCTGTCGGACATAATGCTCAAAAAAATGGTTTTTTCAGTATCGATGCACGCATGGATATGATTAAAAAAGTTTTTGAAAATAACGGCAAGATAGAAGCCGACTGCTACGAAGGTCTTACTGTGGATTACTGTCGGAAGAAAAACATTTATTTTATTATTCGCGGCTTGAGAACTTCTGCCGACTTTGAATTTGAACGAAGCGTAGGTCAGGTAAACAAGCAGATGGAACGAAAAATCGAAACCGTATTTTTGCTCACGTCAACAAAATACACGCCTGTAAGTTCTTCGATTGTACGCGATATTCTGGCAAATGGCGGAAATGCAAAGCAGTTTATACCAAACAGAATAAATATTGATGACTATTTGAACAAATAATTCTGATGAAATCTTTTTTACTTTTCGCCTGTTTGCTGTTTTCTGTTACGAATGCGTGTTCTCAAACGCGCATCGGAATATCCGCGCCGAAGTACAAAGGTGACATGCTGACCCTGTACACGTACGACAATTATATTGTTAAAAACGAAAAAGAACTTGCAAAATGCGAAATGGACAGTATCGGCAATGCTTCGATAACTGTTGATATCGACGATGTTGAATGTGTTTTTATGCACTGTGAAAAATTAATTTATTATTTTTTCATTCAGCCTTATTCTGATATAAATGTTGAATTTTCGGAAAAGATGTCGCTTAACGAAAAAGAAAAACTGAATCCATTTTTTGAGCCTGTTTATCTTGCCGCAAATGTAACGGCAACAAGCGACAGCAGCTTCAACATCCAAATGCTGGATATTGACAGTAAAAGCGACAGTGTGATTCTGTCGGTAGCAAAAAACAAAAAGGAAAACGACAGGCATTTTAAGGATTCGCTGCTTGCTGTTTTTAAAAATTCATTGACTGTCAGCCATAATGAATTTGTTAACAATTATGCAAAATACAGGACAGCCGCAATGGAATACTTATTCAAAACAAAGCGGCTTAAGGATTTGCAGGACGAATATTTTGTTGATAAACCGATACTGTATAAAAATCCTGCATATTGCGAACTGTTGAATCAAATTAACGAAAAGTACTTTTTGCATCGTACGCAGCAAGCTCGAGGCAATGATTTCAGGCAAGCCGTTAATAAGGGAAATCTTGTTGAAGTTCGCAGGATATTAAACAGTGATGAATATCTGCACGATAAGGATTTTTGTGATTTTCTGATTTTGCAAAATGCCTACAGCGAATTTTATGACAGCAACTTTTCGCGTTCGGCTCTGCTCGAAATAGTAAACTCGATAGCAAAAGAAACAGCAAGCAGGCACAACAGGATTATTGCCGAAGATATTCGCAATGCTTTTGTCAGTTTGCTTGCAGGATATTCGCCTCCCGACTTTGAACTTCAAGATATTCAGGGAAACCTGAAATCGTTAAAATCGTTTCGCGGCAAGTATGTTTATCTCGGATTTTCCAGCGTCAGCAGTTACGGCTGCATTCAGGACTTTTATCTCATGAAGCAGTTGCATGGAAAATTCGGTGAAAAAATTCACTTTGTATCAATTTGCGCAGATGATAAAAACGATATTGAGCATTTTACAGAATCGGAAAAGATAAACTGGACTTTTCTAATTTGCAATAATAGCGAACTGCTTAAAAAATATGATGTGCGGACTTTCCCGACATATTATCTGATTGACAGGGAAGGCAAACTTTTAAAATCGCCTGCGCCATCGCCAAGTGAAGATGTTTATAAAATTTTTGAAAGCATTGCAAATTAAACAGATTTACGGTATCGGTTATCCGATATTCGTCATAATTTTATACTTTTGCATGATTTTTTTGAGAAAATACACAAAAATGAAAATATTAATAACCGGCGCAAGCGGTTTTATAGGCAGTTTTTTAGTTGAAAAATCACTTGAACAAAACTTTGAAACTTATGCCGGAATACGCGCTTCGAGCAGCAAAAAATATCTTGCCGATGAACGAATAAAATTCATCGACATTAATTATTCCGGTAAGGAAGAATTAATTTCTCAATTAAATGAATTTAAACAGCAGCATGGCACGTGGGATTATATAATACATAATGCGGGAATTACAAAATGCGACCGGAAAAGCGATTTCGACAAAATAAATTTTATGTTTACAAAAAATTTTGTTGAAGCCGTATGCGAAACAGGCATGATTCCAAAATCATTTGTTTATATTAGCAGCCTTTCGGCGTTTGGCGCAGGAAATGAAAAAACACTGGAACCGATAAAACTCAGCGACACGCCGAAGCCAAATACCGCTTACGGCAAAAGCAAAATAAATGCCGAAAACTTTATTGCAGGTATTCCTGATTTTCCGTATCTGTTTATTCGCCCTACAGGAGTTTACGGACCTCGCGAAAAGGATTATCTGGCGTTTCTGAAATCAGTGAAAAAAGGCGTTGTGCCTTCAATAGGATTTAAGCCTCAATATCTTACATTTATTTATGTAAAAGACTTGGCAAAGGCAATTTTTTTGCTGATAGAAAAAAATATCACCCGAAAATCATATTTTGTAAGCGATGGCAATGTTTACACGAGCAGGGAATATGCAGCAACGGTAAAAAAGCTTCTTGATAAAAAATTTACGGTAAAAATATGTATTCCTGTTTTCCTGCTTAAAATAATCTGTTTTTCGCTTGATACGGTTTACGGATGGTTTGGCAAATCGCCAACGCTCAATCGCGATAAATACAATATTTTGAAAGCGCGAAACTGGAAATGCGAAATACAGCCATTACAGAATGATGCAAACTTTTATGCCGATTACGACCTGATGAGCGGAATAAAAGAAACAATAAAAATGGAATTTCATAAAAACAGTTAATTTATAAAAACGGTTTTATCAATGACGGTACAAAATCAGAATACACTTGCAGCAATTTGGAAAAGCCTTTTTTCTGTCGAAAAATTAAGTATTGTTTACGCTGTTATTACGGCATTTTTTATAATTATTTTCGGTGCAAAAGAAAACCATGCCGCGCTAATGATCTTATATCGAATATTGTTTATTGCACTGGTATTTGCTTTGAGGTTTTTATATGAACACAAAACGACAACCACGGTTTGGTTTGTACGCAATGCCGTTCCGATTGCATTTATAGCGTACTGGTATCCCGAAACATATTTTATGAACGAAAACATATTCGGAAATTTAGACCGATATTTTGTTGCTGCCGACCGGTATCTGTTTGGCTGTCAACCAAGCCTTGAGTTTTGCCGGTATTATCCGCAAACATGGATAAACGAGCTGATGAATTTTGGATACATATCATATTATTTTATAATTATGCTTACTGTTTTTGCAGCCTGGGCAAAAGGGAAAAAGTACATGGAACACGCGGCATTTATAATAATGTGTTCGTTTTTTATTTACTACATAACGTTTATAATTTTGCCTGTTGTTGGTCCGCAGTTTCATTTTGCAGAGCCTGATAACCTGATAAGCAATGAAGGATTTTTCCGCAATACGCTTGTTGAGCTGCAAACCATAGGCGAAAAGCCTACAGGAGCGTTTCCAAGTTCGCATGTAGGGATTTGTTTAATTTGCATGTATTTAATTTTTAAATATTCGCGCATCGTTTTTTACATATTATTGCCCGTAGCTTTCATTCTGATATGTTCTACGGTTTATCTTAAGGCGCATTATTTGATTGACGTAATCGGAGGATTCGTTTCTGCACCACTTTATTTTTTTGTAAGCATAAAACTGCAAAAATTGAAATTTTTTAAATATTAACTTCTGCAGTTTGATTGCGGCTTTTTATAAACTTAATTCAGACTTCCAATCATTTACCGAAGATGTTCATTATTTTTCTGCTGTAATTTCCTGTTAATAAATAATTGAGATATTTGTTAAAGAACAGCCATTTAAAATAAATTGATTTTATTACCTTTGCCGTAATTCTCAAAATCAAAGAATTGATTTCGAGAAAGACATAATTAACGAAGCGTTTTGGTATTACTTTGCTTTAGAAAATCGCCAATTTTCAAGTCACACAAGGTAATAGACGACAAGCGTTCGTGTTTCTTATTAGTATGTAATTGTCTTATGTACAATAAGAAGCGCGGGATTGTTGTTCGCATTTGTGTGACGGGTGTTTGGCGATACCTCTAAAGCAGATGGAATATTAACAGTTCCCGCGCTTTCTATTTTAAATCACTAACAGTCTTTTGGGGAACAGGAAGACATTTATTTGAAAATGAAAAAAGTATTAATCTTTATTCTTGTTCTAATGCTGTCAGGATCAAGTCGTTTGTACAGTCAGTTCGATACAGTCGATTTAAAGACGAAAGATACTGTGCGCCTTAATTTTCCATTAAATAACTTTATAATTCCTGCCGTGCTGGTTTCGTATGGAATAGCTACAAGAATTTCGGAACCGTTACGGGAATTGGACAGTAAAATTGCAAACAAAGTTGCAAAATACGGCAAATACGGTACGGATGCGGACAGCTACATACAGTACGCTTCACATATTGCCGTTTACGGAATAGATATTACAGGAATAAAGGCAAAACACAAATTACTTGACAGAACATTTATAGTGGCAACATCAGGCATTATTGCAAGTTTAACTGTACAAACATTGAAAAGAACAACATTAATTTACAAAGATATGAAATCTCTTAAATGATCTTGAACCTAATTTTATTAATTGACAAACGGCAGTATAAAACACAAAAGCATAGCGTAATGCAACTTTTCACCAATGAATAATTGAAAATAAAAGGTAATATGATAATGATGATGTGTTGTTAAAACGGAAAATAACTCTGTATTAAATAGAATATCAGTTGCTTTACTATTTGAATCTGCCTGTAATGTATTATCAAATTCTAATTTTTTATCCGATAATTTACATTATAATACAAAGTAATCGCAAGTATATCAGCAAAATATCCACTTTATGCTAAAATTTTTTTTTGTTAAGATTTGCAACTAATTAAAAAATAATTACTTTTGTATTTCAGAACGAAATATAATGTAAATTATCAGACAAAATGATATGAATATTTAAATAAATTTTGAAAATCAATTAACTGAATTATGAGTTTTGTAGCCATTCAAAAATGTCCTTTATGCGGCAGTATAAAAATAAGCCCGGAGTTTATTTGTAAAGACTATTTTGCAAGCGGCGAACAATTTGAAATATATATTTGCCGACAGTGCGGTTTTCTGTTTACAAATAATTTTCCATCAAATAACTGTATCGGCAAATATTATGACAGTCCGCAATATATTTCGCATTCCGATACAAAAAAGGGTTTGACAAATAAACTTTACCATTTTGTAAGAGCGTATATGTTAAAAAGAAAACTGAATTTTGTCTGCAAACAGTCAAAGAAAAAAACAGGGAAAATTCTTGACATAGGTTGCGGTACGGGATATTTTTTGAATGAAGCAAAACATAAAGGCTGGGAAACTTTCGGCATCGAAAAAAACGAACAGGCTCACAAACTGGCAGTCGAATATTTTGATTTGCTTGTGAAACCCGAAGCGCACATTTACAAATTTCCGAAAGAAAGTTTTGATGTAATTACGTTATGGCATGTTCTCGAACATTTGGAAAATTTGAACGAAATCATGGAGAAAATGCATGGCTTGCTGTTGCAGGATGGCATTGTCGTTATTGCCGTGCCTAATTGTGCTTCGTACGATGCAAGGCATTACAAAACTTACTGGGCAGGCTACGATGTTCCGCGTCATTTATGGCATTTTACGCCTGAAACGATGAAACTGTTAGCTGAAAAGTTCAAATTCAACATTGTACATAAAAAGGTAATGCCTTTTGATGCTTTCTACATTTCGCTGTTGAGCGAGAAATACAGGAAAGCCAACGACTTTGCTGCATTTATGAAAGCAATGCTTACAGGTACAATCTCGACTGTAAAAGCCTTATCGGACAAGGATAAGGGAAGTTCAATAATTTATGTGCTGAAAAAAAACGCTCAGGTTTTCAGTTTTCATTAATCAAGCACACGGTACTGCAAGCGTGAACGGCAGCGGTTTCGGTGCGCAGGCGCGAGTTGCCCAAACTGATTTCGATCAAACTGTTTTGCAGTGCAAACTGTATCTCGTTTTTGGAAAAATCGCCTTCGGGACCGATAAAAACAAGAACATTTTCGCATGGCTTGATTATTTTTTTCAAGGGTGTTTTTTCACTGTCGTAGCAGTGCGCGATTAATTTTTTACCGTTAAACTTCTGTTCTGCTATTTTTTTGAAGCCTGTTATTTCGTTTATTTTAGGCAGAAACGCTTTTACCGACTGTTTTGCCGCTGCAACGATAACTTTCTGTAAACGCTCAATTTTCAATGTTTGCCGCTCCGAATGTTCGCAAACAATCGGCGTGATTTCGTCTATGCCTATTTCAGTGGCTTTTTCCAGAAACCATTCAAATCTGTCGATATTCTTTGTCGGCGCTATCGCAATGTGCAGCCTGTAACTGCGCTGTTCGTAGCCGTTCTTTACATCAACAATACCGACTATACATTTTTTTGCCGACAAATCAATAATTTTTGCAGTATAAAAATTGCCGCAGCCATCGATGAGATAAATCAAATCGTTGACGTTCAGACGCAAAACGCTGCAACAGTGTTTTGCCTCGGCTTCGGTTAAGCAGTAATTCATTTCTGTAATATCGGGACTGTAAAAAACGTGCATTTTTTCATGTAAAAAAATTAAACCATATCTTTGCAAAGTTATAAAATAAAAACATATTATTTGAAATAAAATTAAAATCAGGCAAATGAAAATAGGCTTACTTTCTGATACTCACGGCACATTCGACGATAAACTGAAAAAGTTTTTTATCGATGTTGATGAGATTTGGCATGCGGGCGATTTCGGCAATATCGAAACTGCCGACGCAATAGCTGCATTCAAGCCTGTTCGCGGCGTTCACGGAAATTGCGACGGACAGGATGTACGTATCGTTTATCCGAAAATTCTTCGTTTTATTTACGAAAATACTGATGTTATGATTACTCATATCGGCGGCTATCCTGCGCATTACGATTATTCTGTTTATAAGGAATTTTTGACAAATCCGCCAAAGCTTTTCATTTGCGGACATTCGCACATTCTGAAAGTAATGAATGACAGACAATTCGGTTTTTTACACATAAATCCCGGCGCAGCCGGAAACTACGGATTTCACACAGTGCGTACTGCTATTCGCTTCGAAATCAACAATGGAAATTTTGCAAATCTCGAAGTAGGAGAATGGAAGCGGGGATATGAATATTAATAAATTCCTGTTTTTGTATCCGCCTTGATTTGAACGCATTGGAATTTTTAATTTAATCTGATTCGAGTTGAATATATTTAGTTGTTTATCATGTAATTCACTGTAATCATTTATTTGACAGTGAACAATTTTTTCTTTTCCAAATGTACTGCGGATAATAATCTTTATAATAAATTTTATTCGAAAAGAACGATTAATTATTTTTTTATTACATTTGCACCATGACAATAGATATTATTAATACAGTTTTTGCGGATTGTTACCGTTATATCAATATCAAAAAACGGGACGGCTTCTACCTCTCGTAGCCGTAGCGGCGCCTGACGTTACGCCAAATATGAATAAAATAATAAATCAAAAAAATATAATTAAAAATATAAATTTATGGAATTACCATTTGCAGAATCGTGGAAAATAAAAATGATTGAGCCTATACGCAAAAGCACGCGCGCAGAACGTGAACAATGGCTCAAAGAAGCATGCTATAACGTTTTTCAGCTAAAAGCCGAACAGGTTTACATTGACTTGATTACCGACTCGGGAACAGGAGCAATGAGCGACCGGCAGTGGGCTTCGCTGATGGTTGGCGACGAAAGTTATGCCGGCGCAACATCTTTTTTCAATATGAAAGAAACAGTAAACAGAATTACAGGTTTCAAATATGTTTTACCGACTCATCAGGGTCGAGCCGCAGAAAATGTACTGTTTTCATGCCTTGTGAAAGAGGGCGATTATGTTCCCGGAAATTCGCACTTCGATACAACCAAAGGACATATAGAATCGCGCAGGGCGTTTGCCGTTGACTGTACAATAGACGAAGCCCGCGACACTCAACTCGAACTGCCTTTTAAGGGAAATGCGGATATAAAAAAACTCGAAAAAGTTCTGATTGAACATAATGACAGGATTCCGTTCATTATTATGACAGTCACAAACAATACCGTGGGAGGGCAGCCCGTGTCGATGCAGAATTTGCGCGAAGTGCGGCAGCTTGCAAATAAATATAATAAACCCGTGCTGTTTGATTCCGCGCGATTTGCCGAAAACGCCTATTTCATAAAAATGCGCGAAAAAGGTTATGCCGACAGGACTGTAAAGGAAATTTGCCGCGAAATGTTTACTTATGCCGATGGCATGACAATGAGCGCAAAAAAGGATGCCATTGTAAACATGGGCGGATTTATTGCAACAAATATCGAAGAATGGTACGAGCAGGCAAAAATAAAGGGAATAGTTTTTGAAGGCTATATCACTTATGGCGGAATGAACGGACGCGACATGAACGCTCTTGCTGTCGGGCTTGATGAAAATACCGAATTTGAGAATCTCGAAACCCGTATCAGGCAAATTGAATATCTGGCTTCACGGATTGATGAGTTTAAGATTCCTTATCAGCGTCCTGCAGGAGGACATGCAATTTTTATTGATGCGCCAAAAGTTTTAACGCATGTTTCAAAAGAGGAATTTCCCGCGCAGACGCTTACGGTTGAGCTTTATCTTGAAGCAGGAATTCGCGGATGCGAAATTGGTTATATTCTTGCCGATCGCGACCCATTGACTCGCGAAAACAGATTTGATGGCAACGATTTTTTGCGGCTGGCTATTCCCCGTCGAACATATACAAACAGTCACATGGATGTAATTGCCGTTGCCTTGAAAAATGTTTTCGACAGGCGAAACAGCATAACACGCGGCGTGGCAATAGAATGGGAAGCCGAACTAATGCGCCACTTTACGGTGAAATTGAAAAGACTGTAAATAGTTGCCACTTGTTATTCGCTAATAATTTATTCTTTGTTATCGTCAGTTAGCTCAAAAAGTAACGGTTCAAACAACGAATAATCTTTAATAATTTTAATAGTAACTATAGCAAGAACAATCTCTACAACACTTGATACCATGTCAAATGTGGTTGCAGAGATAAGTTCATCCAGAGTTTCCAATTGCTTTAACCATGTACGAAATAGTATTTGTCCGATAATAACACTAATAATCCATAGCGCCCACCACCATCCTAAAAAATTGGTTGTGTAGTTAACCGTATAACCTTTGTCTGTTAGCAGTTTTTTTGTTTCATAATACAATTCTTTCATTATCTGGTATGGTCTGAATAAATTTATAATCGGTACAAACCAAGATCCGGCAGCCCAACCTTCGGAGAAAGTAAGTCGTCGGCTATTGACTTTCTGATGAATGTTGTAATAAGCACGTCTGAACCACATTATAAATATTATGATAGATACAATACGTGCTATGGCAAGAACAATACTTATAAGAGCCTCTCTAGTATCATTTGCATTGGCTTGTTCTTCCGTAATATATCCATCATTTGCAATAATTTGCAACAAATCGTATTGCAGATAACTCGAAAATAAGGAAATAACTGTTAATCCTAATACAATCCATTTTAATAAGATTGCATTTTTTGCCCTTTGTACGTTAGATTTTAGTTTCATAATCAGTATGATTTTAAAATTTTGTTTTAATATTTTTTTATAAAAATAATTGTTTTTTAATTGTTGACAAAATATATTATAAAAAATCCGGTAATTTTAATATTAAAATATACATACAAGCGAAAAAATGACGCATGACAATTCTGAAATGACACATGTATTTTCTTTCGCAAACCGTATTAAACAGTCGTTCATTAAAAAGTATATTTTTCAGAGAAAAAAGCTAATAAAGATGTTTTTTCTGTTACTTTTGCCTTGACGCAAAAGTAACCAAAAAGTCAAGAGCAGCCGACGCTATATGGCAACTCCGATTTACGGCTGTGACCTGTGGGAACGCCGCCTGCTCAACGTTCTATTAATTTTTCTGCATGTTGATCAATTGAAAAATTTACCTGTATGCGAGAACAGAAGTTGATTAGCAAATAAAAACGGCATAGACTTCGCAGGCGGGGAACCCGCTCGGCGCAGAGGGCGTTAAAACGGAATTCCGTCAAGCGAAGCGAGACATTAATTCCGTTAGCCGTCGAGCCGTTAGCGGGTCGCCGAGAAGGCTCGCCTTGATTTTTTG
>JAISDB010000154.1 GCA_031265155.1 Prevotellaceae bacterium | reverse complement strand
AACCATACTATGTGCGGACGAAGCTGCGAACCTGATTTATCGGTATCGCCGAGATGTACCGGTTTGTAACCAATGTCGTAAACAGTATTTTCGTCGGCAACACTGCGTACTTTTGTAAGTTCTCCGTGCAAATGTAAACCATAGTCACCTGCCGGCTCAATCGGTTTTCGCAGGCAGTTCGATAATGAAGCAGGTTTTGCCGCTTTCGGAAAGTACATAATATATTCGTCCGCCAATATTTTCGATAATGCTTTTAGAGATTGCCAGACCTAATCCCGTACCGCTTGATTTGGTTGTGAAGTTAGGCTCAAACAAATGCCTGCGCTGCTCTTCGCTGATTCCTGTTCCCGAATCCAGTACTTTGAACTGATAACAGTTGACGGATAAATCGGAAGCAAACAATTCTATTTCGCCTTCATTATCATCGCCTATTGCCTGTATTGCATTCTTTATGAGATTTGTAAATACCCGCTGCAGTTGCTCGTACAAAGCCGATACAATCTTGCTGCGAACGCCGGAAACATAAAGCGATATTTTTATTTTTTCATATCCCTTGAACATATCCGGCTGTTTTTGAAGCAATTCTACAACATCAACATCGTGGCGTTCGATATTTGCAAGTTTTGCAAAATCCGAAAATTCGGATGCTGTTATTGATAAAATATTTATCTGTTCCATCAGCGATTTTGCGAGCTTATCGAAATAATTTTCCCATTTGGGATCGTTATTTTTTTTCAGACGCATTACATGCTGAATGTTAAGCTGCATGGGCGTTAACGGGTTTTTTATTTCATGTGCAATCTGTTGAGCCATTTCACGCCAAGCCTGTTCGCGTTCGGTTTGAGCAAGCCTTGCAGCGCTTTCTGCAAGCTTGTCGAGCATCGAATTGTAGGCTTTTACAAGGCTTCCTATTTCGTCATTGCCTTTATACTTAATATATTCCGATTTCCCCATCAGGTTGAATTTTCCTATTTGAGAACGCACGGTATCAAGCGGTTTCGACAATAAATTTGATATTATTGTTGCAAATAAAATGCCAAGTATTATCACCACTATGAATATATTTATAACAGTATTAGCCAAAGCAAGCCATTCTTCCTGAAATTTCCGCTGCTGTTCAAAATAAGGAAGATTCAGATATGCAAGCTTTTCATCAAAACTGTTATAAAAAGCAAGATAAATGGAATTAAATTTAAGGCTTCCGATATTGTCATAATGAATGTAATAAGGTTGATTTTGAGTATTGAGTTTCACAAACGCCTGCATGTTCATATTCAAACCCAGCAATTTACGGTCGAATATTTCGGGTCGCGATGTGGATAAAAGTTTGCCATCGAGCGAATAGATATTTATATCAATATGATACAGATTGGATAATTCTATCAGCCATGATGACAAATCGCGCGTTGACGAAATATCGTCGGATATTCTTCCATACTGCAAGCCGAATTCATTATTTATCAGCTGTATCTTTTCTTCTATGGATTCTGTCTTGTTTTTTTCAAACTGGTTGAAAGTGTGCCACAGTATTGTTCCGCCAACAGCAAACAGTAAAAATAAAACCAGTAACAGCAGCAATATTCGTGTTTTTTGGCGAAAGTTTATTGTTCGGCTTATTTCCAGCACATCAAATCCCATACATCGCAATATGGCTGCAAGTATGATTAAAAAAAACAAAAATACAAACGAATTCGATGATATGTATTCCAACAGCGACATCATCGGCATGGATATTATGACAGAATCGGCTTCGTCGGTAGTGATGTAATAATGAATATAGCCACGGTCGGTAAAAAAAGAATGATTTTTTATTTCATGTGAAATATTCAGTTCATAGCCATATCCGAAATTTCCGTATCGGGAAACAAGCTTATTTTTGAAATATTTTGCGTATGAACAGGAATTTTGCTGCAACAGCTTATTCGGCTGATTTTTTCGGTCGAGCAGCAATTCGGGATAACCAATATACTGTGATTCCGAAAGCGAAGCAAAAGTCAGGAACAGTCTGGTTTCAACATCGCCTGCATACGATAATTCAACCAGATAATTGATTTTTCCATTTCCAAGCGCCATAAACCATAACGGCGACTCTCCTACCCTGCTTCCATAAACAGATTTTTCGTCGTCGAAAAAGTTGAAACAGTTATAATCGGATTCATTATCAGATTCGGTAACAAACAAAACATCCTTTTTCCGGCACAGATTCAGATTCAAATCATAACTGTTAAAATATCCTGTAAAGTATTTTTCACTTAAATAATTCAGCATTATATTAATGTCGATATCAGTATCTTTTATGTATAATTGCAGTTGTCCGTCAGATACAATCTTGTCGGATATTTCGGCAAACAAAGTCTCGAATGCCGGATCGCTTTTTTGCAATATCGACTCTGCAAGATTTTTGGTTATTAGTTTTGCCTTGTTAAATCCTTCGTTCAATACAACCGATACGCAAAATACGGTCGACAGTGCAATAAACAGTACAAAGGTTTTTAATTTTGATTTTATATTACGGCAAAGTATTGATGCAAAAAGAAAATATACGGCAAAAATAATCAGCATGTAAGGCTGACATTCACCGCATAAAATCAGTATTAACACAGACAGCGACAGTTGCACAAAAACAGTTACCGTTTGTGACAGTTTCGATTTGAAACATCGCAGGCATAAAATCTGCAACATCGCAAATCCCATAAACATCAGCGCCATTAATAAATACGACAGAACAGTAAACCAGTTTATATCATACAGTTTATGAACCGTCAGCGGAAAATTCGAATCGTTGGTCAGCGTCAAAGGCAACAGTACGCACAATACCGATTGCACCGCCGTAAAAAAAATTAAACAGTATCCTGCCATGCGGGATTTGCGCGTATTGTTTTTTGTAAAAATCAAAAAAATATTTTGCCGTTTTACAAATACAATGCAAATCACCGTAACTGTAAAAGAAACGTACAGAAACAAAACGCCAAACGACGGCAGGAACTTTGACGAAGCATAATACAGTGAATTGAAAAAATTAAACTCGGCGTTAAATGTTCCCCAGTCGTTATATACACAGAACATTATGCAGGCAAATGCCGCAACAACAGAAATTACGGTTTTAAAAATACTTTTTTTAAACAGAAACATGGAAACAAAAGCGACAAAAGACAGCAGCAGCAACACTGTTCCGAACCAGCGAATATACATCGATACCGGATTTATATTATTGCCGACATCTATGCCCAGCACAAACAGCGAAGTTCCGGCGGCACCTTCGACAGCAAATCCGCTGTAACAGTCCGTATTTTCCAAAAATAAGGATGATGATACTTCAAAATCATCGGAAAAACCGCTTTTTAAAAAGTCGTTTTCGTAAAAGTAATACGTTATTATATTGATAGCATAAACTATTTTAAATTTGCCGCGAATGTAAGCCTTTGTTACATACATGCTTTCCGTTGCTGTTTCCGAAGCAAACAGTTCGTTATCCAGATTTGTAAATTTTTCGACTGTGTCGGCTTCAAGCAAATTTTCGCTTTTTACGGGTAAATTGGACGACCAGTATATCAAGCTGCCATCGCGAAAGCAAAAAATTCCTTCATTCGAATTGCAGCCAATATCAATATTAAACAAAATATCCGACAAAAGAGTATCGGACGCAGCCGCCAAAGTATCTAACAAATAAATCGAAGTTTTTTCAAGCTGTTTCTGTCGCTTCTGTATTTTTCGCTCAATATTTCGTATTTGATTTTCATAGTGCGAAACAGAATATTTTTCAAAAACAATCGAATACAGTATGGCGGCAAAAGCAATAAAAAATGCTGCTGTCAGCGTATGTTTAAGATATTTTTGCCTAACGTATTTCAATTTCGATTTAGATTTATATTTTTATTCCGACATAATTATGCGGGTTTATCCTTTTTAATTCTTTTTTCAATTCCTCCGAAATATCAAGCGCATCAATAAATTCTTTAATATGCTGTTCGTTTACGGTTTCATTTGTTCGTGTAAGCTCTTTAAGTTTTTCGTAAGCATTTGGATAAGCCTCGCGACGCAGAATTGTTTGTATGGCTTCGGCAACAACCATCCAGTTTTTATCCAAATCGCGATTAATCGCTTCCTCATTCAGATAAATCTTGCCTAATCCTTTAAACATTGACTTAAAGGCAATAACGGTATGAGCTATCGGAACTCCGATATTCCGCAAAACCGTGGAATCTGTCAAGTCACGCTGCAACCGCGATACGGGAAGCTTTGCCGACAAATGTTCAAGCAGTGCATTTGCAATGCCGAGATTGCCTTCCGCATTTTCAAAATCAATAGGATTTACCTTGTGAGGCATAGCCGATGAGCCGATTTCGCCGGCTTTGATTCTCTGCTTGAAATATTCCATCGAAATATAAGTCCACATATCGCGACATAAATCAATTAATATGACATTTATCCGCTTGAGATTGTCGAAAATCGCAGAAAGCCTGTCGTAGTGATCAATCTGAGTAGTAGATTGCGAACGTTCAAGTTTCAAAATATTTTCAACAAAATTATTTGCAAAATCACGCCAGTCGATTTGAGGATATGCTGCATGATGAGCATTGAAATTTCCAGTTGCGCCGCCGAATTTTGCAGAGCAGCGCATATTTTTCAGCGAATCTGTCTGCTTTGTAAGACGCTCGACAAAAACGCCAATCTCTTTTCCCAAACGTGTAGGCGATGCCGGCTGTCCGTGAGTTCGCGCCAGCATGGCAATATCGCTCCATTCAACTGATAAATTTAAAAGCTTTGTTATAATTTCATTTATTATCGGAAAATAAACGTCATTTAACATTTCATGTAACGAATAGGGCACGGCAGTATTGTTTATATCCTGTGATGTCAGTCCGAAGTGAACAAATTCCCGGAAATTCGACAATCCCAGTTCATCAAATTTTGCTTTCAAAAAATATTCTGCGGCTTTTACATCATGATTGGTAATTTTTTCCGTTTCTTTGACCTGTTGAGCATCATTCATACGAAAATGTCCGTACAAATCGCGCAGTTTATCATAACATGACTTATCAATATTTTCGAGCTGAGGCAAGGGCAATTCGCACAAAGCAATAAAATATTCGACTTCAACCATTATACGATATTTTATCAGTCCGTATTCCGAAAAATACTGCGACAGGCTTTCTGTTTGCTGCCTGTACCGTCCGTCTATTGGCGATACTGCTGTAAGAGCGATTAAATCCATTTCAATAAAAATTGTAAATTGCAAATTTACATGAAAATTTTTAATTTACACACAGAGTGATAAAATATAGACAAAAGATGCATGGGATATAGCATATTAATTTTGTCATTATCTTGTTTCCATAAGCAAAATTATGGCAGGATTATTTGTGAAAGGCTAAGACTTCTGAAGAGTGTAATTAAATTTATAATTCAATCAAATTTTTTTTCATATTTTTTTGCGCAATAAAAAAATAGTTGCTACTTTTGCGCCACAATTGCGAATAAGAAATAATAAAAATGGCACAGGAAATTTTTTTCTCATTAAACTTTTTTAACTTCCAAAATTTGGGAGTTCTCTCTAATTTGTGAGAGAGACTCATCTACAATATATCATTTAAATTGCGCGCGTATACGCGCGAAATATAATCATTTACTTTTAAATAAACAAGAGAGGCTATCTATTAATTTAGGTGGCTTTTGTTCGTTTAAAAGCGTCCGGCTCCGCTGAATTTTCTGTTTAAGAAAATTCAGCGGGGCTTTTTTATTTACAGGTGACTTTAAAAACAAAAAGTCATGAAGCAACGCTTTGTCTTTTGGTACGTGGCAAAGGTCAAGTACCGGACAGAAAAAAAAATCAAACAATATTTGGAGAAAGAAGGAATCGAACATTACATTCCTTTGCAGGAAGAGAAACCGCTCCTTCCCTGTACGATCTTTATCCGTACGGATTATGAACGCGCCCTGTCGCTTCCTGTGGAATGTGGCTGTACGATAGATTACCTCTATAATACGGATACAACAAAACTCCGGGTGGTTCCCGACAAGCAGATAGAAGATTTCATGTTTTTGCAGGATTTTTCGGAGCGGACGATACTCTTGACGCATCCGGAGGATCTAAAGGGCGGAGAAAGAGTGCGGGTGATAAAGGGAGAGTTTACGGGAATCGAAGGGGAGTTGTACCGGATACAGGGACACAAACGGGTGGTGGTGCGGCTGGAAGGATTGGTATCGGTAGCGATGGGGAGCTACATAGCGAAAGAGTGCCTGGAGAGAATATAAAGCACGAATAAGGAATTCAACAAACAATACATTTTATGAAAGTCATTATATTGGCAGGCGGTTTAGGCACCCGTTTATCGGAAGAAACGGTATTGAAACCC
>JAISDB010000130.1 GCA_031265155.1 Prevotellaceae bacterium | reverse complement strand
GTTACTTTTGCATACTTGTTATTCATCATTTAAGCATTATTTGTTAACACTTAAATATATGGCTTTTAAGTGGAATAACAAGTATTTTATTTTTTTTAGAAAAAGTTTAAATCAGTTTTTTCTTTATATTTTCCGTTTGTAACCTTAAGTACTGCATTGTTTTGAAATAAATTTGAGAGTTTTTCAATGGTTTTGTCTGAAACAGAAATACGCTCATTATTTACTTCAAATCCAATTTCAAAATTATCATTTGACTGTTTCTCAAAGATTTTATCAAAAATAGATTGTAATTTTTGAGATTCTTTATTTACATCTTCTATTTTTCTTTTACTCCACTCTCCTTTAAGATTGGAGATTTCTATTTTTGTTCCGTTATGATTGTTTTCCGGGTATTTTTGGCTATTAACAATAACTTCTCTGTCAATTATTTGTGTGGGTTGCTGTGAATATACATTTATCGCTATGTCATCAATATAAAGTTCCTTTTCCTGCCCGGCAACAGTTAAAAAATCATCGTCATAACTTGACAAGTCATAATCAATAACATATTCTTTATTACTATCCTTCAAGCGAGTAGTAATTGTGATTGTACGACCCAACTTTAATATCGCAAATCGTCCTATTCCCTTTTCGCCCTGTATAACTCTGTTCTTAGCAAGTGTCCTTTTTTCTTCGCCTTTTCCCACTTTTTTATTTGGTGTAGCCGGATTCATCCAACTTTTTTCTATAGTTTCTAATGACATTCCGCAGCCATTATCCTCAATAATAATTTTGGAATTGTTTGCAATTTCCATTTTATCGCCAAAATCCACAAAACTGACTTTAACCCAATTGGCATCAGCATCGTATGAGTTTTTAATTAATTCTGCCAAAGCAATTTGCTCATTTTTTATCAACTGCTCGCCAAGCATAGTGAGTAATCGAGCATACGGTCTTATTTTGAATGTTTTATTTTCCATAAACGCTATTTTTTTAAAATTAAAATGTACTCTTCCGGATAAACCATTTTAGAATTTTCATTATCCTTTTTTGAAAATCTTCCTGTATTTTTATCGCGAATTGTAGGCATCAGTTTATTGGGAATGCTCCTTTTTATCACATTTTCTTCTTTAAATCCTGCATTTCCCAAAATTTCATAAAACACTTCTGCTGAATTGATTTTTACATCTTTAACTGTGGTATTTCCAATAACGATGCAAATATGCCCGTTTTTTTTAACGATACGGTACATTTCTTTGCCAACGGCTTCCATATCATTAAAATAATTGGCTACTTCTTTTGCTGTCCTGTCGTCTTTTTTTAGTAACTCATTTACAATTTGCTGCGCTTTTTTTGATTGACAGTTTGTATCTTGATTTAAAGAATAGAATGTACCAATAAAATTCTTTCTAAATTCAGGCAAATCGCTTATATACTCATACCAGTAAGCAGTAAGTTGATGTATATCCGCATATTCGTATGACGTAACATATGGAGGAGAAGTTATAATGGTTCCCACGGAATTTGCTCTTATTTTAGTTCTGCGAGCATCGGCTAATTTTATATCACACTGAACATTTAAATATCTCTTCTTTTCAAGTTCTGTATAAAACAAAGCGTTTTTTGGACATCATTTTTTTACAGTGAAGTTGAAATATTTGAAATGGTTCGGCTGGTTTTTTATTGGGGTCTATTTGCGGCTTAGTGCCGGACATCAGCCAGCGAGAAGAATTTTTCAATATATGAGACAGACAAACAAGAAAGAAATTTCTTGCATCTTCTTGGTTGATTTTTAATATTTTTTCATATAAAAACGCTATTTTCTTTTTTTCTTCCAGTCTAAACCAGTAATCTATTCTGTCATGTAATTTTATATTTTCATACTCATTCTCATTGTATTGAGAAAATGAGATTACAAGTTCTTCATACGGTACATTTAGGACATTTGGCAAAACAGGTTTTATCTTTGCCTTGGTTATGAGTTGAGCCACAGGATTTATATCTATTCCAACTGATTCTATGCCGTGTGCTTTGGCTTCAACCAATGTAGTACCACAACCGGCAAATACATCTGCGATTTTACCATTATTGATAGCATAAGTTTCTATTAATTTTTTTACTACATTAGGTAAAAATTTGGCAGGATATCGGTGGTAGCCATGTGTCCATTGCTCAGTAGAGCGGACATTTGTAAAACTCCATTCAGGACTAACGTCTATATTATTAAAATTTGTATATCTCATATTTTTTTATTTATCAAACACACAATCCAAATGCCACTCCAAAAACTCCCACTTTGGCAGATACTTTTGCGGCATCTGTAATTTCACTTTTTCTATTGGCGCAAAATATTTCACGAAATATTCTTTGCCTTTATTTTTCTGCAATGCAGCCGACAAAATAACTTCATGATTGGTATTTACCCCTATCAATCCCTTGTCAAACGCTTTATCATACAATGCAGACAGGCAAATGCCATTTTCGGGGTTTAGCCGTTCCTGTTCGTTGGCAGCCCAAGGTATTATGTGGCTTGCAAAAAGCAAATCGGGAATATCAATGCCTGTTATCGCACACTGTTTGTTATAGTTAGCCAAAACGATTTGCCGAAAAACATTTTGATTGACACGGGTTTTGACTTCGCGGATTTTCGTTTCGCCTTTCAGACCTTTTATATCAAACAGCAATTCATTAAACTTTGTTTCAATGGTTTGGTGTTCTTTTTCGGCTAAAATTCGCTCGCTTTCAAAAAGCAGGGCATCACGGTTATTGGCGAACTCATCCCAAATAGGCTGGCACTGTTTCAGACCGCCGACCATTCCTTTCACTCCGCGTTGCTGGTGATAAGGGTCGCACGAGGCGAAATTGACAAGGCGAAGCGTAACGGAATTTACCGACCTGCCCATCAGGTTGGCAAGTTCGATAATTTCAGGCGTTCTGGTGTGCATTTTGCCAAATGGCAGTTTCAAATACAGGTTGAA
>JAISDB010000126.1 GCA_031265155.1 Prevotellaceae bacterium | reverse complement strand
TAATTCTCATAACATTGACAATCAACGTTATTTGCGGAGAGACAGGGATTCGAACCCCGGGAACCTCTCAGTTCAACGGTTTTCAAGACCGCCGCAATCGACCACTCTGCCATCTCTCCGGTTTGGGAGTGCAAAGGTAATAAACTTTATTTTATTACCAAACATTTTTCAAATAACTTTTTTTGTTCGCAGATTCAATTAATAAATGCAACTTCTTTGTAAAACCTGTCTACCGGTGTGTCAAAGTTAAGTAATTTTCTTGGACGTTTGTTAATTTTAGTTTGAAAAATTTTAATATTATCATGTCTCGCAAGTCCATTAGTATATTCGTTCAGTCCATTTTCCCAAAGGCTATACATCCAGCTTGCTGCATCCGGAATATTGTGTATCTTATATTCTTGAGTTAACTGTTTCTTTTTATTCATTATAACAACTAAATCAAGACTTTTTTCCTTACTTCAGTTGCATTTATCGATTGAACTTGAAAATTACCGGTTCAGTCGGAATTGAGCTATTACCGGATTGTGGTCGGAATTGGCAAATTCCAGGTCAACAACCTTGATGCCTGTACATTCCACATTTGGCGATGCAAGAAAAAAATCAATAGTAACAGTTGAGCTTTGTCCTGCCGTATAAGGCTTATCCAAATAGCGATTTGTAGGAATATTGCCTGCAAACCACTGCCAGTCTCCCGGAAAAAAATCATGAGGAATTTTGACGGCAACAAAATGTTTTACCGTTTGCACATCTTCGTCGTATGACGGTGGAGTCTGATTCCAGTCGCCGCCGACTATTACGTAATTTCCCATGTTATATTCGTCTGTTACGAACCGTTTCAGAAAACTTAATTCTTCAAGACGCTGTTTGCCGCTGTCGAATGCAGAGTTGTGAGTATTTATAATCAAAAACTGCTTGCCGTTTTTCAGATTGTAGCGCGCAACAATGAAGCATCTGTCGTACAGGAATGTGCGCGAAGGCAGTTTCATTGTATTTGGATAGGCAAAATGTTTAAGGCTGCAAACTTCGTTTTTAGTGCAAAAAACCAGACTCGACAGTATTTTTCCCGTTGGCTTTTTGATTGGCACGGGAACAAACGCAGCATTGTAATTTATGCTGAAATACGAATAAAACGAAGGAATAGCCGTTTGTATCCTGTTAAATTCGTTGATATTGTACGAGCGTTTTGAATTTATATCAACTTCCTGCAGCAGTATAAAATCGACCGTGTCGTTGCTCTTAATAAAATCACATATTTCTTGCAGGTTTTCGCAGGTTTTTTCCTTGCTTTGCTGCGACCGGCTTCCGCCTTCGTAGAAAAAATCCATTGAAGCGTCCAAGCCAGCATAGCCAATATTCCATGTAAGGATGTTAAAAATGCTGTCATTCAAAACATCACAATCGTTTTGAGCAATAACAAGCTCTTTCGGAGATTTGAAATCCATGAAAAATAAGATTGCAAAAAACATTATAAACAGTAATGCTGCAACCGATAATCCTGTTAATATGCGCCGTAAAAATTTCATCTGTCTTTATTTGGTCGCAAATGTACAAAAATCAGGTTAATTTTTCGCATATCGCCGATAAATTATAACTTTGCAGAAATTAAAAAACGGTTTGGATTTCAATATGGCATTAATGAAAATAGTTGTTGACAGTAAGATTCCTTTTATAAGCGGCATTTTTGAGCCGTTTGCGGATGTGGTTTATAAGGACGGAGCGGAGATTTCGCGCACCGACCTGCGCGACGCGGATGCGCTTGTCATCCGAACGCGAACGGTATGTAATGCCGGGCTGCTCGAAGGTTCGAATCTGAAATTAATTGCTTCGACAACCATAGGATTCGACCATATTGACACTGATTTTTGCAACCGCAACAACATTGCATGGACAAATGCCGATGGCTGCAATTCGCCGGCTGTTGCGCAATATGTGCTGGCTGCGCTTTTGCATATTTCGCATGAGCGCAGTTTAAATCTCAATAAGACGGTAGCGGGAATTATCGGCGTTGGCAATGTGGGCAAAAAAGTTGAAAGGATATGCCGGCTTTTGGGAATGAATGTTTTGCTTTGTGATGCGCCTCGAAAACAAAACGAAGAAAATGCATCCTTTGTCAATATCGACGAAGTTGTCGGGAATGCGGATATTGTTACGCTGCATGTTCCTCTCAACCGTACGGGAGAATACGGTACATATCATCTTTTTGATACAAAAATGTTTGAAATGATGAAGGCAAAAGTTTTCATAAACACTTCGCGCGGCGAAGTTGTCGAAACTGACGCACTGAAAGCTGCAATAATAAATAATACTGTTGACTTTGCAGCTATTGATGTTTGGGAAAACGAACCGAAAATCGATAAAAGTCTGCTTTCGCTTGTTGATATTGCAACTCCTCATATTGCAGGATATTCGCTGGAAGGAAAAGCGGCAGGGACAGAGATGGCTGTGCGTGCCGTTTCAAAATTTTTTAATCTTGGCTTGGACAGCCGGCAGGTTGAAAGTCTGCCCGAAGTCGAGGAAAAAATTATTGTTGACTGTGCCGGTAAATCCGTTTTAAGCGTTTTGCAGAATGTCGTAAAATCAATTTATAACATATCTGCCGACAGTGATTTATTAAAGCAAAATGCGGACGATTTTGAAAAGCTGCGCTCCGGTTATCGGTTGAGGCGGGAATTTGCATCCTGCAAAATTCTTGCAAAAAATGTAACCGATGAACAAAAAGAAATATTAAATTTGCTGGATTTTAATCTTATAAACGAATGAAATCAATTAGCTCTAAAATTATAAATCATGTTAAATGCAAATGACTTACAAAAACTGAACAGGGCAGGTATCGACAGGGCAGCCGTAGAAGAACAGCTGAAAAGGTTTGAAACAGGTTTTCCCTTTTTAAATATTAAATCAGCGGCAGGTGCAGGATGCGGCGTGCTGAGGCTTTCGGCGGATGAACAAAAAAAGTTTGAAGACATTTATGAGAATTTCGATGGAAGCAAAACCAAATTTGTTCCTGCTTCGGGCGCCGCTTCCCGAATGTTCAAATCGCTGTTTGAAGCTAAGGAGATGCTCGAAAGCGGAGCAGATGAAGATACGGTAAGAGATAAAAATCGCGATGCGGATATTTTCTTTGACAGTCTTACGGAATTTGCATTTTATGATGAACTGATAAAATACAAAACGTCTTCACACGCCGACATTCTGAAGTCGCTGCTTACTTCGCAGGGATTGAATTACGGCAATATGCCAAAAGGCGTTTTGCTTTTTCACAAATACGAAAATTTCAAGCGAACTCCGTTTGAAGAGCATTTGGTTGAAGCTGCAAGATACTCGCAGCAAACGAAAACAAAAACGGCAAATCTTCATTTCACCGTATCCGACGAACATGTTGAGCTGTTCAAACAGCTGCTCGATCAAACTGCAAAATCCTATGGCAATAAATACGGAATTGATTATAAAATAAGTTTTTCGACGCAAAGGAAAACTACCGATACGGTAGCCGTTACGTCCGACAATTTGCCTTTCCGCAACAGTGACGGCTCTTTGGTTTTTTATCCCGGCGGGCATGGCGCGCTGCTCGAAAACCTTAATGAAATCGACAGCGATATTGTCTTTATCAAAAACGTGGATAATGTTGTTCCCGAAACAAAGCTTGCCGAAACAGTACGCTGGAAAAAGATAATTGCCGGCGTTCTGATTGACTGCCGAAATAAAATATTTGAATACATAAACTGCCTGCAAACAGGTGGCTGTGCCGAAAGGCATGATGAAATTGTTGAATTTTTAAGTAAAAGCCTTTGTATCGATCTGCCGAAAAATGCAGATGTAAGGCTACTCCTGTCGAAGCTGAACCGACCGATAAGAGTTTGCGGAATGGTTAAAAACGAAGGCGAGCCGGGCGGAGGCCCGTTTTTGATAAATGAAGGCGATGGCACTACTTCGCTGCAGATTCTCGAAAGTTCGCAAATTGATAAAACAGATAAAAATGCAATGAAAATATTTGCTTCGTCAACTCATTTCAATCCTGTTGACTTGGTTTGCTGCATTAAAAATTACAAAGGTGAAAAGTTTAATCTTGTCGATTTTCGCGACAGTTTGACAGGCTTTATTTCCGAAAAAAGCAGGGCGGGAAAGAAAATCAGGGTTCTGGAACTGCCCGGTCTCTGGAACGGAGCAATGAGCAAATGGAATACCGTTTTTGTTGAGGCGCCGATAGAAACGTTCAATCCCGTAAAAACGGTAAACGACCTGCTTCGCGAACAGCATCGGGTATAATTGACAATTAAGCTGTCCCGTTAGGGACAGAATGTTGGTAGAAGAAACAAGCAGCATACGGCAGGCGTCCTGTAGGGACGTAATGTTGGTAGAAAGCGATAGAGCGTGCATGTCGCGCGGTGAATTGCCCCGTCATTCCGACGAAAGTCGGAATCCCCCGAATGATGGGATTGCGGGTCACGCCCGCAATGACGAGGTTTTTTGAGACAGGCTCTTTACAATAAAGACGATAATCATTAAATTTTGAAGTCTTTAAATTAAAAAATGATAAATTAAGAAATAGCTTTTTTAATAAAAATAAAAATTATGACAAAGAGAATTAAATTAATGGCAAACATGTTGCTTATGGCAGCATTTGCCGCAATGCTCTGCACCTCGTGCAGCAAAGACGA
>JAISDB010000107.1 GCA_031265155.1 Prevotellaceae bacterium | reverse complement strand
TCTCTGCAACTCCCGTTCTGTATGAATGAATATACTGTTTCTGCTCCCAGAACTTGACGCGGGAAGCTCCAAACCGTCTATATGCTTCACGCTGCGAAAGAGTATCCTTTTCGGGTTCTGTCTGTTTTGCATAGCTGGCGGCTCCGAGTTCTGCCATGTCCCTGCAAATGTTTTTTATTTGATACAAATCGAGTGTGTACATGTTTATTTTTCCTTTTGGGGATTACGTGCAGCTTCTAATATTTCGATTTGTTCGATAGCCTCTTTAATAGAACTGATTCTTATGTATCCATCATACATGATAGACAGATGTTTGATTAAATCACAAGTAGAAAAGATTGCCTGTTTAATCTCTATTATTGCTTCTCCCGGAAATATTATGCCGTCATCCCTTTTTAAGCCACCTTCAAACAGATAATACATAGCACACTTAAATGTACCGGTTAAATTGTCAATAATAGTTGAAATACCGCAGGTATCTTTAAACATTTCACAGGCGTAATTACCCATTTTCTCTTTATGGTAGTCTATTTCTTTTTGTAATTCTTCTTTTTGTTTTTGTGCTTCGTTCATAACACGTTTCCTCCATCTTTAATTGTTAATATTTAAATTTTTATGTATTGATTATATTAAATATATTGCCAAGCATATAACGCCCAGCAAAAAACTTGCAAAGGTTATGTGCCTTAGCGCATTTACATTTTTATTAAAATCATCAAATTCGCCTGTATAGTCTTTTTGCTCGCCTTTATGCGCATGTATTTTTCTTATATCTTTATCTAACTTATTGCATTTGTTACTGTTGTACATAAACGAAAAGATATTGACAAGCATAGATGCAATTAATAAAATCAAAGAGGCAATAATCATCCAGTTATGATATTCTCCGAAAAACAGATATACGGTAAACGACAGTAAAATAAACACTGATATTATGTATGTTATTTTATCGTCAAAATCTTTTTCACTTGCCTTTCTGTTATCCCTCTCGGAGTTCAAACATTCGGCATAGTATTTTTCAAATTCCCGGTTCGTTTCCATTGCTTTTTATTTTATAAATTCACATGTTTCGCCAATGTAAGCAACACAGTTATCAAAGTAGCAGGCGTTGTTGCTTTCGTGATATACAAAATCGCGCACAACGGTTCCTTCTTTATATCCTTCGCGCCTAAGTTCGACCATACAACCCGCGTTGTCGCCTGTTACATCTTTAATGATTATTTTTTTTGTTTCCATTTTCTTACTTTTTTTATTGTTACTGTTATTATTTATTTTTTTACCTTTGCCATATAAAAAGAAAAGAGACATAAAATTTGAGTTGTTTTTGATTGCCGTCATATCTACTCGCATTTTCGCTCTTTTCTTTCAACGCTCTCACTTTGCAGGTTTGAACGTTAAATTTTTTATGCTTTTTCAACTTTTTTTTGATATGAGCGGCATAATTCGAGGACAAAGATATAGATTAAAATCGTTAAATGCAAATTTTTAACGAAAAAAATCTATAATTGTTTTATAAGATATTGGAAATGAACAAGAAAGGAAATGTTAAAATTTTAGATAAAAATAGGTTATGGAATTAAATAAAAAATGTTTTTTTATTACTCCAATAGGTAATGAAAACTCGGAAGAAAGACAAAAAATGACTGAATTAATAAAAAGTCTTACACCCGTATTAAAGCAAAGGGGATTTACCTTTAAGTGCGCAAGTGAACTAACTAATGCGGGGTCTATTACTAAAGATATAATTAATTGCCTTTCTACTTATGATTTGGTCATAGCTAATTTGACAGGATTAAATCCAAATGTAATGTATGAATTAGGGGTGAGACGCGGTGTTAAAGAGCCTGCCATACTTATTGCTGAAAATGATACTAACTTACCATTTGATATTGCTGATATTAGAGTAATATTTTACCAACACACTGTTAGCGGCATAATAGAATTAAAGGAAAAACTGCCACAATTCATAGATAAGATTTTCAAACGGTCTATTGGTAGTTTTTTTCTGCCTAAACCAGATATTTAGTTTACATTAATCACTGTTTTTTGTGTTTATAAAATCTACCTCATCAATATTTGCGTATATGAAAAGTAAATTATTTATAACAGTGGTTGCGCGACTAATCAGCCCCTCTGTTTTAGTATATTCATCTCCAAGTAAAGATAATTTATATCCTTGCTTTTGGGTTTCGTTTGCATATTCAACTGCAATATGCAATAAATCGCTGACTGTTTTTAGGTCTCTTAATAAGAGACTTTTTTGCCATGTATCTTCCATAACATTAAAATTTAAAATTTTTGCAAAGATATAAAATAAATTAAAAATACAGAAAATAATCGTTAAAAATAAAATCATGAAAGAAAGATTAAAAAAATTTGTCAAATATAAAAAAATAGGACAAAATAAATTTGAGTCTATCTGTGGTATAGGTCGTGGTACGATTAACAACATGAAAAATAATCTTACCATCAAAACACTACAGAAAATTAGTGATGTTTATAATGATTTAAACATCGACTGGCTTCTTACTGGCGAGGGCGAGATGCTACTCGGAACAGCTACTCATGTCAACCCTGTTGCAAACAACGCCGTTGATGTAAGTGCAATAGTACGGGGATTTTTAACCGAAATTGCAGCACAAAGAGAACACTACGAAAAGATAATCGCAGTGCAAAGAGCGCATTACGAAAGACTAATAACGGAAATTGCCAAATCGCAGGATGTACGAAAAAATATTGTGGGGGGTGCGCTAAGTGCGCGTGTATAGTTCGTTGCAAGATTATACAGCTATTTCCAAAGAGAAAAGGAATGAAAAAACGATAATTCTTAAAAATAAAAATTAACTGAAAAATAAAGAACTATGAAATTAGAACAAGCAATAAATATAGCTGTAGCAATAGTTATAATTTAACTAAAAATGTTTGCGAGTTTATTTGTTTATTTGTAATTTTGTAATTGAAAAACTATTTTAGGGTGCAATAAAATTATGAAACAGAAAATCAAATCAATAATAACGAATACTCATGGTGTGTTTATTTCGTGTACTAAAAAGAATAAATTAACATCTGACATTAGACAAACGATTGTTTATCTTGGAGTAGAAAACGATAAAAAAAATATACGTAATGATATGTTTAATTTGTCGAATGATTTTAAAAAATCGGTTGAAGCTGCTAAATCCAAATTAAAATTTATATAAAATGGCACAAAGGCATCAACAAACCAAAATGGCTGTAAATAAGAATCAGGGAGCAATCGAACAAAATACGATTATAGATGATAATTTATTGCCATCTGCCGATGAGTTGGAAAAACTCAAACAGATTGACCCAAATATAATATCATGGATAATGGCGCGTACAGAACAGGAACAAAACGCTCGTCTTAAATTTAATGATGATAGAATAAAAATCGCAAATAAAGAGCTGGGCATAACAACTACATCGCTTTGGCTGGCATTTATATTAGCAATATCAGCACTTATATTAGGCGGTTTGTTTATATATCTTGATAAGGAAATTGCAGGTACTATTTTTGGCAGTGTTGGCATAATTGCAATTATACAATCTTTTTTGAGGTTCGGAAGAAAAGAGAAGCAATAGTATTATTCGATTAATTTTTCAATAACTTTTTTCACAAGATTATCAACTGCCGTTTGCGTGCGCGTGATATAAACTTCTGCCATTGCGTTACGGCTTGGTGCGTGTCCGAGCGTATAGTCAATCAAATTAGTATCAAATCCGAGTTCTGCAGCAAAGGTGGCAAAAGTATGTCGCGCCCGGTATAATGTAACTTTATCCATGCCCAAACCTGAACATATATTTTCAAGTCCCTTACTGCAAGCCCGTGCAAAATTTTTAGCATTTCGATACTTTTTAATATCCGACAAAAAATATTCCGTACTGTATTTTTCTATCAACTCAACAGCCTGCCGGCAAACAAATATTTTCACTTTAATTTTATTGTCGCGATGCTTAACTTTGTTTCTGTAATATTCTATGTAGCCGCCTTTTATTTCTGAAAGGCTGAACAAATCAACAGGCGCAATTCCGGCAAGAAAAAACGTAAGCAAAAACATGTCTTTACCTAAATGCTCTCTTTGCGCTTTACAGTCAAAAGAAATTATCTTTTTCAAATCTTCAATATTCACACTTCGCTTTTCGGCGTGATGTTCGGTTATCTTGAACCGCCTGAACGGGTAGTGCTTAATTATATATTCATCGTGTTGCTCGTCATTGTATTCGTCCATGCACAAAATAAACATTGTACGCAAGGCGCGAAGATATGAACTTATGCCTGCCGAGCCTACGTTTTGCTCAATTAAAAAACTTTCAAACTTTTTCAGCAACGCCCTGTTTATTGTATTTACGTTTAGCGCACTGTCTTTTATAAATACCTTTAACCATTCGATAGCCGCATGATTGGCATACCATGTACCGTTTTTGCCTTTTAATCTTAAAATTTCAGTGTTGCGATGCTCGCAAAATTTAATAAAATCAATGTATTTACCGCCGTCCGTCCGGTCTGATTTAAGTAAATAATGCTTTATGTCATTTGCCGAATATGCCTTTATTTTTGTGCCTAATTCTGCTATTCGGTTTCTATATGTGTAAATGATTTTTTCAAGTGGTATGGAACTGAAATTTTTTTTGAGTTGGTTCTTGTTATTTATGTCTTTTTGAGAAACATAAATTTCCGTAGGAATAAAAACACGTAATTTTTGATGTGTAATTTTAATCAATACACGATACGTGCCGTCATTTTTTTGTATTCGGATATAAGGTACTATTGTTGCCATATTTTACGTTACATTTACGTTACACTTTTTTGCTGCAAATGTAGCAAAATTTGTTTCTTTTGACAAAAAAGAGAGGAATATTTTTTGTTGAATACTCCTCTTAACTTCTTTATCTATATGGTTTTCAATAAGTCGGGGTGAAAAGACTCGAACTTTCGACCCCTTGCACCCCATGCAAGTGCGCTAGCCAACTGCGCCACACCCCGATTTTTTATTTTAGAGCCGCAAAGATATGATAAAAAATTTAAAAATCAAAGCATATCAAGACTTCTTTATCTTACTGAAAAATATTATAATCAAAATACATATTTATTTTATTAACTTTGTAGAAATTATATCAAATATGAAAATTAAAATCCTTTTTATTGCCATTCTGTTTATTGCACTTGCAAATTGTGCACAGGCTCAGGCAGAAAATCCCGTACTGAAAAATACTTTTAAAGAATCGGGCGGACAGTTAGTTGTTGTTGATACGTGGAGCAGACTTAAAGTTTCGACTTTGAGTTACGAAACAGTTAAAACATTAATAACTGCGGTAGAATCGTTGAAACAGGACTTACAAAATGCAAACAAAGCAATATCTGAACAAAAACGAACAATAGACCGAATGCAACAGGAATTGAACGAGCAAAAACGAAAACTCAACACTATGGAAAATGACATTAGAAATTAAAAAAATAAACTAAAATAATTTGTGAATGAGTGAAATGGAAAAAACAAAATGCTTGATTATCGGAAGCGGACCTGCCGGATATACGGCTGCAATTTATGCATCGCGAGCAAACCTGAATCCTGTGCTTTATGAAGGATCCCAAATCGGAGGACAATTAACAACAACAACCGAAGTTGAAAATTTTCCGGGATATCCGCAGGGAATTACAGGCATACAGTTGATGGACGATTTAAAACAGCAAGCCATACGCTTTGGCGCGGATGTTCGTTTCGGAATGATTACAAAAGTTGATTTCTCTAAACGTCCGTTTACGGTTACTGTTGATGACAGTAAGCAGATACAAGCCGATACTGTGATTATTGCCACAGGCGCAACTGCAAAATATTTGGGATTGCCGGGCGAAGAAAAATTTAAAGGCATGGGTGTTTCGGCATGTGCAACCTGCGATGGATTTTTTTATCGGAAAAAAGATGTTGCCGTTGTCGGAGGCGGCGATACGGCTTGCGAAGAAGCTGTGTATCTTGCAGGCTTGGCGCGCAAGGTTTACATGATAGTTCGTCGAAATGTTTTGCGCGCAACAACAATAATGCAACAGCGCGTAATGAATACGCCAAATATAGAAATATTGTGGGAATACCAAACCGTAGAAATTACGGGAGACGAAAACGGCGTAACCGGCGCAAATCTTGTACATAAAAGCGGCAGGGAAAAAACAGTTACAGTTGATGGATTTTTTCTTGCAATAGGACATCAGCCGAATACCGAAGTTTTCAAGCCGGCTGTCGAAACCGACGAACACGGTTATATTATTACACAGGGAAAAACAACAAGAACAAACATCGCAGGCGTATTTGCGGCAGGTGATGTACAGGATCCTCATTATCGTCAGGGAATTACGGCTGCCGCTTCGGGTTGCATGGCGGCTATTGATGCCGAAAGATTTTTGACGGGAAGTTGAGAAGTCAATTTTTCTTTACGCGCTTTGCATTCTGATTTATAAAATCTTTCCACGATTTGTATGGAGTTGCATCTTTGGTAACTCCTCCGCTTGTCTGATAATAATGACAAAGCGCAACTGCCAAGCCATCGGTGGCATCCAAATTTTGAGGAAGTTTTTTGATTTTCAATATTTTTTGCAATATGAACGCTACCTGCTCTTTTGATGCGGAACCTCGTCCTGTTATCGACATTTTTATTTTTCGCGGAGCATACTCGAAAACAGGAATCGAATGCTGTAGTGCTGCTGTTATGGCTACTCCCTGCGCACGACCAAGCTTGAGCATGCTTTGAACATTTTTACCGAAAAACGGAGCTTCTATCGAAAGTTCGTCGGGACAATACTCATCAATAAGTTGAGTAATTCTGTCGAATATAGTTTTGAGTTTAACATAATGATCCCTGTATTTTTTCAATTCAATGGAACCTAAAATTATCAGTTCCGGATTTTTTCCACATACCCGGATTAAACCGTAGCCTAATATTGATGTACCCGGGTCGATGCCTAAAATTATTTTTTCGCCTTCAATGTTTTTTTTCTGCATGATTATAAGTTATCTTCAAAATTGTCCTGCAATTTTCATCGACCCTGAAATTATTGTCTATCCTGCAATTCACAAGCCATACGATTTTTTCTGCCGACAATAAGACATACTGTTCATCCTTTTCAAATTGCGACAGTTTTTTATCGATAAAATAATCGCTTAACTTTTTCCTTCCTTTCATTCCGAAAGGCGTAAAGCTGTCGCCGGCTTGCCATTTACGCAACAGCAAAGGAAATTTCAGCTTGTCGAAATTCAAAAATGCCACATTTTGTTCTTTTTCTATTTCGACATTTTTATTTTCCTTTTTTTCTATTGTTAATGATACCGGATATTCAATTTCGACAGTATTTTTGCCAATTTCAACAGATAAAAATTCGGCTGATTTCAATGGCGATACAATTAAATTTTTTCTATCCTTAAGCAGAACGTGTGTTTTTGAAAAGAATTTTTTACCCGATTCTCCATCAAGCGCAGTATGAATGTCTGCAATGCGTTCCGTGCCGAAACCGTACTGCTGCAATATTTCAAAAAGCCATAACCGCTCATTTTCAGCTTGATGCAATTTGCCAATATCAATAAGAAGTTTATCATTACCGCTATCGACAATCTCGGATATTACTTTGTTTTTCAACGGTTGCAGTACATCGCAGTATTGCGAAATTCGATTCATGTTTTCTGTCATCGTTTGCAAAAACGACGGATTTATCTTTTCAAATTCGGTAATTATGTTATTGCGTATTCTGTTGCGCGAAAACGCGTTGCTGCTGTTTGTTTCATCCGTGCAAAAGGCAATATTGTGCCTGCTTGCATGATTTTCAATTTGCTTGCGCGATGCAAAAAGCAAGGGGCGAATAACTGTTTCCGTTTTCGGCGTAATTCCGAGCAATCCTTTTATGCCTGTGCCGCGAGCGAGGTTAAGAAAAAATGTTTCAACAGAGTCGTTTTTGTTGTGAGCGATTGCAATTTTCGAATAGCCGTATTGTGTACGGATACTTTCAAACCAGTCGTAACGCAATTTTCGCGCCGCCATTTCTACTGAGATTTTGTGCTTGCGGGCATAATTTTCGGTATCAAATCTTATCGAATGAAATGCTGCCTTATGTGATTTTGCAAACGATTCGACGAATGTGGCATCATTGTCGGAAGCTTTGCCGCGCAGCGAAAAATTGCAGTGCGCAATTGCCGCGTTGAATTTTGCCGTAAAAAACAAATGCGCCATAACAACAGAATCAATGCCGCCACTGACGGCAAGCAATATTTTGTCGTTGCGTTTTGAAATGCCGAACTGTTCTATGTTTTTTTCAAATTTAATCTGTAACACGGTACAAAAATAATGAAAAAAACATAATGTAACAGAAAGCTTTTTCCGAATTATTTTTTGCATTTATATGCGGTATTTTTGGCACAGTTTGGTAAAGTTTATAATTTTGCCGCATAAATTGTAAATTATGAAGCCGTATCGTATCATTATCTTTTTTACGCTTGCCGTATTTTTCAATGTATCAAGGGCGCAGCATTTGAGCGACAGCGCTCAAATATCACTGATAACCTGCGGAGCCGGAAATCAGCTGTATTCGACGTTTGGACACAGCGCAATCCGCGTCTGCGACGAGGCAAACAGTATGGATATTGTTTTCAATTACGGAACATTTGACTTTTCGACTAAAAATTTTTACCTTAAATTCTCGCGCGGTACTTTAATGTACATGCTTTCCATAAACAGTTTCAGCGATTTTCTACAAAGCTACATGTATGAAAACCGAAGTGTTTACGAGCAAAAATTAAATCTTACATTATCCGAAAAACAGAAACTTTTTGAACTGCTGAAAGAAAACTATAAACCTCAAAATCGTAACTATCGTTACGATTTTTTCAAAGACAACTGTTCTACCCGCATACGTGATATTTTTCAGAAAACAGTTGGCGAACGATTAAAGTTTTCCGATAAAAACACAGATGGAAACAAGACATTCAGGCAGTTGATTTACCCGTATCTCGACAAAATGCAATGGAGCAGATTCGGAATTGATATTTTGCTCGGAACGCCTGCGGATGTTCGCGCATCCAACGCCGGCTACATGTTTCTTCCCGCCGAATTATTTAAGGCAGTCGACACGGCAACAATAAACGGCGCAAGATTTGCTTCGCTGCCGGAAGTACTTTATCAGGCGCAGGAAGTTGAAATATCCAATCCGCTTTCGCCAAATCAGGTATTTTTCATTTTTATGATGGCAGTGATTCTATTAAGTTTCGCAGAATTTTACTGCCGGCGTAAAAACAAAAAATTCAATATGAAGATTTTCGACAGAATATTTTTTGCAAATATGGCAATTCTGTCTGCTGTAATTTTGCTGATGTGGATGTTTTCGCTGCACTATCCCGTGCGCAACAATTTTAATCTGCTTTGGCTCAATCCTTTATATTTATACATATTTTTCAAACTCGAAAAAAGCAACTTTTATGTCATTGCGATTTGTATTGCCTGCAATGCTGTTGTTTTATGCGGACAATATTTTATGCCACAGCATTTCAATACCGCATTTCATGCAATAATAATAGCTTCAACCATGCGTTTAATAACAATGGCGGCAAAAACGCGAACATTCAATAAAATAAATCGCCAAGTATAAGACTATTTTCAAATAATAATGTGGAACCGGAAAGTTTGGCATTGTTTTTGCATGTTAATATTTTAACAGAGTTAAAGGGAATTTTGGAGTAAAAAAGAGTAGTTGGAAAATTAATAAGGGGGGCTTATTAAATTTATTATTATTAATTTTTAAATGGAGGACCCATTTTATGAGAACAAAATTTTTTTTAGCCCTTTTTGTGGCAGGAAGTATGATTTTTACAGGTTGCAGCGACGATGATCCTGTAAATCCACCGGTAGTGGACAAAAATTACAATGTTAAAGAATTTTTCAGCAATTCACGTGAAAAATTAGTGCAAGTTATTGAACTTAACACATCCAATTTGCCGACAACAATTACTTTGGATGGCGGTACTAAGATTACTATTGATGAGGGTACGTTTGCAATTACCGGAAGTTTCACAGTAGAAGTGATAGAATGTTTAAAGCCAAGCAGCATCGTCTATTCCGGAACAAATACCAATTATATTGATGGTAGGTTATTTGCATCGGATGGTTTTCTTTTTATCGACGTAAAACAGAATGGAACGAGCGTTGATAAAAATCTGTTGAAAAACATGGATGTTGAAATTCCGGTCAATAGCGACAGGACATTGACAATGTTATGGGAAGGCGTTGATATCGCAGGCGTTGATGAAAATCAATTTGCTTGGAATGAACTTGCGGAAGATGCCATTTTAGATGATCAATTTGCAGGCGGACGTATGGAAGTTGGAGCTAATGATGCTGGATTTTTCTTTTTCAGGCTTGGCAAATTAGGCTGGTTTAACTGTGATATTTACTGGGAAGAGCCTGCTCCAAAGACTACTTTAACTGTTACGCTTACAGGCGGACCGATAGAGTTAGCATCTTATCAGGGAGCAACCGGCTATACCTGCGTATTTTTCCATGGCTACGGCGATTTGGTTGTTGCACAGTTATATACTCCTGCCGGCACCAATAAGGTTAAAAGCTATGATGATTCAATGCCTGTAGGTAAAACAGGAACGCTATTTGCATTCACGGTAAAAGAGGGCGAATTTTATCTTGCAAAACAGGAAAATGTAACCATTGTCGCAGATATGGAAGTAGATTTGGATTTGGTTAAAACAACCGAAGAAGCTATTCAGGCTGCGATTGATGCACTGGATGACTAAACCAGTCACGAAAGATTTTCTTCATGTGATTTATACCATCGCTACCGAATTATGGCAGCGATGGTTTTTTTTGATGAGCTTTACATAAAACAATTCGTCTCAAAATATTATTTATTTTGCAGTAAGACACCTACCTGTAAGTCTAAACATAAAAAATAATCTGTTGAAATTTTCCGGAAATTTAACTTGTATAGTTGCTCCTTAAAAAGTATATTTTTCAGAGAAAAAAGATAATAGAGATATTTTTTCTGTTACTTTTGTCTTGACACAAAAGTAACCAAAAGGTCAAGAGCAGCCGACGCTATACGCCAACTCCGATTTACGGCTGTGACTTGTGGGAACGCCGCCTGCTCAACGTTCTATTAATTTTTCTGCATGTTGATCAGTTGAAAAATATACTGACATTCAAGAGCGAAAATCGATTAGCAGGAAAAACGGCATAGACTTCGCAGGCGAGGAACCCGCTCGGCGAAGACGGTGTTAAAACGGAATTCGCTTCAAGCGAAGCGAGACATTAATTCCGTTAGCCGTCGAGCCGTTAGCGAGTCGCCGAGAAGGCTTGCCTTGATTTTTTGCTTCTTTTGCCTTGATGCAAAAGAAGAGAAAATAAGATTTTTCAATATTTGCAAAATTTTATGTCTGTATTGAGTAAAATCCTGCAACTTTTCCCTCTGATTTTCATTCATAATTATTTGTTAATAAATAATTTAACAGCTATTAAGGAGCGACTATTTAAATAAATACTGTCAGAAAACAAGTCGATTAACAATTCAATTTTTCACAAGCATAATGCTTCCGCGATATGTGGTATTTTCAAAAAATATGACATAATAATAGGTATTCGGAACGAGCAGTTTTCCTGTTTTTTTGTATGTGCCATCCCAGCCGTTATCTCCTTCGTACACTAATTGCCCGTTTTTACTGAAAACTTTGATTTTATATCCTTCGGCAAATATGTCATTCAGTCTGTCGCTGTTATATGGCGTAAATGCATTTGGAAAGCAAATCAGCATTTCCAGCGTTGCATTGTAATATTCCATGATGTAATTTTCGGCGTATGCCGATGACAGCCTTACAGAATATTTGCCCGGAGCGGAATTTCGTGTAGCTTCGCAAAAAATCAAAGGTTTTTGAATAAGCACATCTTCGGTTTCGCCATACACAAAACCTTTATATACAGGCGAATATTCGGGGATATAATCACACTGTTTTACCGTTTTGTCTTCAAGGCTTATTTTTAATATTGCCGGATTCACCGTAATGGTAAATATTTGCGGTTTTGCGGATACAACAGTGTCGTTGCCGTTTTGTGAGGCTTCTATTCTAGTCTCGCCTGTATGTTTTATTGCCGCATGATAATGTCCTTCCGCTGTTTTTTCAACATCTACCGATTCGCCTTCGATAATGCTCAGCTCGACAGGCAGGGCGCTTGTACTTACGGCTTGTATGATAAATGACGTATCTCCGTAGGTGCGGCTGTAATTCTTGACGATTAGTGAATTTGCTCTTGCAGGCGTTATTCTTATTTTTGATGTTACCGACAATATATTGCCGCACAAATCCGAAGCCATAAACGACACTGTGGCTGTTTTTTCCATATCGCAGTCAGGCGTCGGGTCAAAATTCAAAGCTGCATAATTGTCGGAATATGTGATTGCACTGTCGCTGCAAATATCCAGTGCCGAAAAGCCTCCGCTGTTTGATAGCCATTCTGCAATTTTTTCGGGAATATTGTCAGCATCGCATCTTATTACCAAGTCAGAAGGATATGTTACAAAATAAGGTTTTTGAGTGTCGATAACCGTAATTTCTGCTGTTCGTGCAGTAAAATTTCCTCGCGTATCTGTTATTGTGAATGTTACCGTTTGAGATTTGCTGCCTGCACAATTATCAATTATAAACTTATTTTCATCGTAATTGTTTGTCCATGTGATTTCCGGACTGCAATCCTGCGCATGTCCATTTCCGTTTGAGGCAAGCCATTCCGTAATTTCGGAAATATTTCCGTTTCCGTCGCATTCCAAATTCAAATCAACCGGCGCGGTTACAATTTCAGGAACAACCGTATCGGCGATGGTTATTATTTGAGAATGATTCGACACATTTCTTGACTTGTCTATTGCCGTCCATTTCCGTATTATCATGGTATTTGTTACAGCATCGCTATACGTTACCGTAATATCATTTTCGGAACCGGAACAGTTATCCGTTGCCGTTGCATATCCTGCTGCCTGTGTTGATGAATCGTATGTACAGTCATAATTTCTGTAAATTATAATATCATTTGGCGGATTAAGTACGGGCTTAACAGTGTCTATTACCGATATTGTCTGAATTTTTACTGTTTCCTGACCGGTAACGGTGTTTCTTCCTGTCCATTTCCGTTTTATAACCGTTGTTCCCGAACTTATATATACGGAATCGATGTAAGTAACGATGGTATTTGTATCATACAGGCACGCATTATATAAAATGACTGCCGCTCCGTTATGAAATACGGATGTGTCGGCGTAGCAATTTGCATCAACATATAAATTAACATCGTCGGGCATTATCAGAACAGGAGGCTTTGGCTGCGGTACCGGTAACGGGTATTGCTGTTCGAGATGACATGCCGTATCGGCTTCGAACCATGCAATAACTTTAGGCGACACGGAATCAAATGATATATTATTGAAAAAATAAGCATATTCGGACAATGCCGAAAAAGGAGGACTTATGAAAAATGTGTCGTTTGGTACAGCAGTATTTATTACGCACAGGCGGCTTGAATCGGGAGCATTGGTAAAATCAATTACACCCGACACGTTGTAGTAGTTACCGCACGAATCGGAAACGGCATTTGTCGAAACAGACAGTAAAGAACATTTATACACTATGTCGCAGCTTAATGTGCCTGCTCCGGGCTGTCCCAGATTAGGCATGGTAATGCTTACGGTTGCCAGATAATTCCGAAAGTTTGTAATAACCATCATGTAATATTTATTTTCTACGGTGCCTGGTATTGTCATTGTTTCCTGTGAAAATGTACTGTAGCTGCACGCTATTGGACTTTGCCCGTAAAAATAATTGGAGCAGGCTTCGGTAGGCGAGTCAAAAGGTCCCCAGATTGCAATATCTATATCATCTGCATGAATACTGCTCTCAACATGTATTACAACCGTACCGGCAGTTTCTGCGCGCATGCAAAACCACGCAGGACGCGGATATGACGACAGGCAGCCATAATTAAAGCCCTGCTGTCCGCTGCAAATATCACAGGTTTCAGTGCTGTTTTGCGGATGATTTGGACATGAAGTTGTTTCGTATGCCATAATGCCATCGGCACAAAACGGCACAAACTTGTTGCATCTGTTATTCGAAGCGGGATCTGCAGGATCAATCTGTACAATATTCGGCGGCGGCACGATATAATCAAATACATGCCGGCATTTGCCGTATCCTAAAGATGTACATTTGATGCAGGCAGTTTCATTATGCTGATGCTTTTCATGAGTGTTTTCGATGTTTTGTGCCGACATGTCAAGCGACAGCATAAGCAGTACCAATATGCAGAGTATATTCCTTATTTGCAATTTGTTATATCCTGTGTCAAGAATATTCATATATCATTTTAAAGAACAAAATTATAAAAAAAAACTGTAATGTTAATGTAATATAATTTTTATTGACCTTTTTTGTGATAAATATTTGAAGGCAAGATAATTATATTTAATCCGGTTTTGCTAAAAATAAAAGATTAAAAAACAGATTTTCAACATGTAAAGCCATATGACTGACAATTTATTTTTCTGTAATTTTATTTATCCTCGATGTGATTGTAAATGCCGGTTTTTCAAACATTTGCACAGCATGGCGCTGCGATAGGCGAATCTGCCTGTCGAATAATTCTGTTTTGGATTTCGGGCGTATATCATCATGTAAAGCAAATCCTTTCAACCGGTTTGAATCTTCGGGAATTTTATCAAGCGGATAAGTATTAGATGCAGGCTTCATAAGATATGTAACTCTGTTTATTTTGCTTTTACCGTTCATCAATATCATGTCTATTATGATATTGGCACATTCCGAAACTTCAACTGCAGAAACTGGCTGTTCGGGTTTGTCGCGTACATAGTAAATACTTTGCCCGTTGCCCAAAACGTGTATTTTATCCAGTTGACCGTTATTGAAAAACGCTTTCATCGATTTGCCTTTCATCTGGCTGAAGTGAGCGCTGTCTTCACGCATTATAACCATTGCGGGCGATGTAAATTCGGCGTAATCAATTTGTCCGTTTTTATTGTAAAATATTGCAACTCCCGATGTTATTTGAGTACTGTCGTTCCATAAAACAGGCAAATGATACATGTATGTCGTAGAATCCAGAGAATGATAAATAAGCGAGTCGCATACCGCCTGAAAATCCGACTTGTAAATTTTCACGTTGTGATAGGCAAACATGCTTCGTACTGTTGTGTCGCGAGTTATCAGTATTTGTTTAATCGAATCCTGATTAGCCTGCAATTCGTTTTTTACAGCGCCAAGTCCAAACGATTTGCGAATATTTGACTGTATATTGCTTTTGTCGATATTTTCATGAATAATATTCTGTTTCATGCTGTCGGTTGCTATCGTATCTGTTACAGACAGAATATCAGTCGAATCGGAAATGATGTTTGTTTGCACGGCTGTATCTTTCTGCATGACGGTATCAGCAACAATTCTGATGTTTTCCATCAAAGCGCCTGTTGTGTCGATTGCAGATATAATATCAAGCGAATCGGAAATGATGTTTGTTTGCACGGCTGTATCTTTCTGCATAACGGTATCAGCAACAATTTTGATGTTTTCCATCAAAGCGCCTGTTGTGTCGATTGCAGACATAATATCAAGCGAATCGGGAATGATGTTTTCTTGTACGGCAGTATCTTTCTGCATAACGGTATCAACAACAATTTTGATGTTTTCCATCAACGTGCTTATCGTGTCGGCAATTAAAAAAGTTGTATCGCTTATCCGGTTTTCTTCTTTCGGAACCGTATAATAAAGAGCTGCGGGTTTTTCGGTTAAAAAAACAGTCCGGTAGTTGTCCGAAATTTGAGCCTTGTCGCCAAACGCTATTGTATTTTGCGCCGTATCTGTCATTTGAATATTTCGGAACAGGTCGGCATTTTTTGTTTGATTGTTGAACCAGACCGAATCAGCCCAAACTTCCTGCGTTTCGGACAGAATATAAACATCCGAAGAAAACGACATTTCATTTTCGTTGGGTTTATAAATGCCGTAATCGCTCAGCATAATATTACTGCCGTTCCATGTTCTTGTATTTTTAATGAATGTAGTGATGTCGTTGCGGGTATCGTACAGCATTGTATCGCAAACGAGAATTATGGAATCGTTTTTCATTGCGACATTATTGATAAAAGTGAATACTCCCGTCTGCCCTTCAAATATGCCGTTCATACTTTCAATGGTATCGCGTCCGCGTGCAAGCGTTCCGCCCTGCGCGTATGTTCCCGTATTTTGATCGATATTGTAGTCTACAAATTGAGTTTTAAGCGTTGCATTTCGTTCGCTGTCCTTCATTATTACAAGGCGCCCCCGTACTTTGGCATAAATTCCATCGTAAAATATTTTTTCGCCGTACAAAACAGTTGATTCATGCTTCACTGCGACGTTTCCGAAAAACTCGATGGTATCGCCCGGAAAATAATGATATGCGCTGTCGCAGTTTATTGTTGCGCCGTTTGCCTTGTGCGTATAAACTACATTTCCTTCGTGCTTGTGAACTTGCCGTCCGTTGAGATACGAAGGATAGGCAGGACGCATGAAATCAGCCTGAAAGCCGAGATGTACGGTATTTCTGTTTCCCGTGTCTTTCTGTGCAGACGCAATTAAAGGAAAAGCAAGCAGTGCAAGCAGCAAACGCAATTTCATTGGTTACATTGATTTCGGAAAAAACATTTTTGATTATTTAATCCATTTTTTGCTTTCAAACTTACAGTTTTTATAATCGTCGTCAATTCTTATGTATGTTTCTTCCTGTTTTTTAGTAAGCCAGCCTGTGATTTTTTCCATTTGTTTTTTTCCTTCCGCCATATTCTTGATTACTGAAAAGTCATCTTTGAGATTTGCTTTATGACTTGGGATGATTTCTTTCAGTTTCAGTATCTTGTAAACTTCGCGACCATTGTCATCTGCCGATTTGAAAGGATCGGAAATTTGTCCCGGTTTTAATTCTCTCAGTACAAAATAATTATTTCCCAGCTGATCCTTGTCAAAACGGGGAGACAGAGTTTGAGAATTGGCAACCAGTCCGCCGTTCATGCGAGTTTTTTCATCTCTTGAAAAAAACAGTGCCGCCTGCTCAAATGTGATGCTGTCGCTTGTTATCAGATTTTTAATACTGTCCAAATGCGAAAATGCAACTCTCTGATCGTTTGCAGAATATATCGGTTTCAGCAATATATGCCTAACATTTATCAAATCTTTGCCCTGTTTTTCTATCATTTGTATGATATGAAATCCGTATTCGCTTTCAACCACATGCGAAACCTGTCCGGGTTTCAATGATAATGCTGCATTTCGGAAAGGCACAACATAATTCGACGCAGGAGATAATCCGAGTTCTCCGCCGCGCTTTGCCGATTCGGGATCTTGCGAATATAAAATGGCAAGCGTGCTGAATTTTTCACCTTTCATAATACGCTCGCGCAGTCCGAGCAGTTTTTCTCTGACTTCAAAGTTCGCATCTGCCGTTGGAGGATAAACGGTTATCTGCTGAAACGAATACTGATCGGGTATTACGGGCATGCTGTCCTGCGGAATTGTTTCATAAAATCGCTTTACATCGGCAGGAGTAATTTCTATTCCTTTTACTATGCTGCTTTTCATTTGTTCAATCAAACTTTGGTCTTCTGCCTGTTCCAGCATCATTTCCCTGATTTTGGAAATAGGTTTTTTAAATTGTTCTTCCAGTGCTTTTTCGCTTCCGAGCATCGAAATGAAATAATTTACTCTTTCGTCTACGCTTGCCTGCAATGCCGATTGAGTTACAGTTAAGCTGTCGATTTTTGCCTGCGCAATAAGCAGTCTGCTTTGCAGCATTTCTTCAAGAACCCTGCAAAATAAATTTTCTTCGCTCAGCATTCCGCGCATTCTGCGCTGGTATATTTCCATTTCAATGTCCGACAAAAGCACGGCTTCATTGCCGATTACGGCGACCACCCTGTCGATAATGTTTTTTTCTTTTGTTTCCTGTGCTTGCGATGTTGTTGAAAATACTGTTACCAATAGCATCGACAGCGCTGTTTTTTGTAATAAATTCATCATTTTTTATTTATGGTTATTGATATAAATTTTTGCATCCTTATTGCTGATGCCTGCATTATATGTTTCTTCTTCAAGCTTGCTTATCAATTCTCGTTTTCGTCTGTTTAATATTATAGTGCGAATATTTTCAGTTTCTTTTTCGAGCGGAGATATTGAGCCTTTTTCCAATATCGACTGCAATTTTATAAAATAACTGTATTCAGTGTCCTTTGCTTCATAAAATCTTTTCGACATCAATATTTTTTCAAATTCATCGTAGTTTGTGTTTTGCGGCAGCAATCGCGACAGTTCATATGTTTCAAGCCATTTGCCATTAAACGAATCGTACTTATCGGCATACACCATGCATAGTTCTTCAACTGTTTTCATATTTGCATCATTTGATACAAGACACATTTTTTTTATGTTTTCCGTTTCGGGCGTTTCCGTCTGTATTTTTATATACGTTGCTTTTATCAATGCCGACTGTATTTTAAAAAGTTCTATATTTTCATTATATATACTTTCAATTTCATCCTGAGTTACAAGCGTGTCCATATTTTTTGATATATAATCGTGTTCGAGCCGGTATATCAACAGAGATGAGCGATAATCCTTAATTTCCGCCGCTACATCCTTTTGCTTTTCGTCCAGCATTTCTTCCGCTTTTTTTACTGTAAGCTGCCGCCGCACCCATGCCGAAGTATAGGTTGATATTGCGCTTGCACTGTCAGTATCCGTATTATTTACAGGAAAAATATCGGTCAAGTCGCTTAAATAAAGTTTTTCCCCATGCGCTTCGGCAAGAAGGATATCGTTGCCGCGCTTGCTGCACGAACAAATTATTAACGACAATATTATTATCCCGATAATTTTATTAATTTTCATTTCATATATATTTTAAAGCGCAGGTTATCTGCTGTAATTGGGTGCTTCACGTGTAATTGTTACATCGTGAGGATGATTTTCGACTACGCCTGCCGCTGTGATGCGAAGAAACGATGCTTTTTTCAATGTTTCAATATCGGGCGTACCGCAATATCCCATACCTGCCCGCAAGCCTCCTACAAGCTGGTAAATTACTTCTTCCAGTTTGCCTTTATAGGGAACCTGAGCGACAATTCCTTCGGGTACAAGTTTTTGAATATCATCTTCCGAATCCTGAAAATATCTGTCTTTCGAGCCGCTTTGCATTGCTTCGAGCGATCCCATTCCCCTATACGACTTGAATTTCCGCCCGTTTAATATAATCGTTTCGCCCGGCGATTCTTCAACGCCTGCAAACAGCGAACCCGCCATAATTACATCAGCGCCGGCAGCCAGAGCCTTTACCATATCGCCAGAATACCGTATTCCGCCATCGGCAATAATGGGAATTTTGCCTTTTACCGCTTTTGCCACATCATATATTGCTGTTAACTGCGGCACTCCAACGCCTGCAATGATGCGCGTAGTACAAATCGATCCCGGTCCTATTCCTACCTTTAAGGCATCTGCGCCCGCATTCATCAGGTCGATTGCAGCTTCGCCGGTGGCTATGTTTCCGACAATTATATCAATATCCGGAAACTGCAGTTTCACCTTTTTCAACATGTCGACAACTCCCTGCGAATGTCCGTGTGCCGTGTCGATTACCACAGCATCAACATCTGCCGAAATCAGCGCCGCAACTCGCTCAAGCGTATCGCCGGTTATGCCTACGCCTGCCGCAACACGCAAACGGACTTTCGAATCTTTGCTTGCTTCGGGGTTATCCTTGATTTTGGTAATATCCTTGAATGTCAACAAACCTATAAGTTTGTAATTTTCATCTACTACGGGCAGTTTTTCAATTCTGTGCCTTTTGAGTATTTCCGCCGCTTCCTTAAGGTTTGTTTTATTTGTTGTTGTTATAAGGTTTTCAGATGTCATTATGCTGCTGACAGGCGTTCTCATGTCTTCCATAAAACGCAAGTCGCGGTTGGTTACAATCCCGACAAGCTTACTGTTTTTATCGACAACAGGAATACCGCCTATTTTAAATTCATGCATCACGCTGAGCGCATCTCCGACAGTTGCATCTTTTGTAATTGTAATCGGATCGTATATCATTCCGTTTTCGGCGCGCTTCACCTGCTTTACCTGTTCGGACTGCTTTTCAATGCTCATGTTTTTATGAATAACGCCGATGCCGCCTTTGCGCGCAATGGCGATTGCAAGCTCGGCTTCGGTAACCGTATCCATGGCTGCAGAAACAATGGGCGTACTGAGTGTGATATTTCGCGTAAACTTACTTGAAATATCAACCTGATACGGAAGAATTTCGGAATGCGAGGGAATTAGCAGAACATCGTCAAACGTAAAGCCGTCGCCTTTAATTTTATCGTTAAAAAATGACATAATACCTGATTAAAAACGCGGCAAGTTACAAAAAAGTCGGCGAATATTATTATTTATATGTTTTTTTTAGTGAATTTTAAAAGTTGAAAGTTTTTAAAGTCTGTTTTACCGGTAATTAAGTTCATTGAATTTTGTTTGCACTTTGATTGCTTTTCATGCATCATGGAAAAAATAACTGGAAAAATTTTACGGTTAACCGCAGTCATTCAGACTTCGGCATGCTTGCAGTAGAGTTTATATTTAATAAAACATTATATGCCTTATCTGCAATATATTATTCTGCCGTCATTGCGAGGAGTGTAACGACGAAGCAATCTATAAAATAACATGACAACCGGATTGCTTCACCCTTCTAGTTAGCAATGACGAGTCTGTATTTCACGCTTAACTTGATGACAGTGGTCTGGAGACTGCGCCGAGCCGGGGTCAAAATTTCCCTATTTATAAATGTATGTTTTAAAATTTAATATATCATCTCAAATTTCCCTTACTGTTTCGACAATGTCGGAACTTTCTCGCCTGTCATCCGTAACCTGTCGATAATGTCAAAATCTTCCGGTCTGCAGTCCGCAATTCATCAACATTGTCAAAATTTCATTTAAAATACTTTTAAGAATCTGTACAAACAGTTAAAATACTGACATTATCACTGTTTTGACATATTGCCTGCATGTATTCTTATTCGAAATGCAAATATATAAAATATTTCATTTCGTGATAATAACAGTCCAAATCTTTATAAAAAATCCGGAACAGGTAAATTTCAACAGGCAGTTGCTCTTTAAAAAATATATTGTTCAGATAAAAAAGATATTTTTTTCTGTTAATTTGGATTTGAGCAACAGGGATTGCCCCATCTTCCGACTTTCGTCGGAAGCCCAAAATACAGCAGAGATTCCGCGTCAAGCGCGGAATGACGGACACTTATTGCAAACCTGACAGGTTTACAATAAAGACTCTAACCGATGGCGCGGAACATCAGTTAATAAAATACAATTTTTACTGTTTGCGTTTTACTTCTATTTTTTCGTATGCTTCAATCATGTCGCCTATTTTGACATCATCAAACTTTTCGATATTCAATCCGCAATCGTAACCTGCCGCAACTTCTTTCACATCATCCTTGAACCGCTTGAGAGAACCGAGCAATCCCGCATAGACAACAATTCCATCGCGAATCAAACGTACTTTTGACGAGCGTGTTATTTTGCCTTCTCGCACTATTCCTCCTGCGACTGTTCCTACCTTTGCAACCTTGAATATATTCAATACTTCAACAACGGCGGTGATTTCCTCCTTTATTTCGGGGGCGAGCATTCCTTCAATCGCATCCTTCACTTCGTTTATTGCATCGTAAATTACCGAATATAACCGTATTTCTATCTTTTCGTTTTCGGCAATCCTGCGTGCATTTAAGCTTGGTCGAACCTGAAATCCGATAATCACGGCATTTGAAGCTACCGCCAACAAGACATCCGATTCGGAAATTGCGCCCACCGCCTTGTGTATCACATTTACCTGAACTTCCTCGTTTGATAATTTCATCATCGAATCGGACAGGGCTTCTATCGAGCCGTCAACATCTGCTTTGATTATCAGGTTCAATTCCCTGAAGTTTCCTATTGCTATGCGGCGACCTATTTCATCGAGTGTAACATGCGGCTGTGCATGTATTCCCTGTATTCTGATAAGCTGTTCGCGTTTGCCTGCTATTTCACGCGCTTCGCGTTCGTCTTCCATCACATTGAATGTTTCGCCTGCCGCCGGCGCTCCGTTTAGCCCCAAAACAATGACAGGCGTACTTGGCTTTGCTTCTTCTGCCCGCTGTCCGCGCTCGTTGAACATTGCCTTTATTTTTCCGCAGGTGCTTCCCGAAAGCATCACATCTCCAACTTTAAGCGTACCGCCTTCTACCAGAACGGTTGCAACATAACCGCGACCTTTGTCAAGCGAAGATTCAATTACCGAACCGTTTGCGCGTTTATTGGGATTGGCTTTAAGCTCAAGCATATCAGCTTCGAGTAAGACTTTTTCAAGCAGCCTGTCAACATTCAGACCTTTTTTTGCGGATATTTCCTGACACTGGTACTTGCCTCCCCAGTCTTCGACAAGCAGGTTCATATTTGCAAGCTGTTCTTTTATTTTATCGCTGCTTGCTCCGGGCTTGTCGATTTTATTTATTGCAAATATCATCGGCACTCCGGCTGCTACCGCGTGATTTATTGCTTCTACCGTTTGCGGCATTACGGCATCATCTGCAGCAATAATTATGATTGCCACATCGGTTATTTTTGCTCCGCGCGCGCGCATTGCGGTAAACGCTTCGTGTCCGGGCGTATCAAGGAAAGTTATGCGGCGACCGTTGGCAAGCTTAACGTTGTATGCTCCGATATGCTGTGTTATTCCGCCTGCTTCGCCCGCTATCACATTGGTGTTTCTGATATTATCAAGCAATGATGTTTTTCCGTGATCCACGTGTCCCATTACAGTTACAATCGGCGGACGGGGCAGCAAATCCTGCGGAGTATCTTCTTCCGCTTTTACGGCATCCTGCAGGTCGGCGCTTACAAATTCTATTTTGAATCCGAATTCTTCGGCAACAAGCACAAGCGCTTCGGCATCCATTCGCTGATTAATAGAAACCATGAGACCTAAATTCATGCATGCTTCAATGATTTTCACAACAGGAACTTTCATCATGTTTGCAAGTTCGCTGGCTGTAACAAATTCCGTTACCTTGAGCGTTGTTTGCTCGAGCATTTGCATTGCCTGTTCTTCCTGCATTCTCGTACTTACGGCTTCGCGCTTTTCGCGGCGATGCTTGGATGCTTTTGTTTTTCCCTTGTTTTCGGTAAGTCGAGCCAGTGTTTCTTTTACCTGACGCTGTACTTCATCTTCATCGACTTCGCGACGAACAGGCGGACGGTAATCTTTCTTCTTCTTATGCCTGTCCTTTTTTGCTTCGCCGTTTTTTGCTCCGCGCTTTTCGTCAACCTCAATTTTTACCTTATTGCCCAGCACACGTTCGCGTTTGCGTTTTTTATGAAGATCCTTTTTGTGTTCGGTTTTGTTTTTTTCAAACTGAGCAAGATCAACCTTTTCGCCTGTAAGCACAGGACCTGTCAGCTTTGCAACTTTGGTTGGAATAAAATTTTCTTTTTTCTCTTCGCGCTGAGGCTGTTGCTGCTCGACATGCTGTTCCTGCTGAACCTGAGCCTGCACGGCAGGCTTTTCTTCTGCGTGTTTATTTTGTCTTTTATCTTTCCTGTGTTTATTTTTCCTTGATTTTGTTCTTTCCGGAATTTCTATTTTTTCGATAATTTTCGGAGGCTGAATTTTTTGTACTTCAATTTTTATTTCTTCAACTTTTTTAAGAGGCTTTTCCGAATCAATATTTTCCTTATTATCTTTTTCCTGTTTTTCTTCTGTTTTTACTGTTTTATTCTCATCATTTTGCGGCTTTAATGCTTCTGTGTCTGTTTTTTCTTCTGTTTTTTTTGCTTTGGGAGTAAGGTCTATTTTGTCAATGATTTTCAAGGATGGTTTTTCGATAGTCGAAATTTTTATGAAAATTTCCTTTTCTTCGGGTAATTCTTCCGGTTCCTCTTTTATTTTTTTATCCGTATATTCTTCAATAGTAACCGATTCCTGTTTCTTTTTTTGCGGAATAATAACGCCTTTTGCAGCTTCTTTCAAATTTTTATCATCGCCAAAAGCATCTTTAACAAGATTATATGCCTCACTGGAAATCTTTGAGTTAGGATTAGCTTCTACTTCTATTCCTTTTTTCGCCAAAAATTCAACCAAAGAAGATAATCCTATGTTAAATTCTTTCATTATTTTACTTATTCTGATATTTATTTCCGCCATATTTGCAAATTCTCCTTTAAGATTTCTATTTTTTGCGATGATTCTGTTTTTATGATATTATTTGTGTTCTTCTTCAAATTCGGATTTCAGAACGTTTATAACTTCTTTCAGCGTTTCTTCTTCCAAATCCGACCGTTGCAGCAAATCGTCAAAAGGTATGTTTAACACGCTTTTTGCCGTATCGCAGCCTATTCTCTTCAATTCGTCGATAACCCAGTTTTCAATTTCATCTGCAAATTCATCAAGATTAACGTCTTCTTCTTCTTCGGCTGTTTCTCGATACACGTCTATGTCATAGCCTACCAGCTGGCTTGCGAGCTTAATGTTCATACCGCCCTTGCCTATTGCCAGCGAAACTTCGGACGGTTTCAGAAACACGTTTATCTGTTTTTTTTCTTCATCTATTTTTATGGTCGTAATTTTTGCAGGCGCAAGCGAACGCTGAACAAACAGCTGCAAGTTGGATGTATAATTCACAACATCAATGTTTTCATTGTGCAATTCGCGAACAATTCCGTGAATACGCGAACCTTTCACGCCAACGCAGGCGCCAACAGGATCTATTCTGTCGTCGTACGATTCGACTGCCACCTTTGCACGCTCGCCGGGTATTCTTACAATTTTTTTGATTGTAATAAGTCCTTCAAAAATTTCGGGAACTTCCTGTTCAAACATGCGTTCCAAAAACTCTGGCGCCGTACGCGAAAGTATGATGAACGGATTATTGTTTTTCAGTTCAACGCGCAGAATAACGGCTTTGGCAGTATCGCCCTTTTTGAAAAAATCCGATGGAATCTGTTCTGTTTTGGGAAGAATAAGCTCATTGCCATCGTCGTCGAGCATCAGTGTTTCCTTTTTCCATGTCTGATAAACTTCGCCTACAACAATTTCACCTACGCGTTCGGTATAATATTTGAAAATATTTGCCTTTTCTATTTCCATTATTTTACCTGCAAGATTTTGACGTACCGCCAGTATTGCACGGCGTCCGAAACTTGCAAGCCGTATGGGTTCGGAAACTTCCTCGCCTATTTCATACGAGTCGTCGATTGCCTGCGCATCGACAAGCGATATTTCTGTTGCCCTGTTTGTTACGGTTTCGACCACCATCCGGTTTCTCCAGATTTCAAAATCGCCTTTTGCATCATTCACAATGATGTCGAAGTTGTCGGCTGTACCGTATTGTTTTGCAAGCAAATTACGAAACACATCTTCTATCACGCCTATCATTGTTGCGCGGTCGATATTTTTCAGTTCCTTAAATTCGGCAAAACTGTCAGCTAAATTCAGATTTTCCATATATTTTTTATTCTTGTTTTATTATATCAATCTATTTTATTTGAACAATACGACAACTTTCACCGATTTAACGCTGTCGAGAGTTATTGTTTCGCTTTTTGTTATCAACTGTTTGCGTTTCTTGTTTTCAACAGTCGCTTTTTCCTCATATTGCACATCAATACTGTCGGCTGTTGCTCCGGCAAGTTTAGCCATAAGTTTCCGTCCGGTTTTAAAAACAATATCAATATCTCTGTTTATGTTTTTTTGATACTGGCGAAGCATTCTCAGCGGACTGTCAAGCCCTGCGGAAGCAACTTCCAGTTCAAAATCTTCATCATCCCTGTTTAGAATATCTTCAACCGCACGACTTATTTCCGCGCAGTCGTTAATGCTTATTTTGCCGCTGTCGCTATCCAGAACAATATTGATTTTGCTGTCGGCGCTTATGTTAATATCAACGATAAACTTATCGCTGTTCTCAATTTTCCGTTCAACTGTTTCTCTTATTTTTTCACTGTTTATCATATATTTAGAATATGAAGAAAAGGGACTTTTGTGTCCCTTTTTTATCTCGTCTTTTGCATTTCGATTGCAAAAATAATGTAAATCAACATATTTTCCAAATTTTTAAGAAAAATTTTATTTAACGTCAGTTAGAAATTTTAGCAATTACCGGTTTATTGCCGTATGTTTTTGAGTTTTCCTACAGCAAAAAATTATACGAATTGTCGATCCTCTTGCCAATGTACTGTCGAAATAATATTTTAAATGCTTATCGAATGTTATACCTAAACGAATTTTTATAAGCAACAGCCACCATTAAAAGCAAAGAGGCTACCTCATTTTGAAACAGCCTCTTTTTTTCATAATCAGAATTTTTTGATTTTTACATCATTCCACCCATGCCGCCCATTCCGGGAGCACCTCCCATTGGAGCTGGATTTTCTTCTTTCTTTTCTGCCAGAATACACTCTGTTGTCAAAAACATTCCAGCAACAGATGCTGCATTTTCCAACGCAATGCGCGTAACTTTGGTCGGGTCGATAACGCCTGCTTCATAAAGGTCTTCATAAACGTTTGTGCGCGCATTGTAGCCAAAGCTGCCTTTGCCTTCTTTTACTTTTTGTATTACGATAGAACCTTCAACGCCTGCATTCTCGGCAATTATACGAAGCGGTTCTTCGATAGCGCGCTTTACAATTTGGATACCTGTATTTTCATCTTCGTTGTCGCCTTTCAACTGTTCGAGTTCCGAAATTGCGCGAACATAAGCAACGCCACCGCCTGCAACTATACCTTCTTCGGCTGCTGCGCGTGTTGCGCTCAGAGCATCGTCAACGCGGTCTTTCTTTTCCTTCATTTCCACTTCGCTTGCTGCGCCTACATAAAGTACAGCAACGCCGCCGGACATCTTTGCAAGGCGTTCTTGAAGTTTTTCGCGGTCGTAGTCGGATGTTGTAAGCGACATTTCGGTACGAATCTGTTCAATGCGCTTTGTGATATCTTCTTTCTTTCCGTTTCCGTTTACGATAGTTGTATTTTCCTTGTCAATAGTGATTTTTTCGCAAGAGCCGAGCATGTCAAGAGTTGCAGATTCCAATTTTAATCCGCGATCTTCGTTGATAACAGTGCCGCCTGTCAATATAGCAATATCTTCGAGCATGGCTTTGCGGCGATCGCCGAATCCGGGAGCTTTTATTGCCGCTATTTTGATAGTTCCGCGAAGTTTGTTAACAACTAAAGTTGTCATTGCTTCGCCGTCAACGTCTTCGGCAATAATAAGCAGCGAACGTCCATTTTGTGCAATCGGTTCCAATATCGGAAGAAGGTCTTTCATGGTCGAAATCTTTTTATCCGTCAGCAGGATATAAGGAGTTTCAAGAACAGTTTCCATCTTTTCGGTATTTGTGATAAAATACGGAGAAATATAACCCCGGTCGAATTGCATGCCTTCAACAATTTCCACTGTTGTGTCTGTTCCTTTTGCTTCTTCAACTGTGATAACGCCTTCTTTTTTCACTTTGTCGAATGCTTCGGCAATAAGTTTTCCGATTGTTATGTCGTTGTTTGATGATACAGTTGCAACCTGTTCGATTTTTTCAATATTGTTGCCTACTTCCTGAGTTTGTTTTTTCAAACTTTCGACAACTGCTATTACAGCCTTATCAATTCCGCGTTTCAAATCCATTGGATTAGCGCCTGCCGTAACGTTTTTCAATCCCACATTGATTATCGACTGAGCCAAAACAGTTGCTGTTGTTGTTCCATCGCCTGCATTATCCGCGGTTTTTGAAGCAACTTCGCGCACCATTTGCGCACCCATGTTGGTAAAACGATCGTCCGATTCTATTTCTTTTGCAACCGTAACGCCGTCCTTGGTAATTTGCGGCGCGCCGAATTTTTTGTCAATAACGACGTTACGACCTTTTGGTCCCAACGTAACTTTCACTGCATTTGCAAGCATGTCAACGCCTTCTTTTAAAAGGTTGCGCGCTTCGATATTAAATTTTATTTCTTTTGCCATAATTTTTATGTTTGTAAATTAAAAAATGATTTGAATTAAACTATTGCCAAAATATCGCTTTGTTTCATTATAAGATAGTCAACGCCATCGATATTAAGCTCTGTACCTGCATATTTGCCATAAAGCACTTCATCGCCTGTTTTAACTTCCATTACAACGTCTTTTGTACCGTTACCGACAGCAACAATAATTCCGCGTTGTGGTTTTTCCTTAGCCGAGTCGGGAATATAAATTCCGCTTGCTGTTCTTTCTTCGGCAGCCTTTGGTTCTATTACAACTCTGTCTGCCAGTGGCTTAATGTTAATTTGTTTGCTCATATTAATATTATTTTTAAATTAATTTATTTTGTTTATTTGATACTAATTTTTCAGTTCGACTTTCGATATGTTAACCATATCAGAAAGTATGCCAAAGTAATTTATGACAAAAATACTGAAATTTTTTCAGAAAATTGCAATTACTGCATGTCGGAAAATGACATATTGTCGTGTTTTGATGACTTTGCTGTTAAAAAATTAAATGATTATCGGATTTTTACCATCAAAACTCGAAAGCATAAACAGATTGAAACTCTGATTTCGCAACTTGACGGACAATTCTCAATGAATATCAACTTCTCTAAAACTTTTGAAGGACTAAAAATTGGGATATTATCCAAAATTACTGCCATTACTGTGACTCAATAGAACTTCGGCAAATACTTATACCTTTGCAATATGTTATACAAAGAAACAGAGAAATTAAATTCGTCACAGTTCAAAGACAGCAGGATATGTTAAGACGGGAAATAAAATGTGTTGTAGATACAGGTCATCAGGGAATATAAAAGTTTAATGTCAACAGTGAACATCCCGGGAAAAGAGCAAAAAAAATCCACTGACTAAAGAGGACAAAAAGCGGAACCATCGGATATCATCTGTAAGAATCAGTATTGAAAATATTATCAGAGCGATAAAAATATTCAGGATTCCTGCCGAAAAATATCGAAACCGAAGGAAACGTTTTATCCTTAGATTCAATTTGATTGCTGCTTTATATAATCTTAACCCGGTTTACTAATCATTTCCCGAAGATGTCTATTATCTTTTATCTCTGAAAAATATACTTGTTAAGGAACGATTATGTACAGGAAACAATGAGTGACAAAAAATGAAAGTTCGTTCTACCAGACAAGGCAACCCGTGCGACATGCACGCTTCACTTCTGTAGCCCACGATGCACCTGTCGGCTTGCAGTGGCGAAATGCAGGTAAAACGGGCGATTAACCGTTTGCCGATGCAAACCTATCTCTCGTACAGAAATCTTTTAATACTTTTCTTTGGCGTTTTTTCAAATTCTTCGGGATAAAGTTTTATTTTCGATATTTGACTGTAACCCGGAAGCTTTTTATTTAATTCGTTTTTTTCGTTTTCCAAAATCTTTTCCAAATCACCGTCGGTTAAGTTTTCCGAGTATGCAAGCTCGTAATCGGGATAAATCAGCGCCACCAGTTTTCCATTGCTGTTGATTACAATAGATTCGTTTATGTACGACAGGTTATTCAGCCTGTCTTCTATTTCTTCGGGATATATGTTTTGACCTGAAGGACCAAGTATCATATTTTTACTGCGACCTTTTATGTAAAGATAGCCATCGCTGTCAAGAATGCCCAAGTCTCCGGTATGAAACCATCCGTCTGCATCGAATGCCGCGTCTGTTGCAGCCTGATTTTTATAATATCCCGAAAATACATTTTCGCCTTTTACGATTATTTCGCCTATTCCCGTTTCGGGATTCGGACTGTCGATTTTCAACTGTATGCATGGTATGGGCTTTCCGCACGAATAAATATGAGTTGTTGTCCAGTCATCGTATGATATAAGCGGTCCACATTCCGTCATTCCGTAGCCTACGGTATATTGAAATCCTATTTCTTTGAAAAATTTTTCAGCTTCGCTGTTAAATGCGGCGCCGCCAATCACAACTACCAGCACATTATCGCCAAACGAATTATTTATTGATTTCATTATTTTCTTTTTTATGTTTTGTTTTACTACTGGCACTTTCATTAGAAAGCGCATGGTTGGTTTTTCGAGTAACGGTTTTATTTTTCGCTTGAATATTTTCTCTACAATTAAAGGAACTGATATTATAAGCCGCGGCTTTACCGAAGAATATGCTTCGAGAATTATTTTAGGCGTAGGCATTCGCGTAAGAAAATGTATGTGACAGCCTGAAACAAGAGTAAAAACAATTTCGAATATCAGTCCGTACATGTGAGCCATTGGCAGCATCGAAACAACGCCGCCTCCTTTCAATTGAGGCAAAACAGTACATGCATATTCGAGGTTTGCAACAAGCGACCCGTATGGAAGCATCACTCCTTTAGAGAATCCTGTTGTTCCCGACGTGTAATTGATCATTGCAAGTTCTTCGGATGCATCGATGTGATACTTTACATCATCGGGAGCGACGCCGTTTTTATATTTTCTGCTGAAAATATCATTCACGGTATTATTCAGTTCGGTTGCGGACGTTTTTTTTACATGCAGAAAACTAAAATCGTTTATCTGAACTATTGCATTTACATTTTGCAGTTCGTCGGCGCTTAATCCTTCCCAAACGACATCGCCGACAAATAAGAATTTGGATTCGGAATGATTTATTATGTTATGCACATTATCCGGTTTAAACTCGTGAAGAATAGGTACGGCAACAGCGCCGTAGGTAAGCGTTGCAAGAAAGGATATTGCCCAGTTTGATGAGTTTCGTCCTGCCAGCGATATTTTATCTCCCTGCTTTATTCCGCACTGCTCGAAAAGTATATGCAGTTTCGCTATATGTTTTGCGATGTCTCTGTAACAGTTTGTTTCGCCGTGATAATCCGACAGCGCAGGCAAGTCCCAATTTTTCCTTATACAGTCTTCTATATATGAATTAAATTTTTTTTTATACATGATATTAAATATTCTTTCAGTTATAAATAAATTTTCCGTTTTCAGTGATTATTGTCAATTTTTTTTCTGCTGATTTTTCTACCCGACCTATTACTTTTGCGTTTACATTAAACCTTTTTGCCGTTTCAATTATCGTTTCCGCTTTTTGCGGATTAACGTAAAATTCGAGCCGGTGACCCATGTTATAAACCCTGTACATTTCTTTCCAGTCGGTTTGCGATTCGTTTTGTATAATTCCAAACAAAGGCGGAATGTGAAACAGATTATCTTTTATGACATGACAGTTTTCAACAAAGTTAAGAATTTTTGTCTGCCCTCCACCCGAACAGTGAATTATTCCGTGAATATCGGCTCGCATGATTTTAAGGATTTCGGCTGCAACAGGAGCATAAGTTCGCGTTGGCGACAAAACCAGCTTCCCGACAGTCAAGCCTGTACGCGGTTCAATGTCGGTCAGACTGTACTTTCCTGAATAAACAAGTTCTTCGGGTATTGCGCTGTCATAACTTTCGGGATATTTTTCCGCAAGCGCCTTACAAAACACATCGTGCCGCGCCGATGTAAGTCCGTTGCTTCCCATGCCTCCGTTGTATTCGCTTTCATAAACGGCTTTTCCGTACGACTCCAGTCCGACTATTACATCTCCAACAGCTATGTTTGCATTGTCGATTATTTTACTTTTTTCGATACGCGCGGCTACAGAACTGTCAACAATGACTGTGCGGACAAGATCGCCGACATCGGCGGTTTCGCCGCCTGTAAACGTAATGTTTATACCGAAATTTTTCATTTGTTTTACAAATTCGGCTGTTCCGTTTATTATTTCGGCAATCACTTCGCCCGGTATCAATTTTTTGTTTCGTCCTATTGTCGAAGACAAAAGGATATTGTCGGTAATTCCCACGCAAAGCAAATCGTCGATATTCATAACGATGGCATCCTGAGCAATTCCTTTCCACACGCTCATGTCGCCGGTTTCTTTCCAGTATGCGTAAGCCAGCGACGATTTGGTACCTGCGCCGTCTGCGTGCATTGCAATACAGTAATTATCGTCGCCGCAAAGTGTATCGGGAACGATTTTGCAAAATGGTTTCACAAAAAGACCTTTGTCCAGATTCTTTATGGCATTGTGCACATCTTCTTTAGATGCCGATACTCCTCGACTGCCGTACCGCAAACCGTCTGCCGTAATATTCGTATTTTTACCGTTCATTATATTCAGATGCAATAAACCTGACTCATTGATAAATTATAATTTTTATGTTTTACCAACAGTATTTTGATACAAAATTAATTATTTTTTTTATTTTAGAACCTGCTTCAGCTATAACAGGGCAGATTCAACCGGTAAATGAAACTGCCATTCTATAATGATACATAGTTGTTTCGGTAACTGTTATGTCATTAAAACGAGAATAACTCTTTGAGTTATTTTCCACTTTAACGTCCAAGACTATCCGCATAAAGTTCTACAACATGCTTCACTTCCACGCTGTCGCCGTTTTGCGAGAGCATATCCATGAGTTGCAGCATACAGGCGGGACATGCCGCAGCAACAATGTCGGGATTTATCGAAACAACGCAGTTGCGTTTCCGCTGTCCTATCTGGTTTGCAAGTTTGTGCTGCGTCAAGGTAAAACTGCCTCCGCTGCCGCAGCATCTGTCGGCTTCCGGCATCTCGACAAATTCAAGTCCCGACAGATTTTTCAATATGTTTCGCGGTTGAGCGTATATTCCCAGTGTTTTTTTCAAATGACATGAATCGTGATATGTAACTCTGCGTTTGCAGGTTTCGCTGCCCGAAGTTTTAAATTCTACATTCAGAACATCAATCAAAAACGCGGTAATGTCCATTGCCTTGCCGTGAATTTCTTCAATTTGCCGCCGCTCATCGTCAGTAAAATCATCCCTGTATCGAAACCAGTTTTCCTTAATGCTCGAAACACATGTCGCACAGGGAGAAACAAGATAATCGAACTCTGCTTTTTTAAGCAATCCCAGATTTGTTTTTACCAAACGTTTAAACGAAACATAATCGCCCGATACCAGATTCGGTATTCCGCAACAGACCAAACTGCCGGGCATAAAAACTCCCACTCCGTTTTTTTCAAACGCCTTCATGCTTGCCTGCGCTATTCTTACAAAAAGCTTATCAGGTACACAACCGGGGAAAAAAGCGACTTTAATACCGCTTTTGCCTGCCGAAGTATTAATTTTTCCATATTCTGCCGAAAAACTTTTTGTTGCAAGCGGTTGAAAATGCCGCTTCCCGGCAAAAGGACGCAAAATGGGAAACTCAAATGTCCCCATGCTCTTATTGGCTTTTCGCCTGAAAAAGCGTTGAAAACGTCCTGAAAAAGCAACGAAAAAACTCATCAATCCCGGGTGGGGCAAAATAAATCTGAATACAGTCTTTTTTATTTTACCCAATCCTCTGTAGTCTGTAATCAAACGGCGAGCATGTAAAAATATTTCTACGGTATCCACGCCAGAAGGACAGTTTGACCGGCACGAACCGCACAGCAGGCAACGGTCGAGCTTCTCTCCCACTCCATCTGCATCCTTGAGCAGTTCGTAAGCAAGATTTTCCAAAAGAACAATTTTCCCGCGGCTTACATCCGCTTCTTTCAGTGTAACTCCGTAAACAGGACATACAGCCTGACACAGTCCGCAATGCATGCAGCCGGCAAGCCGGTCGTCGATAGCCATCAGCTGTTTTGTCAATTGAGGCAGGGATGTGCGTTTTTTTGTCTTTCCATTCATAACTGCGTTAATTTATAAAATCTTTTTACCTGCATTAAAGAGGTATTTCGGATCAAGAGCAAGCCTCAAATTTTTGGAAAAATTTATGGTAGCGCGGTTTGTTTCCTTTTCCATCCATTTTGCCTTAGCCATGCCGATACCGTGTTCGCCCGAAAGCGTTCCCTGAAGATTAAGGGCAGCATCGAAGATTTCGTCTACGGCATCTTCAACACGTTTGAATTCTTCCTTATTTCGACGGTCGCAAAGAATGGTAGGATGAAGATTTCCATCGCCCGCATGTCCGAAAGTGCCAATTTCGAGATTATATTTTTGCGCTATTCTATTTACGGCAGCAACCATTGCAGGAACTTTTGAACGCGGCACTGTTGCATCTTCCAGTACGGTTGTCGGTCGCGCACGAGCCAAAGCAGGGAGGGCATTGCGCCTTGCTTCCCAAAGTCTGTTTTTTTCGTCGGCATCTTTGGCAGTTCTAATATCTTTAGAGCCGCATTTTTTACATAATTCCATTACTTTGCAGGCATCTTCTTCTACTGCCTGTATATGGCTTCCATCCACTTCGATAAGAAGAATTGCCGCCGCTTCTACAGGAAGTCCTGCCCGCGTATGGGCTTCAATATACGTAAGGCACTTTCTGTCCAGTATTTCAAGCGTACAGGGTAAAATATGCGCAGCAATAATTGCAGCAACAGTTTCGGATGCGTCGGAAATATCATCATAAACAGCCATCAGCGCCTTTGATGCTTTTGGCGGAGGCACCAGTTTAAGAATTATTTGAGAAAATATTCCAAGCGTACCTTCCGAACCAAGCATCATGCCGCTCAAGTTGTATCCCGTAACACATTTCACCGTGCGCGAGCCTGTTTTAATCAAGTCGCCGTTATAATCAAAAAATTCCATTCCCATAAGATAGTCTTTGGTTACTCCGTATTTCAATCCGCGCAAACCGCCTGCATTCAGCGCGACATTTCCTCCGAGAGTAGAAACTGTCTGCGAGCCGGGGTCGGGAGGATAAAAAAGTCCCCGAGAACTTACCGCTTCGGCAAAAACCGAAGTTATTACACCCGGTTCCACAACGGCATATAAATCTTCTTCGTTTATTTCGATTATTTTATTAAGACGACTGGTTAAGATGACAACAGTATCGGCAGATGATGGAATAACTGCGCCCGAAAGATTTGAACCTGCGCCGCGTACAGTAATCGGCAAGCCGTTTTCGTAAGCAAGTTTGATGGTTTTGCCCAACTGTTCATGAGTTTCAGGCATTACAACCAGAGCAGGAACTTGAGGCGTCAAAACAGCAGCATCGTAAGAATAAGCCTGACGTTCGGCTTCATCGGCAAAAACCAGCTCTCTGCCGACAATAGCCATAAATTCTTTCACTAAATTTACATTCATATCTTTTGAAATTTAGGGCAAAGTTAATACAATAAAGCCGATAGACAATAACCGCTTACCATCGAGCTGACATTAATGCTTCCCAAACCTCAGCTTGCAATATAAAATGGATATTTACGCTCAAATACAACAGCAGATGCCCGGAGAGGTGGAAGAGATACTTATTAAAATGGGTTTTCTCAAATCTACCTTCAGGCGGAATGTCTGTATTTACGAGCGTTATTTGCAGTATCGCGAGCAGAACGAGCCGGCAACGGATGCTATTGTTCATGCTGCCGATGACTTTAACATATCCGACAGGCACGTATTCAGAATAGTAAAAAAATTTTCTGAAATACCGGTATAGTTGAAGGTTTATAAAGTTGTAAAGTTTATAAAGTTGTAAAGTTAATCATAATTATTAATTGTTAATTATCAAACAATGCTGATAGAGACAACCGAACAGATAAGCCGAATGCTCGACAGCGAACTTGCAAGGCTTCAGCAGGGCATTATTACAGCCCACGAGCAGGCGGGGCA
>JAISDB010000121.1 GCA_031265155.1 Prevotellaceae bacterium | reverse complement strand
CCCAAATCGTTCAATATCATTTCCCCATTTTCGATTTTCCCGAAACGACATATTCTATCCTGACAACAGATTGTAATAAAATACAATCCTGCCTGCGAGTAATCGTATCCTTTCAGGCGAATGCTGCGGCACTTCCAGCAAATCATGCGAAAAAATTACGACATTGTTGACAGATTTATTACCTATGCAGTGGAGGACGAGGGATTTTATTGAAAGATTTTCAAAGTTAGTCATATAGAAAAAATCACTTCGTTAATGTCTGTTTAGTAGTCTGTACAAGTTTTGTACATTCATCTTTAACTCCCTGAATCTTTTTCTCTAATTGTAATTCTAAGTCTTGCATCTTTATTCTTAAATGAAAATCTTCATCATCTTTGTAAGGTTCGTTATAAATTTTTCTAAATGCCTCAAGAGTAAATTGTAAAATATCCTCGTTGTATTTTTCAAAGTTTGAATTGGCTGTCAATAATTCTAAATGAGACTTTATTGACATTGCCATTGTTGTTTTATAACTGTAAATATCTACTAACTTTTTTGTTTTATTATATTGCATTGAAGCAAATGTGATATAATAGATAATCGGAGAAGTAAGTAGAAATCTGCAATAAAAACTTATATCTACTCCTATTTTATCAAATTGCCATTCTTTTAGTCCTAATTGCCAAACAAACAAAGCTATAATTACTATAAATAAACCTATAGTCGAAAACATGATATGCCTTTCCCATTTCTTTAATTCTATTGATAGGGACTTTCTTCGTTTATCAAATTCACCACTTCTGCCGGTATCAGCTGCAATTTCATAAATATCTAAAATTTCTTTCAGAGTGTTTTCTGATTTGTTTTTAATTGACGTTATATGATCATATTCTGCATTTGACTTGTTTAATAATTCAGATATTTCTTGTTCGTATCTTCTTGAATTATTGTGTTGTTGTAAAATGTTTTTTTCAAAAGTATCTACATTGCTTTTTGCTTCTTTAATAGCATCCACCAATGTTTTTGAATTGCTTTCATGCTTTTGAACTTTAATATATATTTTACGAATACTACTATCTAAATTTTCTAAAGATTTTAGGGTTTTAGTATACTGTTCGGCATATTTTTTTATTTTATCAAATTGAGATTTGCAATGATTCCCTATTGAGTTTATTTCCCTTGTAGTGGAATTTACTTGTTTTTGACGTGCTGCGATTCCGTTATTTTCATCTTCTATTTTTTCAACAAGTGGTAAATATTTAGAATTGTAAAATTTTTGAATTTGAGCATGATAGTCAACAATTGTATTTTTTTCGGATTGAAATTTAACAATACTTTCAGAAGCCTTATTTTGAATTTCTTTAATTTGCTTAAGAAATTTACTATATTCTTTGTCCTGGCTTTTTATTGAATTCAAAACTTCTGTTGATTTAATAAGTCGTTCTTCAATAGTTTTAGTCTTTAACCTTATATCATTTACTAGTTTATCAGCCTCTTCTTTTCGTTTTTGTAAAGTATCTATTATTGTCATAATTTTATATGTTTTAATTAATATTCTATCACAATCTTTATAACTTTTTTATCAATCAACATTTTTCTATTTCCTTTTCCATCATATCTTTAGACTCGTTTAATAACCGTTTGCTTTCGTTGCAAAAGTAGAAGTTTTTTTTGATTAATTAGTCAATTATGTTTTTCATTTTCACTATTGCTGCCTGCTCTTTCAAATAGGCTTGGTAGCGCAATTCGTTTGCTTCTAATACTATCTCATTGATTTTTTGCTGCTTGGATTGGTTTTTTAGGAGAGGAATTTCAACTTGTGATAAATGTCTATCATCAATTTCATCAACAACAGAACCATAAGTATGCCTTGTTATTAAATAATATCCATAATCTGAATTTAACCAGCAATAAATATATCCGGCAATTTCATTATTAGCAGGAACAATGCGCATCACATGTTGATTGAGTGTCCAATTTTCCCAGTGTTTTGGAAGAATACTGACTTTTCCGATTGTTCCACTGCAAGTTACAGCTATCATGTTTTCTTTTAAAGATAATTGTTTTTTTATTCTCTGGGAATGTTGGTCTAATGATAGATATTTAACATTACATGGATTTAATTCGCCTAATTGCTTTCCGCCAAAAAAAGGTACACCGGTTCCCTTATCGACGTAAATACGTTTAAAACGCCCAGGCAAAATGATATTAGCTGAAATTCTTTTGTCGCTAATATAAAGAATTTCTTTTGCTTTTAATTTTATTTCTTTTGATATTACTTTTACCATCGGCAAATGATACGAACAATCCAGACGTAAATTCAAGTCCTTTAGGCTTGTTGTATAGTTTCTCAAATCAACCGAATTGTCAAAATATTCTATTGCCAACTCTTCAATAGGTTTTAATTGCAGTTCTTGGTAGAGTATTTTTTCTGCACAATCAAGCAAATCGTTCGATTGGTCGCGCAAATCATAAGAAGCAATTACTAATTTGTGTATCTCTTTTTTCAGCAACTCGGGAGCATTAGGAATAATGATATTTTGCAAATGTTCAGGTTCTATATGTTGAATAACGGCACCATAATTGTTTGATTGTAAAATATTCTGTCCTGTTTCGGTAAGAAAATAAGCATAAATATAACCTGTATCGTATTCTCCTTTTCCTGTCAATCTGAGTAAATCATGGCTAAAAATTTGGTTATTGAGTTTTTTTTCTGTCATGGCAACTTTCCCTATTGTTCCCGATACTGTCATTAACAACATTCCCTTTTTTACTCTCAAACTCTCTAAATCTGTGTCGGTTTTTGCAGAAATATATTTTGCGGGCTTCGGATATACTTCCGTTATTGACGAAGGTTGGAAAAATGGGATTTCCTTATGTTCAACATAAATACGTTTAAATCGTTGATTAACATAAGCATTTTCAACCAATCCGTCTTTTGACCATAAATTTACATAGCCGTATCTGTTTGCCATAATTTTATTTTTGGCGGCCTTTGCTTCCAGATTAAACGCACTTGCTTCGAGCCGGAATTTGTTTTCTCTGACTTCCTGTAATGAAATCGAAGTATATTTGAGTTCCTCGGGCAAAAAGTTGTAATTCTGTTCTTGCTCGTGATATTCGTAGTAATTATATGCTAAATTACTTGCTACCATGATATTCCCTGTTTAATTTTCCATTTTTTAAAGACACCGGCGACATGAATGGTTTGGTCGTTCACTATTTTTTCCTGAGTTACTTCTCTGCGAAAAACCAAATGCCCTTCAATGTCTTTTTCCCGCACGTCCTGTTCTTTTTCAAGCATAATCACGTTTCCTTTTTCATCGCGTTTGAATATCTTTGCTCCACGCTTGTCGTGTCCAATATGGTCTATCATTGTCATAAAAATATCGTAACTAATCATTTGCCTCGTTTTTTCTTCCTCGTCAATTTCTTTCTGTGTTTTCTTTTGCAGGAAAAGAATTGAGCATTGCGTTCCGTTTCTGGGCTGAAAAGCATCGGCGTGCAAATCGACGCTTGCTATGATTTTAGTTTTTTTAATTAACCAGTGACGGATATATTCCAGTCCGGGTGAGCCTAAAATGGAGTCAGGCAAAACGATAGCTGCTCGTCCGCTCTCTTTTAAAAACTGGATAATGCGCTCAATAAAAAGTTGCTCGGGTGGTACGCTTGATTGTAAACGTTCGGTTTTATACCAGTTTCCACTTTCGTCTTTGTTCCAAATATGTGCCAAATCAAACTGTTCTAATATTTGCTGGTCTTTTATGGGAATTTTAGAGCCAAAGGGCGGATTGGTTACAATCACGTCGAAATGATCCAGTGTTTTATAATTACGAATAGCGCCTTTTCCTAATCTTAATGCTTTTTCCAACTGCATACGGGTTTCTTCCGGCCATTCTTGCGGTGGTAACAGCGTATTGAGTTGAAGAATATTGCCGCTACCATCATTATTCATTACCATATTCATTTTAGAGGCTTTCACAAGGTCGGGGTTAATGTCGAAGCCGAAGTAATTTTTTTTGGCAATTTCGGATATTTGTTCATTAAAAATTTTACGAACATCGGCATCTAACATTGCTTCTTTGCCATATTGCTCTTCAAGTTGCTTTGTAATTTTATTGATTACCAAATTCATTGCAGTTACAACAAAGCCTCCGGTACCGCAACTGCTATCCAAAACCCGCTCTGTTTCTTTCGGGTTTATCATATCAACCGCCATTTTCATCACGTTTCTCGGTGTGAAAAATTCTCCGCGGTCGCCTCTCAAATTTGCACCAACTAATTCTTCGTATGCTTTGCCTTTTATGTCAATATCGGTATAAAGCAAGACATATTTCTGAAGTTCGGCAACTAAATAAGTTACTGTTCGAGGGTGTAGCTTAATCTCATCATTGGCATCGAAAATCTGACCATGCTTTTCCTTTACTTCTTCAAATATTCTTGCAATGCGATTATAGACGCTTGCCTGCCCATCTTTGTAATTTCGTTCTTTGGAAGTAGTGTAAAACTCAATGAGTGACAAAAAATTTCGTTCATCTTGAATTTTACAGAAAATGATTTTTAAAAATTCGAAAAATGCGGGCTGTTTTTGCAACCCTTCATTCACGTAAATAATATTGTGGCAGGTTTTAAATGTGAATAAGAGATTGTCTTCGTATGCTTTTATCAGCGTATTGCGGATGGGGCGTTCCTGTTCGTCGGTAGTGCCGTCTGCCGAAGGAATATCGTTGCATTCTTCAAAAACAGTTTTACGGTGTTCATCAACTACTTTTCGGTAAACGGTTTTGTGCAGTCCATTTGTCCACATACCCCATTCACAATTTACGCAGGCAGACATATATGCTTTCAACTGTTCTATGCCATTATCTTTGTCGGTTGGTTTTACGGCTTCTTTTTTACATTCTATAATAATACAAATGTTGTGCTGATTTTTCTTTTCTTCATCTGTCATTCCTTCAGGGAAAATCACAATATCGGCACGTTTTCTGGCTGTCCCCATCTGAACATTGTATTCGACTTTTATTTGTTCTTTAAGATATTTATGTTCGTTAATCAAACGTTTTTCAACGGTCTGACGTACATATTCTTCGGGTGTATCCTGACGAATCGTGCCGTCAACATAATCCCTTATTTTCCCTTCGGGAATAATGATTATTATGTTTGAGTTATCTGACATATTTTACAAATTTACTTAATATTTTGAGATTGAAAAATAGAGTAATCATTTAATAACTATTGTGTCTGTTTATGAAAATAACAATATCGGCACGCTTCTTCTCGCGTCCGAAAGTAACGTTATACTCCAGTTCGATACGGTCGGCGGGATATTTGTAATCGTTCAATAGAATTTCGAGATACAGTTGCCTGACGGTTTCTTCGGGCGTCAACTTGATTTCCTTATCGCGAACGGCACAAGCGATATACGGAACAGGGTTACCGTTTTTATCGTTGCGCACAATGATTTTTTGTTCAAACTCGTGAATTTGCACTACGCCAAACTGTGCGTGCCTGTATTCGGAG
>JAISDB010000119.1 GCA_031265155.1 Prevotellaceae bacterium | reverse complement strand
TTTAAATCATTAAATTATTAATTGTCAATTATTAATTATTCATTACTTATCGTCCATCTTTGAGGATTGAAATATTCCCTTATGCGGGTTTTGTGAACAAAGCCGCGAAGCCCCTGTGCCGTTTGAACTATGTACCAGTTGCCCGACAGTTCCCAGTATGTAAATAATTCTCCGTCCCTGATGGTTCCAAGTATTTTTGAACCGACGCTTCGACTTTCCCTTATATTTACATAGCCGTCGGGATCTTCTATGATGCCCCTGCGGCTGCTGATTCTCGGATTTACCTGCTTCAAAAGTTCTGCGTCGCCTGCGAGGTCAGGTACAATCCGCAAGGTATTCATATTTTCTTCCGTTACCTGCCTGACTTTCGATTTTGCAACAAAGCCGCGTATGTTAAAGTCGCTTTGAACTATAACATATTCGGGGCGTTCCGGCGCTTCCCAGTACAGGAATGTATCGTCATCCATCAGTTCGTCGCATACGACAGCGCGCATGTCGCAGTCGATGTTCACAACTTCCTGAACGGACAGAGCGCCTGTGAGAGCTGTCATTTTATCCCTGTATTTTTCCATATACAGCAACAGATAGGGATTTTTTTTCCATGCGTCGGTATTTTCGTGGGGCAAGCCTTCGCCTTCTTTCAGTTTTTCGACTATTGCAATTTCGGAACGCTTTACGTAGCCTTTAACCTTTTCTTTACGGTCGAGGATTTTGGCATAGCCGTTTTCGTCCCGCACAGGACTTTCTACAGGCAGCATTACTTCTGCAAAGTAGTAATCATCGTAGCCAAGTTCGGTAACTGTCAGTTCGTCTGTAGTTTTCAAAATATCTATGTCGAAAGCCCACGGGTGAGGCTCAAGCCAGAGCTTTACGCCGTCTGTAAGGGGTTTGGCTTTGTAGCTCTCAAGCATTTTTGCGCGCAGGGAAGAGTACCGCCAGCGCCCCTCGCAGAACTCGCGGAGCAAGCCGTAGCCGAAATAATTATTTTCGGACAACATGCCGCTGTACCCGCTTACAAGGCTTTCCCCTTCGCCTATGCGCAGCAGAAAGTTAAGAAAAGCCGCCACGCCCGCTTCGGGAACATAACCTTTCCATGGCGTTTCTTCGTGTGCAAGCATGCGCGAGATTTTTTCCTCGTTTCTTTCTCTGCTGTTCCATCCGTGAAAAGGTTCCGTATTCATAAAAATATATTTATATTTATCACTGTCATTAGGCGCATAGCTGTATCTGCCATAAGGCAGCCAGAGTTTGCGGTTTTTTTCGGCTTGCTGCCTGTGTATATACATGTACAGAGCATCCATGCGCAAATCGGTATAGCGCAGGTAGCCATCGGCTATGCCAACAAAATAGTTCGGCTCGAGGAGATATACAGTAGTATCCATGAATTCCAGCAGTTCGTCCCGCGCATCAAAAATACCTGCATCGTACTGGGCATAACGTACGTCTTTATAAAGAGAGTGATGAGGATTATAGTCCTTATAGTAATGCGATTGTTTCCAAAAAAAATCGCGGATAGAATAAAATGCATCGGTGTAGCCCATAAAAAGCCATTTGTTATAAAGCGCAGGATATTCAGTACTTTTAGCATAATTTATCCACATAACAGGCTCTATTGACCGCAAGGCGGGATAGAGGCTTAAACAGGCGCGCTGTTCAACCTCATACCTGTCCAGTTCGGTAAGCTGTATCTTTACGCCGGGCGGATAATCGTTGACGTCAATTCCATAAAACATTTTTACACGGCGGCGGTAGCGCTCGGGCGAAAGAAAGGGACACAGGCTGTCCTGTGCCTTCCATGCCTGATGGCTTTCTTCCTTTGTTATGCCTTCAAAGTAATCCATGTCGTATTCTGCTCTTATCGTTATTGGCTTGCCATTCTCATCAATTCTTCCCTCTATTATCGTTCCGCTTGTATCCACTTCTTCTTCCACAAGATTACCATTTTCATCATATTTATCCATACCGTCATAAGTGCCGTGGAGTATTACTATATCGTCCATCCAGCATGGAAATAGTACTTTTTTTATACTGTCCTGCTGCACGTCTGTTTGGGCTGCCGAAGCGGGAATTGCAATTATAGCTTCGATAAGCAGCATAATAATGCCGACAACTGCGACTGCTATCAGCCAGAATAATAATGGTGTCATTTTTTTTGTCATTTTTTTTGTCATTTTTTTTATAATTTTTTGTTTCATTTTTTTTGTGTTTTTGCTGCATCTGCCTGCTCTTTCGACGCATCCTCTACTGTTATATTGAAAATAAAACAATCGGACTGCTTATGTGTTTTCACAGTCAAAATAAACGATGTATTCGCTTTTGTATCAGACTTAACTGTGTATGAATAGTCTATTATTCCCTTTTTCGTTTCTACTTTCGAATATTCCTTATCACTCTTTTCTTTCTTCTGTAATTCCCATTTTATTATTTCTTTCTCATCATCTGTTAAAGCGTCAAAATCTGCTTTTACAAAAGAGGTTTCCACTACCGAAGCGGAAATGGTATCGCCTGCACGGGCTTTTATCACATTCACTTTACCTCCATCGCTGTTGGTTGTTGCGGTAATTTCGGGAGTGGCTGAGGCTCGCGTTTTTGTTTCCGTAACTTCCCTGCCTTCCTTATCCTTTACTTTTTCGGTATAGGTAATATTCACTTCAACCTTGCGCAGCAGCATCTGCGTTGGCGGCTTTACATGGTGGTAATAGCGATAATCGTTCTCGGGGTTCTTTCCTTCTATCCATTCTTTTTCGGGCAAGTCTTTGGCGCACTTTACAGGAGTTTCGCCGGCTGCACCGCGCTCTTCGATTATTAACATGCGAAGGCGCGTTGCCCTGTCATTGTCTTTCCCGGTTTTCTCCGTGTTAGAAGTTACCCTGTCATCTTTGACAAAGCCGACTGTGTATAAGCCCTGCTTTCCCGTGAACAGGCGATTAAAAAGATCCTGTTCATAATTTCTGTCACTTGTATTTAAAGTAATACATCCCTGTGAACCTGTGGCACTCCACTTATGAAAAGCAATACCGCCACGTGCCTTGATTTTTGCCGACTCATGCTTTCTATTCACCGAACGGGAAATACCCGTATCAGAACCGTTTTGAGAAGCATAAACAGCAAACCTGTCTCCTGCAAAAGGAATAAGATATACAGGTCCTGGCGGACATTCCTGATCACTTCCATAGCGGCTGCTGTCCAGTCTGTAATCAATAGCATACCATGCATCGCGGCATACTTCGCGCTCCCAGAACGGTCGGCGGCGCTTTTGGGCTTCATCAAGCAGGGCTTGCAACATATCAATATCCAGATTCCCGCTTTTACCGGCAACAACAGGCTTTAACAGTTCGTATATTTTTTTGCGGTCGTCCATATTGTTTTTATAATCCTTTACATCTTCTTCCTTTATCTTATCCAACCGTATAAAATCGAATAAATAGAGATTGTAGAGCTGCATTTTGTAAAGAGAGAGACTGCCACTCGCTATTCCTGTACCTTCCAGTTTGCCAATGCAGCCAACAATCAGGTCTTTAGCTGCGGTATCTTCATCATCGCCGTGTTCTTCTGCAGCTTCAACAAGCACCCTGCCAACGGTATATTCAGATCTTTTAGGCGAGCCTGCGTCTTTGTCGCATATCATATTAACAGATGCCACTTTTGTATAATCAGGATGTAATAATAATAATAAGTTCTTGCTGTCATTGGGAACATAACTCACTGTTGCCGTAATTTTAGAAGTACACTCTTTTTCATGCTTACGTTTAATAAAGTCCAATATTTCCGTGCCATAGACAGCCACAGCCCTGCTGTTTTCACCCAAAGGAATATTTCTGTTTTCACATATTGTTTCTTCTTTTCCGTTTACTGTACAGGTCAATTTCAATTGAATCTGTCCCTTATAAAGTCCCAGTGTTTTAACATGCAAAAAGGCGTCTTCGTTTTTGCAGAACTCGCCGCTTTCACTTTCTTTTTTTGAAATATCCTTAATATCCTCCTGTGATGACCAGTAAACGTGTTCCAGACGTGCAGAACCGGAAGAGGGATGCAAACGAACTGTGGCAAGTACGGTTGCTATGCCGGGTATTTTTGTTCCATCGGAAATGCCTATTATTACTTCTCCTCCCGAAAACTTATCGGTTACGTCCGTGTTCGCTTTAAATATTACTTCTTTTGAACAAAGGGATATATCCTTTGGATTGTCTTTTTTCGGTATTATTACAGATTCCGGTTTACTTACTTTTCCATTGGGATACTTAATTAAAAGAGTAACTGTTTGCTCTTTTTCCGCACGCATTTTTTCTACCGTAATTTTACAGTCCTGTCCGACTCGAAGTTTTCCATCTTCATTAGATACGGTTATTTTAAATTGCTTATTATCAGCCATAACAGTATGTTTATTTATTCTTTTATTCATCCGTTCGCCGGACGCGCTTTGCAGTAATCACTTTTTTGTCTTTTATCCTGTTTTCGGCAAAAGACAGCGCCGGATCGATGGAGCGTTTCCAAAAGCCCAGTGTATTGACATAAAACATCCAGCCGTATGAATTTGCTTTATCGGAAGCAGCAATCATGTAATCGGGCGATTTGGTATTGTAATGATGAATAAACATCTTGAACCATACGCCAAATGGAGCGTTTTCCGATGCTTTAGCCTTGATATTTAAATGTTTGACGTCTTCTACCTGTTTAAAAATTTCCAACTCGACAACAATGATTGCCGAACTGTCGAAATCTTCCGTGTCTATTTCGTCCTGTTCATCCTTATACGTCCATACACTGTAAATTTCTACGGGAATCTTGATGTAAGTGCGATACGCCTTGCGAAACAGCGAGGGTAAAATGAACGGTAGCAGGCAGGTTGACGCCCATAGTCCATACTGCAACTCGTTGCATAAATTGAAAACCAGCGAATACAGCGCCGCTCCGACAAGCATAACAGTGAACTGGAAAAAAAATTCCACCCCGTAAGGCTTTTCTTCAAATTCTTTGATAAACTTGCCTGTAAGTTTCAGATTCAGACAACCCAGCAGCAGATAAATGCCCACTGACAATGCGTAGCCGTAAGGCATAAAAGCATAGTCCGCAAAGCCAAAGAGAGCGGGAATCACTAAAACGGCACATGCCGAAAGAAAATAAAAAATCAGTTTTTTATTGCTCAGCAGCTTGTTTTTTTTGGCTACAAAATACATTAAGAAACCCAGCAATATACATATTACGGGCAGCAGCAAATACATCAACGCGAATTTTCCAAAAAATGTTTCCATATATTTTTTAATTTTTGATTATTATTAATTTTCATTTATCTGTTTTAAATCCCAAATCTTTAAATTATTAATTAGAGTTTATATTTAATAAAACATTATATGCTCCGTTCGGCGCAGGCAGAGCCTTGCTGCTATTTTCGACGTAGCGTGACGCTACGCCGAACGTTGGATTGCTTCGCTTCACTCGCAATGACGATTCAATAAATTGATGAATTTTAAGCATGTAATAATCTGTTCTATATAATGTCTATTATTAATTGTCAACTGTTAATTATTAATTGTTAATTATTAATTGTTAATTAACAAACACTCTGTACCTGTATGTTTCGGGCGAATTGGCTTTCAGGATTTGTTCAAAACCGCTTCCATCCTGCACATATTTTTTCATTTCCGTGCGCAGCGTCATGTACACATCTGTTGTACGGATAAAGCCCGTGCGGGGATCACCGCTCTCCATGACGCCTTTTTTCACACGAACATCACTTACGACATCCCTGAACCTGTCATTGCAGAACCTGACAATATCTTCGACGGTAATCAGCAGGGCATGCTGCGACAGGGCTTTTTTATGAGCATGCTCCTTTTCAATTGACTGCGGCGCATGTTTTCCTCCCCGAACCGTAGAAAGTGTCCGAATGGAAGCCGGCAGTAAAACAAGTTCGGACGAAACGCGCATAAGCGTTCCGGGCGGAATGCCGTTGGCTTCTGCTCCCGAGGTCGTCCAGTACAATAAAAAATAGATTTCTTCATCGATTTCCATATCAGGCAAAAGGTAGTTTTTTACTTCCATGCGTTCTTTGATGCCCGACATGATTTTGTCCAGATCCCTTACCAGCATATTGGCTTCCCCGCTGATTTTTCTTAAACCCGAATTGACATCGTTTTGGTTTTTGAAGAAAAATGATACTTCGCCGCTGATTTCATCTGTCATCAGCGAAAGAAATTCTAATGCTTCACGCCTGCTGAACGTTTCATACCCGCCGCGCGAAAGGCTGTAAATGCCATAACGCGCACTTTCAGTGTCGTTTACCGGAATATCGTAATACTGCCTTCCATGTGAATCCGACAGCGATGCAATGGAAATGAACGATTCGTTACTTCCTGTATCCAGAGGAATGACAGGCATCCTGCGATGGACTGAAACTGTTTTTTTTATCAGTTTTTTATTTATTGCCGGAAAAGCATTGATGCTGATTTTCATGGCGTCCATGATTTCAGGAGAAAATTCAGCCGGACAGCGCACTTCAAGCCACAGCAAAGGACTATCTATTCGGTTGCTGACCTGTTCACTGAAAACAGATTTCAACCCGGCTGGAAAGATTTCTTTGTTATGTAACGGAATATCGCTGTTTACACCTAAAAAATGCGGATTATATATTTCTTTTACCCGTTTATTTATTTTACGGGAAACATCATAAGGCGAAAAAAATGCCAGAGTATCATTGTCATGCTTTTCGTCAACCGAATAAATTCCCTGAACAGGCGACAGTTCCATATCATGCACATACCATCGTGAATGGGTTAATAAATTCAAATATTTTTCTTTATTGTAAATGCTTTGAAAATCAATATAAAACGATATGTTTGTCAAGTTTTCAACGGCGTCATCCAGTTCTATTCCAATCCAGAAAACCGCGTTTTTAGCAGGGTCTTTTTTGCCGCTGCGGGTCAGCAATGTATGTGTCTGATCGGCATTGACGGCGTACAGATATTCACTGTGAATGAAATACCGCACATCGCCCTTATACAGGCGTGCATTTACTGCCGGATAAAAATCAAAGGTTTTAGAATTGTAATTACAGTTGAATTCTGTCTGCGCAGTTAATTCCACAACGCTTTCGGCAGCAGTAGCGTGAATGATGGCATGCGCAGGCTGAGCGATAGCGTCCATGCCTGATGCCAGCAAACCCGACAGTTTGTCGCTGATACGGTTTTCGGAAGATTCGAGCGATCCGACTGCCTTATATACTTCTTCCGAAAGCGATTCAAGCAGCAGGTTCACCACAGGGTCAAGCAATTCGACCCGGCTGATGCCGAAATATTGCGCGGCAAATCCGAGCATACGTTCATGAATTCTCTGTTTGTTTTTATATGGATTGGAATGGATTGCCATACTGATAAATTATTCGGTGGTTAAAGGTCCTAAGTATAGAATATAATTAAAGCCGCAAGGCTCGTTTGAAGATACAGACCTGCCATTGACGAAAATATGCACCTTCTTTTTAATGGCGGTCGTTTTCATTGCAGGATCTTCCCTGGCAACTTCCTGCACACGGATAACGACTTTTACATCTTTCAGCCTGCGTTCAAAACTTTGGATGGCTTTAAGGATGCGGGCTGTAAAATCCTCTTCCCAGTGTTTGCGCGATACTACCAGTTCGAAATCCATGTCCCAGATGCCGCAACCGAAGTTTTTATTGAACTTGTGTTCGCCGGGGCAGGTGGTAATAATCATTTCAATATATTGATCTATAGATTCCAACTCGCTGCATACAGGCATGCCGGGCTCCGTTTCGTCAAAAACGGAATCGAAATTGATGGGCAGCCTGTAAAATTTCTGTTTCATGACTTCTAATGTTTTCGTGTGTAAACAGGAATACCGTTATTAATACGCCCGCCCGCTCCTGCCGTTTTCCATTTTGGATAGGCGCCTGACGTTTTAACGCTTGCAGGGTTTTGAAGTAACTGCAGGAATTTACAGGCATCCAACTGATTTATTATACGCAGACATTCAACGGATTTGATATAATCTACCGTTGCGCGGCAAACTGCAACGACAGCAACATGAACATATTTTTCTGCCGTATTTTTATTCAGACAGTACAAATCCAGAAGGAACAAACCGGAAGATAAGTGTTTTTTTATCAGTGGCGAATGAAAGTACGTATTCAATGCCTTATGAATAAAAAAGCCTTTGTCGGTCATCAGGTCGGAACGAACCTTTGCCGTTTCCACATGTCCCCAACCGGCTACCTGTCCGCTCTGCCATATGCCGAGTTTGAGGTGGAGATAAAATTCCTGTACGTTGTATTCTTTCCCGTTCATAAAATTCGTTTTTTTAAGATTTCCATTTATTCTCAAATTCTTCGTTGCCTATTCTTACCCATCGAGGCATGATAACCAGAGTGGTCAACAGTCCTGCGCCTTGCGGATGTGCGGTTTTATGACAGGCGGTGCAGTAAGCGTCCCGAAAAAGTATATACATTATAGCGCCTTCGCGTATTTTACCGTCATTGCGGAAAAAGTGAAATTCGCCATCCCGCTTTTCATACGAATTTATCATCCATTCGGTTAGCTGTTCACTCGGCGGTTCGCTGATGGTTAAAGTTATAATGCCGCCGCGCATTTCATCGCAGGGATGATTTTTTTCATCCATCGCCTGATTGAAATCAATGTCAAATTCTTCAAGAATGTATGTCTGTCCACGAAAGAAAAATTTGACCACAACGGAAGGAACTTTCTTTCCGAAAAATAATTTGCCTTTACGTATTCTGTCAAAAAATCCCATTTGCTTTCAGTTTTACCATGGATTTTTATATTCCACATTCCCGATTATCATACGCTGTGCATTGACAGTCAACAGTAAAACAATGCTGTTTTCCGCTCCCGCCGGCTCGTAATGCAAGCGAAAACCGACACACCGTCCTTCCTCAAAATACACTTTTTCCATGGATTCCTCTTCCATATCGTCAAGCGTAATTTCGCCGTTCCACTTTTTTGCGCTGTCGAATACCCAGCTCAACAGTTCGTCTGTCGGCAGCACCGGCAGGGCTATGCGTATATTTCCCGCCTGAGTGTTACTCCTTACCTCGCCCGACTGATTGACACTCTTTTGCAGAGAATAATCGTAATACAGCGCCTGATAATTCTCAAAATAAAGATGCTGAGGATTGTCTTTCACCGGCTTGCGAAGTTTGAATATTATTCGTCCGTTCATAAATTTTTATTCCTAATTATTATTGTGTTTATATTTTAAATAATCTTATTTGTCTTGTTCAAATATTAGAATCTTTGCCTTAACTGTATTATATTCCCGAACTTACAGGTAAAACCAAATATTCAATATCATTTAATTTCATATTTAATTTAATGCAAATATCATTTTCTATTTCTTTCTTTTCGTAATTTTCTATTAAATAAATATTCTTCATAAAACTTGGAATCATTATATTATTTTTCTTAAATACCACGGGTCGTATGTAGCGACGAAACAGCCCAAAATCAGGCAGTTGAAAGAAAAGCATAAACAAATCTTTTGTTTGTACGTAATATGCTTCTATTGTACGAAAATGAGTTTTTACATTGACTTCTATTGTTTGCATTACAGGTTTAACGCGATAATCTTTTCTTTTTATTTTGATAAAACAGTTATTCATATTTATTCCAATTCCGTTTTTTTTCATTTCATTACAAAGTCGATAAAAATACTTACATCGAAAGATATTTATAAAAAGATAAAACAGGAAAACAACAGGCACAAGAAATTCCATAATAATAAGGTATACAATAGAATATTCTTTGTTAACCAAGTATGATAATAACGCATACACCGAAATAATAACAAAAAACATAATCCAGTATATTATCTCATCATTTTTGATTTTATATTTTATTTTTACGGTGTCATTCATGTTTTATTATGTTATATTTTTGATAATACCATATCCATTTTTCAATCAATTTATCCGTATATAATTTATGGAATAAAGCAAATTTATATTCTGCCAAGTATGTATAATCTATACGATATAAAACTATATACAAATATTATTACTAACGATAAGTAAAAAAATGTATTGAATAATATACGTTTATTTTTATAAATAGCTTCATACGCTGTCTTAATTTTTAATACATTCTTCATTTTTTTATATCTTGCAAATAACAGCATGAATATTAAAAAGCCAATCATCATAAATGAAAGTGGGTCGTATTTTTTAAAAAACAAACAAATGTCATTATCAAAAAATATCCCTATAGTGCATATTATGGAATCGGAACAAAACATCAGGATAAAAGACAACAAAGCCGTAGCTCTCCACTCTACCGGTCTATATTCCTCCGGTGCAATAAAAATTACGGATTTATGTATCTTATAAAAGAAATAGTCTAATATCTTCATATACGGATATTTTAGAATCCTAATGTTGGATTATATACATGATTGTTTTTATTGTTTATTATATTATCTCTTATTGTTTCGATTTCGCCACTAGCCGCCCATACCATTCCATTTAAACCAAAATATAATGCACCAACTTGCCATTGATATAGACTAACTCCACCAATAGCTAAATCAAGCCCATTAATAACATTTGGTTGTTGCCTAAACTTATATACATCATATCCGAGTGTTACCCATCCCAAAGTTTGACCAGTCAATCTTGGAATTTTGCTGATATTTTTTGCAGTATTTGCTGCATTCCTTAAGCCCTGCACGCCTCTCACATATTTTCCGTTGGGCTGTACTTCAAGAACAGATAAACTGTACAATTTACCGTTTGCCGATCTAAAATATCCTTTGCCCCAAGGGTAGCTTGTATAACGGAAGCTAGCTATTGCGCTTGCAACAGTTCCTGCAATATTTATTCCATGATTAACCACGTCCAATGCTTCTTGATATTTATTTACAGCAAGCGTTTGTCCGACTTCTATTTTATTTGGGTCGGCAATATTGTTCCACTTTACAATATCGCTTACTTTTACTCCGTATTTTGAAGCCAGAGCCGAAAGCGTATCACCCTGCCTTACTGTATGGTATTCTGCTTTCTGCATTGTGCCTTTTTTGCTCATTTCCACCATTTCTGGTGAATTGTCAACAAACTGAAATCTTACTAAGGTAAAGAGATTCATTGCAGGAGGAACATCACGTACGTAAGTATAACCGCGCAAATTAGGCGGAGGTATCGCGTCTGTATCAACAAAAGCATATCCCAAGCCTATAACAAAGCCTTCGTACAGGCGGTCGGTTTCCTGAAGAATAACAAATTCTTCTATCGTTATATAAACTTCCCTGTATTTTGCCATAACCGTATTATTTCCTCCATTGGTTATTGAAATTTATTCCATTGATTACCAGTGCTTCGGGCGAAATTACCAGATTCGTATTCAAACCTGTATTAACGTCTATCGTTCGTGCAAAATTCACGCAAAAAGCGTTCTTGAATTCTATTTTCAATGGAGAGCTTGCAGTTTTCGATTTGAAAACAACCGTTCCATTTTTCGTAGATGAAGTCATTGCCCAGCGGTAAAAACAGTCGGGCAAGACTTGCGTTAGAGTTAAGACCATTCTGCCGCCTCTTGTTTCATCCTGCGGCTGTCCCTTGTAATCGGAAGACTGCACGAAGTCAATCTTAAACTTGCTTACTTCGTATTCTTCATTGTCGATTGACAGCCAAACTGTTAATTCGCTGTCAATTTGAGGAAAGTTAAAAAAACCATCCATTGCAGGTAAATTGTTCATAATTTTAAAATATTAACTGTTAATTGTAAATTATTAAAAGCCCGTCCACCTGTTTAACAAATTAATTGCTCCTGCTGATATTTGAAAAGCCTGTAATATAAGTTTTGTATTGATATACCCATTGCCTTTCTGCGAATAATTAATTTCCAAACCGACGCAAGCGGCTTGTTCAAATTTGATTTTTTCCAATGGTTGTTCATTTTCATCACAAATTATAATCGTCCCATCATAATATTTGTGAGAAGCCAATGCCCATTGGAGCATTTCATTTGTCGGAAGTCCAGAATAAGTTATATAAATAGCCCCTCCGTATACGTCTGTCTGAGCCTTGCCATCTGTATCTATCCCTTGCGAAAATCCATAGCTGCAGCTTTCAAGTTCATAACTGTCCTTGTACAAGCCTGCTATGCTTGCATCGGCTAATTCTCCGATACGTAAAAAACTTTTGTATCCAAACATTTGTTTATCTCCTGTTTTAATTTTATTTATTTTTTTGTATTTCTAAAAAATATAACCATCTTTTTTAATTCTTTGTTTGCATTTGTTTGCTAATCCGTGACTCGATTGTATTGTTACAAGCAAGAAAACAACATAATAATATGATTATTGGCGCTGTTTGTTTCATTTCATTGTTTCTTAATTATTTCTTCCCTGTTATTCCAAAACGGTATTAAATCATAAGATCCATGTTTTTTATGCTTCGCATTATCATGTAAATTCAAGTAATGTAACAACGTGTCGGATACCTGTGTTAGATAGTAGGTTTTTCTTGTTTTCCACTGTACGGAAAAAACCGCTGTTTCGGGCGTAATGAAAGTGTCAGACATAGTTCGGCGTTCTGTTCCATATTTGTAAAAAATATCTTTAGACAGAATATAAAACGAATAAGGTACTTCTATTGCAATTTCATCTTCCATATACATTATTTTTGACCCCTTTACAAAAACAATGCGCCTTGCAATATCCTGATATTCATTATATATAGGTCTATAGTCAGAATTGGGATGAAATACAAACATGGTATCCCATTCAAATGAAAACAAGTCTGTCATTCTGACAATACATGTATCGGTTTCGCAATTCATGTATTTCATTTTTGCGTCAATCCGCGACTTTATTGTACGACTGCACGAAGCCAGACACAATAAAATTAATATTGCCATAATTATCTGTTTCATTTCATTGTTTCTTAATTATTTATTCCCTGTTATCCAAAAACTGTATTAAATTATAATATCTATGTGATGGATCCCAAGTTACATAAAAAACCGCTGTTTCAGGTGTGTAAAAGATATTAGACAGATTTCGTCGTCTGCCGCTACGGGTCACACTTGCTATTCCTTGCGCGTAAAAAATATCATTAGACAGAATATAAAACGAATAAGGTTCTTCTGTTGCCCTTTCATCTTCACAATACATTATTTTTGAATCTTTTACAAATATTATACGTCTGTCGAATTCCTTTTGCGTTCTTCGATATTTTGGATAACTGCAAATAGTGTTTCCAATAGGAAGGGAAAATACGAACATGGTATCCCATTCAAATGAAAACAAATCTGTCATTCTGACAATACATGTATCGGTTTCACAATTCATGTATTTCATTTTTGCGCTAATCCGCGATTTTATTGTACGGCTGCATGATGCCAGACACAATAAAATTAATATTGCCATAATTATATGTTTCATTTCATTGTTCCTTAATTATTTTTCTTTGCTATCCCATTCGCGCCTGATTATATCCAAAGAATCAATAGGAGTCAGATAGAAAAAAAATTGCTTATCTCCATATTTATGTTTTTCAATAAAAAATATTGCATCATCAGGAGTATATTTCATTTTATTTTTATTAAATTCCAAAGGATGAGGCTCAAAATCAAAAGAACCGGTTACTTTTGCATTATAAAATCTTTCATATATTGTGTGAAAATCTTTTACAAAAGTTATGGTTAAAGTTGGGCAATAATCGTTTGTTTTCAAATCAAAATATCTGTATTTAACGTACATAGTATCCCATTCAAAGGGCAACAAATCTGACATCCGAATGATGCAAGTATCTGTTTCATTAATTGTTTGCATTTGTTTGCTAATCCGTGACTCGATTGTGCTGCTACAAGCAATAAAACAACATAATAATATTATTGATGCAATATGTTTCATTTCATGGTTCCTTAATCATTTCTTCCCTGTTATCCCAAAACGGTATTAAATCATAAGATCCATGTTCTTTATCCCAAATTACATAAAAAACCGCTGTTTCGGGCGTGTAAAAAATATCATCAGACATGATATGAGATGAATAAGGTCCTTCTATAGCAACTTCATCTTCACAATACATTATTTTTGAATCTTTTACAAAAGCTATGCGTCTGTAACTATGTTTTTGTGTCATTTGATATTTTCTGCAAATAGTGTCTCCAAAATGAGGAGGAAATACGAACATGGTATCCCATTCAAATGAAAACAAATCTTTTATATGAATAATGCACGTATCTTTGCAAGGCATGATTCCCATTCTTACGTTAATCCGCGACTTTATTGTACGACTGCACGAAGCCAGACACAATAAAATTAATATTACCATAATTATCTGTTTCATTTCATTGTTTCTTAATTATTTCTTCCCTGTTATCCCAAAACGGTATTAAATTATAGTATCTATGTGATGAATCCCAAGTTACATAAAAAACCGCTGTTTCGGGAGTGTAAAAGATATCAGACAGATTTCGTCGTCTGCCACGACGCGTCCCAGATGCTGTTTCGGGCGTGTAAAAAATATCCTTAGATATAATATAAAACGAATATGGTTCTTCTATTGCCATTTCATCTTCACAATACATTATTCTTGAATTTTTTACGAATATTATACGTCTATCGAACTCTTTTTGCGTTATTTGATATTTTGGATTCCAGCAAATGGTATCGTCAATCGGCGGAGGAAATACGAACATTGTATCCCATTCAAATGAAAACAAATCTGTCATTCTGACAATACATGTATCGGTTTCGCAATTCATATATTTCATTTTTGCATCAATCCGCGATTTTATTGTACGGCTACATGATGCCAGACACAATAAAATTAATATTGCCGTAATTATATGTTTCATTTCATAGTTCCCCATGTTATCTGCAGGCGTTCCAGCTTTTCCCTGTCTTCCTTATCTTTTTCATCTTTCTTTTTCTGTTCCTCTGCGGTGCGCCCGTATTCATTAAGCTTGCCGTACAATTCCTTCAGCTGCCGGTACTGTTCGTCTGTTATTGTTGTACGGTCAATATAATATGATACCTGCCCATCCGCATTTTTTTCTTCCCGTGCCGTATAAAATCCATCTTCGTAAAAAGCATCCAAGACCATAACAGCCAGGGTATTCATCACTGTTTTTTTTCCTGTCGCTCCGCCTATGCTGCGCCCTATTTCGTTGTTCAGCAAATCTATTATCTGATCAGCTTTTTTTATTGAAGATACGCGACGCTGCATTAAATTGGTATCGGGGTTGTCTTCGTGAACATTTCCAACCTGCAAAGCCATTTCATAACCGTATTTATTGGTTATATAAGACTGCCACAGCACATGCCGGAAAGCATTTACCTCAGTGCCTTCTCCTTTAAATGATGCCGGCTGGTTCTTTAATATTTTTTTATGTCCTGCAAAATCAGCAGCAGAAGTAGTAATGTTGTCGCTTCTATATTTATACCATCCTATATCAATTGCTGCCGAAGAATGCAGAACAGCCCATAATGCAGTTCTGAGCTTTGCAGACAAAAATGCATCCTTTTCCAGATATTCAAATTCGGGAAAGCTTTCATCAAACGCCTCTTGAGAACTGTCAAGCCTCTGCTCCATAATAATTTCATACGAAAACACGTCACGAGCCAAACGGCACATCGGCGCCCGCGTTTCAAAAAGAGGCGGCACAGCCAGATCTGTTTTGTAAGGCACGGTTGCAAGCTTGCGCGTAACATAAGCGTATCCCGCGCCAATTACGTAGCCGGTGTAAAGTATCCGGTATTTTCGCTTATATTGCCATTCGCCTATAGATATATATACTTTTCTTCTTTCAGCCATATTACTGAATTTATTTAATTCGTTGAAATCATTAATTTTATAACACAAAAACCGTCAAAACACTTACCTGTAAGAGAATGTTTTAACGGTTTTAGCTTTATGCAGAATCTATTGCTGTTCTACATCGGTTTTCCATTCATTCTCTTCTTCGCCTTTTGTTCCGTCCAGCTTGATAACAAAGCTTTTGGCAGGGAAATACGGTGTAATAAAAATATCAAGAAAAATCCTGTCTTTCTGATTCGGGTCGCGTTCAAAGCGCTGTATTTTGAATTTTTCTATCAGACGATCCGGTCCCTGAACGCTGTCCAGAAACTTGATAATCTGCCCGCGCAGGTCTTTTTCCGTTTTTCCGCTCCAGTTCTCAAAAGCGCGACGGTTAAGGAAATCAAACAGCACTTTCATGATATAGTCAAAAACACGCACAACGGAATATGTTTGCAGTCCAAGGTTATCGCCGTTGAAAAGCGTCTTGCCCGAAAATGCCATTACTTTGCCGTATTCGTTTACCATGGGTATCAACCCCATTTTATCCAGCTGCGAAATCTCGCTTTTCTTCAGCGGAAAAACCACGCTGTCGGCTTCGTTAATGCCGCCATGTTTTTTTCCTGCCGTAATTTGCGACATTCGCGTGCAGTATACTTTGCCCGCCAGGGCAGCCGCAGGCGACACTCTCAAATCCTGTATTTCGCCGAGTTCTGCATATTTACCGCGCCCTATGAGCCAGTTGCAGGTCATGCAGGTATTGGCTTTGAATGCCTCGCCGCCTGCCAGCCCCGCTGTGAAAAACATTTCAACCACATCGTCCATCTTGTCCAGATCCATGAAGTCGGTATAAAGCATTGCCTTGTTTTCATAAGCAATTTTCGACCATTTATCTACTGTTTTGCTTCCTCCCAAATAGCCGGGAATTACCAGCAGCGAATAGTTGGTTCGTAAATCCAGCTTGTCGTAATTCTGTTTCAGCTCATTGGCTATATGATCAATAAAGCGTGAATTGTCCAAATCTCTAATCTGTTCAGCCGAAGCATTGACTATCGACAGGTTGCCCAGCTTGTCCGATTCGGTGTTTTTATAAAACAGCATCACGTTGCGATAAGAACGTTCCAGGTCTTTTACGGTGTTCACTGCCGTTAATTGATTTTCGGACAGCAGCTTTGATACGGCTTCGGATTTTACCCCTGCCTGTTCGAGCATTTCGCTGACAGAACCGGTATTTTTGAGCATGTCAATCCATAAATTCAATTTATTCCGTAATTCGTTGCGTGAAGCCTTGCGGTCGTCGTCCAGCAAAAAGGCTTTTTTACGGGCTGCGCGTTCAGGGTTCATTGCAGCAATGCCGTCAACTGTTGATTCCAAAAAGTTAAAGCCGCCGAAGCGAGCCAGTTTATCTACTGTATCATGAATGGATACTGCGCCCTCTTTTTTGACTTGATTAAGATCGGCGCCCTGTTGCTTAGCAGTTTCTAATTTTGCCATTTTTCCTTGTGTATTAAGTTCAACATTCAATTATTCCTTTTCGCCCAGTTCCGCACCTAAGGCTTCAAGCGAGGCAATTAAAGCCTGACGCGAGTCCGGATTTTCCAGTACTCGCTGCAATACTTTGTTGGTGCGCAATTGCCTGGTAAGATTGTCATAAAATTCTTTTTCCGTATTAGCCTGTTTCAGAAAACTGCTCTGTTCCGTCAAATTTTTAACAGAAAAGTCTGCAATACTTTGAAAATGAAATGTTTCTTTCACAGGTAAACCTTCGCCATTCTGAAACTCCACATCTATTTGCGGTTTATAATGAGCAAAAACCTGTTCTATAGCCGTCAATCCGTTTACTGTTTCCGGATTAACAGGCTCATCTGCCGTTAATTTTTCTACCAGCATGGTTCGGTTTTCAGGTATCGCAGCTATCGCCTCCGATGCATCTATCCTGACTTCGTTTCCGCCGATTTCATATTGATTGATCATACTTTATTATTTTTTAAGTTTGAATAAAATTCACAAATAATCATGTAAAAATGGAGCATTCCTCACTATTGCAAGGAAGCCCCATTTTTTACCTTGTTAATTAATTGACAGGCCAGTTCTGTTCGAACTGAGCTCCGCCGATTTTCAATACCTGTGCCGAAACGACAAAGGTCATGGTCATAGGTTTGGAGCCAACCACATCTATGGCTTCTTCAAAGGATATAATATATCCGTTTTCCCAAACCAGCTCTTTCATTTTAGCCTCTTCATCTCCTTTCTTGAACGTAATACTGCCCGAGACAGGCTTGAATTGACTGACCATTTGCTCAAGAATTGATGTGTCTTCCGTAGATTCCACATGAACTCTTACTTTTCCTCCGTAAATGTTGGATGCAGGACGCCCCTTGCTGTCCACATCCCTTTCGAGTTTGTAATCGCAATCCAATACGTCAAACTCTTTTTCGCCTAAGTTTAATACTGCTCTAAAAGCCATAATTTTAAAATTTTAGATTTGACAATCATTTTTATTAATCCAGTATGTGTTCTTAACATTTTACCTAATCCCCATTTAAGGATTTTATATAAAATGGATGAAACATATACTTCGATTGCAAATTAACGAATTTCTTTTAACGTATGCAAGAAAAATTTAATTTTTTTTTGCAATCAGTATCATTATTTTTTTTACATAAATACAATATGCAGATAATCAACAATTAAGAAATTGCTGATTTTGCCGTAGTATCATAACCATTAATGTATTTTTCTTTTAAAAGATAATTTGCTTATGCAAATAAGGACTGCATATTTGATATTGGATAGAATAACTTTATACATGATGAATCGACAGATAAAAACATAAAGCAATAAAACTTTCATTTGACCATTAAAAACAAAACAGTCTTTCCTTATTCTTTCTTAATCAAATGCTGCAAAGCAGGATTTTTGTTATTCGTTTGAGTTCGTCTGCAACAATCTGTTTTACATCGGCTTTGCCAATGTAAATTCGTCTGTCTTGTACATTGGCAAAGCACATACCATTTGAGATAGTCGCCGTACCACGAGGATTTGTATTCAACAGTTCTGCTGTTCGGATATAGTGCTTTGAATTTTAATAATTTACACAGTTAAACGCTTTCAATTTTTCAAAAATTCTCTTTGAAGTGGAAAATAATCCGCAACAATCTTTCTGTTTACTACATTCTTGGCAAATATCCACATAACTGTTCTTCCAGTCTGAAATTGATTTGCGGGCAAATATATGTAATTCGTCAGACAATAGACATAAAGGCAAATTGAAAATAGAAGTATCTATATTCCAACTATTTAAATTTAATGTCGCTTCTTTGAGATTTTGTACATATTCAATCGGTTCAATCCAAATCCGTCTTGAATTTTTTACAGCAAATCCAATGTATTCCATTGCCATAAACGAAACACAGGCAATAAATGAAAGATTTTTGAAAATGAAATCCGAAAGGTGCAATAATCGACTGTAATTTAGTTTGTTAATGACAATTCGCAATTCGATTGCTATTTCAAATGCAGCGAGATTGTATAAGCCGGTTACAGTTTCATTAAACGAGTTTTTAATACCTGAAATTTCATCGTGAATTAAACTTGAATCGCTATGAACGGGAATACCTAACAATAAATTGTTTCCGCCAATTTCTTTTAATTTTTCCGCATAATTTCCATTTGCAAATGTCCGCCCGTTAGTCAGGATATGAATTGTAGTATCAGG
>JAISDB010000223.1 GCA_031265155.1 Prevotellaceae bacterium | reverse complement strand
CTTCGAGTATCACGTGGTTGTCTATCCATTCGTTGGCTGTTGTGCCGCTGGTTTCTTTCACAACTTTCGATAGATGTTTGGGCGTGAGGCATAGCCTGTCGGCATAGAAAGACAACTCCCGCTGTTCCTTGTAATGGATTTGTACCAGGTCGAGGAATTTCTCGACGAGGATTTCCCGTTTTGAATTTTCTCCCTTTACCGTGAACAGGTGAAAATGAAAGCCGATGTCGTATAAAAAAGATATGGTCAGGTGTTTGACGATTTCCATTCGATACGGATTCTCTGTTGTCCGCATTGCTTCCTTGAGTACATCGAAATATCGCACCAGCGCGTTCACTCCTTTTTCGTTCAACGGTATCCACGGCTTTTGTCGGAGGGTAAGATTCAACGACAGGGACTCTTTTACATTCACGTTCATGTCATTTATAAACTTTCGTGACATGACGATAAAAAGTCCCGAAAAATCCTCGCTGAACATTCCGGCGCTTATGATCTGGTCGGGAAGGATAACCATCACCGTGGGAGCTTGAAACTCGTACGATTGCATGTTCACGTTTCCCTGCATCGTTCCATTGAGGCAGATGACGGCTGTCATTACATCCAGCTTGAACGGGAAATTCAAAACTCCGGTAATAACCGGCTTTTCAAGCATGATAAAATCTCTGCCTATCGAATAGTATTCCGTATTTTCCAGTCTGGCGCTCCAGTCGAACGGTAAAATGCGCTGCTTCATATATCTTTTTTTATGTGTAAAGGTAAGTATGTTTATGGTATCCACAAAATAAATGCGAACTATCGTCCAATTCCTGCCACCTTTTGACCTTTTGCATTAGGATTTTTACCCGTACCTTTGCCATGATTTTCAATACAGAATTGAACGGAAAACAGTTGAAAAAATAAAAGTAATTAAATAATATGAATTATTATAACATTATGAAAAATAAACCCGTACAGGGTAGCATTACGGATTATGATATATCATAATATTTATTAAAAATGATTTAATTTGCAATTTATAAAAAAAAATAACATATTATTCAGAAAATTACACATAAATTTGAGCAAAATTTATAATATAAACTATTAAATAAAAACACGGCAATGAAAAATATACAAATATTTGCATGCATAATTTTGTTTTTACCTGCAATGTCATGTTCGGAAAACAAAAAAAACAATACCGGTAAAAAGGAAATATCGGTAAAAACTATTGAAGTAATACCGACAGCACAAGCGACTTCGCGAAACTATGTTGGCGTTGTTGAGGAAGAATCAGCTTCGGCATTGAGTTTCAGCGTATCCGGCAATGTCATGAATGTTTATGTTTCGGAAGGACAAAAAGTAAACAGGGGAATGCTGCTGGCGCAGGTATCAGCCGAAAATTTGCAGAGCAGTTACGATGCAGCGCAGGCAACGTTCAGGCAGGCAGAAGATGCAATGACGCGCATGCAGATGCTTTACGACAGTCAGAGCTTGCCGGAAATAAAATATATCGAAGCAAAAACCAAACTCGAACAGGCAAAATCAACTGTGCGAATTATCGGACAAAACATCTCCGACACTAAACTTTATGCGCCTTTCGATGGAATTGTCGGAAAACGTTTAATTGATATTGGCGAAAATGTTATTCCGGGTAAAGCCGTACTGACTGTACTTAAAATAAATTCGGTGAAGATTAAATTCTCTGTTTCGGAAAATGAAATTTCGAGTATCGACAGGCATGGAGAAGCAACGGTTACTGTAGCTGCGCTTGGCGACAGGCAAATAAAAGGCTTGGTAACGGAAAAAAACATAACTGCCAACGGCATCACACATACTTACGATGCAAAAATAAAGATTGAAAACGGTTCGGGCGAATTAATACCGGGAATGGTGTGCCGTGTGCAGTTAAACGACAGTCGCAATAACGAAATATTTGCATTACCGGCTAATTCGATTCTCGTATCACATGATGGACGGCGTTTTGTGTGGCTTGTGAAAAACGGATGCGCAACAGCACGGCAGGTAAGCATCGGCGCGCTCACCGATTCGGGCGTTATAGTTGAAAGCGGGCTTAATGCAGGAGATAAAGTGATTGTTGAAGGTTATCATAAGGTGAGCGAAGGAATGAAAGTAACAGAAATATAAAAGCATAAAGCATTAAACGTGTTTCTTTGGCTACCGAATAAATCATAAATTGAAAATGAAAAGAAGTATCATAGAATCTGCAATGCGGTACAGCAAAATAATGCTGCTGATCACTGTTTTGCTTGTCGGACTGGGAATTTTTGGCTTAATAAACATGCCTAAACAGGAATTTCCGCCGTTTACAATTCGACAGGGCGTGGTTATAGGAGTTTATCCCGGAGCAACCTCTTACGAAGTTGAAGAGCAGTTAGCCAAGCCGCTTGAAAAGTTTTTGTTTACATATAAGGAAATAAAAAAAGATAAAACCTATTCGATGTCGCGAAACGGAATGGTTTTTATCATGGTAGAACTCAACGATAATATAAACGATAAAGATGAAGTATGGTCGAAGATAAAGCACGGACTGGCAACTTTTAAGATGCAGTTGCCGTCGGGCGTTCTTGCGGTCATTGCCAACGACGATTTCGGCGATACATCTGCTCTGCTTATCTCTCTCGAATCGGACGACAAGACATATCGCGAACTCGAAACATATCTTGATAAGCTCGAAGGAAAACTCCGCCGGATAGAATCGGTTTCAAATCTTCGCCGCTACGGATTGCAAAAAGAACAGATAAACGTATATCTCGACCGCGACAAAATGGCAGCTTACGGGATAAAATATAACTTTTTAACGGCAAGTCTGTTTTCCCAGACATTAGCAACAGCAGGCGGAACAATAACCCGCAACGGACAGGAAATTCCCGTGCATTTTACCGAAACGTTTTCGACCGAGAAGCAAATTGCCGATCATATTATTTACAGCGACCCTGATGGAAATACAATACGCCTGAGCGATATTGCCCGCATAGTTCGCGAATACGACACTCCCGACAGTTATATAAAAAACAATGGAAAAACAGCCATAATCCTGTCGATGGAAATGCGTGAAGGCAACAACATTATTGCTTACGGCAAAGAAATTGACAGGGCGCTTGCCGAATTTCAGGAAGAACTGCCCGAAAGCGTTTCGGTAAAAAGAATTGCCGACCAGCCCAAGGTTGTTGCCGACTCGGTATATTCATTTGTACGCGATTTATTCGTATCTATCATTATTGTGATTCTTGTAATGCTGGTACTGTTTCCTTTTCGTTCGGCAGTGGTTGCGGCAACGTCCATTCCAATCGGAATTTTCATTTCGATTGGAATAATGTTTATTACGGGTATTCCGCTCAACACAGTTACGCTTGCCGCCTTGATTGTAGTTTTGGGGATGATTGTCGATAATTCCATAATAGTTGTAGATGCGTATCTCGAAAATCTTGACAGGAAAATGTCGCGCTGGCATGCTGCGATACTGAGCGCAAAAAACTATTTCGGTTCGATATTGCTTGCCACACTGTGCATTTGCATAATATTTTTCCCGTTGCTGTTTACAATGACGGGGCTTTATCTCGACTTTCTCCGCAACTTCCCATGGACATTGACCATTTCGTTGATGATGTCTTTGATAGTTGCAATGATTTTCATTCCGTTTTTTGAATATGTACTGATAAAAAAAGGATTAAAATCGGGAAGAAAAAACAGAGAAAAAAAGACTTTCAACATGCTTGATTCGGTACAGCGAATATATAATAAAACTCTGGACTTGACATTCAAATTCCCATATCTCACAATACTTACAGGAATAAGTACAATAATTATATCGGTCGTCATCATGTCAAATTTCAGTATCCGCATGATGCCTATTGCCGACCGCGATCAGTTTGCCGTTGAAATTTATCTTCCGCAAGGATCTTCGCTGCAGGCAACTGAAAAAGTAGCCGACAGCATGCAAAATATACTTGCAGGCGACAAACGGATAACATCAATTACATCTTTTACAGGAATGGCATCGCCGCGCTTTCAGACTTCGTATGCTCCGAACCTGCCCTCAAAACATTACGCCCAGTTCATAGTAAACACGGTATCAATACAGGCAACGCGCGATATTCTTGATGAATATGCAAATAAATATGCGGATTATTTTCCGGACGCTTATGTAAAATTTAAGCAGCTCGACTATCAAAATGTTTTAAGTCCAGTAGAAATACGTCTTTCGGGTGGCGAAATTTCAACATTGAAGCAGTATGCCGATACGGTTATGCTGGCATTGCAAGAGACAGAAGGACTGGTTTGGCTTCATACAAATTATGAAGAAATGCTTCCGATAATAGAAATTAACTCGAAACCTGTCGAGTCGGGGCGTCTGGGAATAAGCAAAACGCTTGCTGCGGCAAACATGGCAATGAATTATGATGGAATACAGGCAGGCACAATGTGGGAAGCCGATTATCCTCTTGCCGTAGTATTGAAATCGGATAAAAAAACGCCACAGGCACTGGATAAGATAGGAGATGAATACATATCAACAGCAATTCCGGGAGTTTCCGTTCAATTGCGGCAAATAGCAGATATAAAGCCATCGTGGTCGCAGGGTCAGATTGTGCGGCGCAACGGCGTGCGAACAATCAGCATTATTGCAGACATTGCAAGAGGATACAGCCAGTCGAAAATTATCGGGAAAGTAAATAAAATCGTAGAAAATCAGATTAAACCGAAATTACCCGATAACATTACGGCAAGTTTAGGCGGAATTGTAGAAAGCGATGCAATGGTTATTCCTCCAATTATCAGCGGCTTATTAATATCGATAATTCTGATATTTTTCTTTTTACTGTTTAATTTCAAAAAAGTAAGCATTGCCGCTACGGCGTTATTGTCGGTACTTTTGTGCCTGCTTGGCGCCGCAGCCGGATTATGGATTTTTGATTTGGAATTCGGATTGACCTGCGTACTGGGAATTATCAGCCTGATAGGAATTATTGTCCGTAATGCAATAATAATGTTCGACCATGCAGAGAATTTGCGCAAGCAGCATGTTACTGCCCGCGATGCCGTATATGATGCCGGAAAACGCCGCATGCTGCCCATATTTTTGACATCTGCGACAACAGCTGTCGGAGTAATACCAATGATAGCAAGCAACAGTTCGCTGTGGACGCCAATGGGTGTTATAATTTGCTTCGGCACTGTTGTTGCAATGATTCTTGTTGTAACAATTTTACCTGTTGTATATTGGAAAATATATGGAAATAAATAAAATTAATATGAAAAAATTGATAGTAATATTTGCAGTATTTTGCTTTTACATGCATAAAGCAGCGTGTCAGGTTTATAATCTTGACACTTGCAAGTTAAAAGCGATTGAAAACAATTTCAAAATAAAAAATGCCGAACTGGAAACAGAAATGGCAAAACAGACAAAAAACGAGGCTTTTACAAAATATTTTCCGCAAATAGAAGCTGCAGGGTTTACATTCAGGGCTAATCATCACATGCTGCAAAAGGATTTGGATTTTTCGGCGCTTGCGCCGGTATTTCCGATTTTGGCAAATCCTGTTCCCGTTAAATTCATGGAAAAGGGAAGAACCGCAAGTATCATGGCAATGCAACCTGTTTTTACGGGCGGACAAATAATCAACTCAAACAGACTTGCAAAAACGGGCGAAGAAGTTAATGCTTTGAAACAGGAACTTTCGGCAGATGAAGTTAATGAGATAACCGAAAAATATTTTTGGCAGATAGTTTTGCTTAAAGAAAAAGTACGAACTGTATCCGTTCTGAAAGAGCAGCTGGAACAGTTGTACAAAGATGTTGACATGGCTGTAAAGGCAGGAATAGCAAATAGAAACGAACTTTTGCAGGTCGAATTGAAACAGCGCGAGCTGGAAAGCGAGGAATTGAAACTGAACAACGGGATAAGCATCACAAAAATGCTGCTTGGTCAGCATATCGGCGAAATATCGAATACATTTGACATTGATATTGATTCGTTTTCAAATCAGGATATTCCTTCAAAATTTTATGTCGAAGCAAACACTGCTGTAACACAGCGGACAGAATACAGGCTGCTCGACAAAAATGTTGCTGCAAACAAACTGAGTGCAAAAATAGAATCGGGAAAACGATTGCCTACGATTGGCGTGGGCGCCGGCTATGTTTATCACAACTTTACGGAACAGACAAATACTTTCGGCGTGCTGTATGCAACAGTTCGTATTCCTGTTTCCGACTGGTGGGGCGGAAGTTATGCGGTAAAGCGTGCAAAGCTGAAAACGCAGCAAGCCGAAAACGAGCGCAAAAATACAGCGGAATTAATGATTGTTGAAATGCAACAGATATACAACGAACTTGTAGAATCGTATGAACAGACTGTTCTATCTAAAAAATCCATTCTGTCGGCAACAGAAAACCTGCGTTTAAATAACAATTATTACAAAGCAGGAATAGCAACAGTTACGGATGTGCTGGATGCGCGGTCGTTACTGCAAAAAAGCAAAGACCGGTACGCCGAAGCAGGGTATAATTATCAGATAAAGCTTGCAAAATACAAACAAGTAACGCGACAAAAATAGGCAGTTGCTCCTTAAAAATAAATATCCATTATTATATTAGCTAATTTGTCTTGACACAAAATTTACTCCTGTTCGGCGCAGTATCCAGACCAATGTCATTAAGTTAAGCCTAATAAAGCACGTTTATAATTAGTTAGTCGTCCCTTAAAAAGTATATCTTTCAGAGATAAGAGATAATAAAGATGTTTTTCTGTTACTTTTGCCTTGACGCAAAAGTAACCAAAAAGTCAAAAGCAACCGACGCTATACGGTAGCTCCGATTTACGGCTGTGACCTGTAGGAACGCCGCCTGCTCTACGTTCTATTAATTTTTCTGCATGTTGATTAATGGAAAAATTTACCTGTATGTGAGAACACAAGTTGATTAGCAAGTAAAACCGGCATAGACTTCGCAGGCGGGGAACCCGCTCGGCGAAGAGGGCGTTAAAACGGAATTCCGTCAAGCGAAGCGAGACATTAATTCCGTTAGCCGTCGAGCCGTTAGCGGGTCG
>JAISDB010000221.1 GCA_031265155.1 Prevotellaceae bacterium | reverse complement strand
GGGGGTGTAAATGCGACTGGATAGAAACTTTTGACGATGCCGCCGACAAGGCGCCGGCGGGACCGCCACCGGCGCAGGGACTCGAAGGGAACCCCGCTCAAACAGGCGAAATATTTACCCAAACTCATCCGTATTTCAGCAATCTCACAAAAAAGGAAATTGCAGCCGCCGAAAAATTACAGGACGCCGCCGAAATGGAGCGCTTGAGAGCCGCAAAAAAAGGATTGATTACCGAAATGAAATCCCTGTATGAAAAAACCGTTGAATTAACGATTTTTGAAAACAAGGTAATAAATATTGGCTTTGAATACGAAGGAAATAAACATGTTGTTGATGATATTGTTTTTATAAAAGGCAGAGCGCATGGACTATTAACACATTCGGAACTTATGGGTATTGCTGAACTTTTGAAAAACTCTACTTTCGTAGCTTACGCACAGGCCACAGGCAAAAAAGTAAAAAAGGGTTACGAAATGTTTTATTATTTCAAGGATGCTAATAAAGAACTGTACTATAACGTTGCTAAAATTGTTGAAAAAAACGATGAAAAATATTTTTTATATTCCATAACAAGGAGCATAAAAAAATAGGAAGTAACTCCTTAGGCTCCAAACCGCCAGCTTCGTACACTTCCCATTTAATAAGGATGCAAAGATAATAATAATTTTTAATACAATGCAGGATTTCATAAAAAAAATACGGAAAATTCAGAATTTTTTAAACGACAGGGTTTTTGAAGTGGTCGGCAACGAGGCTGTAAGCCATTACGAAAAATCCTTTCGCGATGAGGGCTTTACCGACAGCGCCACTGTTAAATGGAAAAATGTAAAACGCAGGGAAAAGCCACGCAAAACAAAGCGCAAAGAAGGCAGCCGTCCGCTTGCATGGGACAGGGCAAAAATTCTTACTCAGTCCGGCGAACTTGGCGACAGTATCAAATTCGCACGCGGCAGCGACAGAAGCGTAATCATAAGCAGCGATAAGGAATATGCCGTATATCACAATAAAGGGGTGAAAGCCGCACGCGGCAAGCGGGGCTTGCCAAAACGCCAATTTATCGGCAAATCCGACGAACTGAACAAAAAAATAAGCGAAAAAATAAAACAGCATATTAATAAATTAACACAATGATACACATTTACGAGGAAATAGCCGGTGCCATAGCGGGCATTGATGAATTGCAGTGGATAGACATTGCCCCGCGAAACGAAAATCACACAAACGTTTATCCTGCCGCATATATTGGTATTAACGGGCAGCGTCCGCTGAATCCTCTTGGCGCGATGAACGGAATTGCAGAAGTGGATTTTTCGATAGAAGTCTGGTTGAAGCCTTACCACAGCAGCGCAGCCAAACCATTAAGCCCGGTGATTGCAGACCTGAAAAACAATTTTAATCTTATTGCCCAAATCCGCAATGCAATAATGAACTGCGACGGCGAATTTGTTGGCGGCACGACTTTGATAAGCGAAATTGTGGAAAAGCAGGAAGACGGCTTTTACAGGGTTATACAAAACTGGGGATGCGTAACTCAAATGTGGGTTACGGAATTTGAACAGCAGGAAACAAAGCCCGATGTGGAGTTTGGATAATTTGTAACAGTTAAGATTTAATCTGATAGGTTATTTTTTCTTCAAGTTCGGCAAGTTCTTTTTTTACAGGTTCGCCAAGCCAGCGATAATACGTTTTCAGGGAAATGAAAAAGCGAGGATAAATTATTTTTCTGTACACCCAAATTTGCGTACAGCCGCGAGCCGTGTGTTCAAGTGTTATATTCTGAACTTCCACAATCTTTTTTAAAAAATTTATCCTGCCTTTATCCTGTGCCTTCATTTCTGTTTCACTGTTCACCCTTCAAATTCACGTCAATTGTAATTATCAGGTCGCCCCGCTTAAATTCAAATTCTACAAGGTCGTTGGCAATCAGGTAGTCGGCGAGCGCGCGGGCAAGTTCCTGACGCAACTGCATGAACTCCTCAACGCTCGTGCGCCCTTCCGATTTCTTATTCCTGATTTCGATTTTCATTTTCCTTTTTTTCTTTTTCTAATAGATGCAAATTCGCCTCGATTATCTTTAACAATAGCGGTTCCGATTGCATCGCGCAAAAAATTGCAAAACCTACATCTTCTGCCTTGCCCTTAATTGCGTGTGACATATCCTTGCCGTGAAGAAATATCATAATGGTAGCGTCATCGTCGCTGAATTCGGTTTGTAAATAATTATTACCTGCCTTTCTCAGCGCCGCTAATTTTTCTTCGTGTTTTTTTTGCTTTGCGTTCATAATCTATTCCTCTTTAAAAATAAAATCAACCTTCGCTTTCTTCACAAGCGTACATGCAGCAGTAATTGTAAGTTCTTTATTTTTCTCGCTTGCATCAGACTGTATTTTATCAACCACATATTTTTTAACCTTTTCGACAGACATTTTGCTGCCGAACTTTTCAAAGAAAACTCCCCTGTAAAACATTTTCTTATAGTGCGCATTGGGACGTTCGGGATTCACTGCACTTACTGTAATATGAATTTCGTACATAACTCTTAATTATTAATTGTTAATTATCAATTAATTTACGCTTCGGTCATTCCCAGCGGGACGTTCTTCCACTGCTGCTTTTCGTCCTTGTATTCGGCGCGTACATAATACTTGCTGACTGTCGGCTTGTACGCATCCTGAATTATCCGCACGCCGTCCAGGAACTGCTCGTTGCCGCTTTCCTCAGACATTTTACGCAACTGCATTACGCGGCTTGCTTTCAGGTTGCCCTTCTGGTCTTTCGACAGCAGTTTCAAAATCGCCTTCACAAGCATCTTGCTGTCGCTGTCCTTTGCCAATGAGCCGATAAATTCCTTGACTTTGGCGATGCCTTCGTTTACCGTGTCATCGTAGTTGTCGACCGTGTACTGCCCGAGAACTATGCGGCGGTCGCCTGCCGAATTGGTGAACGTGTTGCTGTTCTGTTCGTCCTTAATGCCGTACACTTCCGCTTTCATTACCAGCGCCTGCTGAAACGCCTCGTAAACCTTACTCTTTTCCGACTGTAAACTTTCGCTGACCTTTTGCAGTTCGGGAAATATCGCGTCAATAGCTTCGTTCACTATTGACTTGTACGCTTCGCGGTTCTCGCGCTCGCGCTGCTTGCGTTCCTTCGCCTCTCTTTGGGCTTTGAACGCCTCAAACTCCAACTGCTCCGCAGCCGTCATTTCTACTTGTTTCGTTAATTCTTTTATTTCCATTTTATTGTTATTTAATATGTTAAATTTCTATAAACATCATATAAACTGTCGGATGCCTCGTCGATTAAGTTCTTTAACCTTGCATTTTCTTCCTGTAGATTATGATTTATTGAAAGCAAATCTTCCACTTTATCTTCAAGCCTGATTATTTTTAAATCCTTTTCGTCCATAATTTTTTATTTAAAATTGTTTATTTATCAACTTTACAAACTTTCTAACTTTACAACTGATAAATTATCTCTATTCCCAGTTCTGTTGCAACGGCATGTTCAATCCGTGCGCCTTTGGATTCGCTCCAGTCGCGTAGCATGTAAATTGCCTCACAACGTAACAGCATCATTAAACAGGCGCCCATTTGCCACGACCATTCGTCATGTCGCTTGAATATCTTGCATTTCATCGGGTTGGCGATGTCAATCCAGCCCTGTGTCAGCAGGCGGGTTTCGGCGTTCTGAAACTTCGCCTTTGCCGTTCCGTAATCAAGCCCCGAAATCGCACCCGATATGTAAATTCGCTTGTCTTCTTTTACTTCCATGATTTTTATTCTGTAACAGGAAAATCCTGTATTGTAAACACTCCTGATTTCTTATCTTCGCGATAATGACCGTAATAGCCGCATCGCACATCCATGCAGTCGCAGTGAAGTAACCAGCAGTAACGGCAATGCGTTTTCTTTATTTTTTTAACCTCTTTAAAAGTTGCAGTCCCGCAATCGGTAATAACTTTATCTTTGTGTATTTCTAAAATTTCCATAAAATCAAATGTTTATACATATACGAATTCATCAGGTAATAATCTTACCGGCTCACGCCTTTCATTCGAATAAACCCAAACAGATTTTTTATATTTATCCTCATATTCTTTGGGACATGGTACTATGTCATATTTCTTATCGCCATCAAAACCGAAGTTAACCAGAACGTATTTGCTTGTTATTTTTATTTTAGTTTTTTTCGCTAAACATTTTTTATTACGTTTTACATGGATGCAATTGGACAGATCATACCTTATTCCCTCCAAGCCGCAACTTGTACATTTATACTTATCGTATAGTCGCTTACCTCTTTTTATTGTCGTTAAATTTTGTTTCACAAAATCGTGTTCAGTTATATTAATTTGCTCCATATCTCTAGTTTTTGTTATTTTTTAATCCGTTATAATCATATTGTCTTCCAACAGATTTTTCATATAGCGGTCGCGCGCCGCCTTTGAAGGAAAGTATTTCAGAGTTGTCCAATCATGACGGTTCATGTCTTTTATCTCTATCCGTATTGCCGGTTCATCTTCTGCGCGGATTATCCGAAATCCCGCGTCAATTACTTTTTTCTGTGAATTTGCATCCATAATTTTACTGTTTTTGTTATTTCTGTTTTGAGACGCAGCGCGCCGCTTTTCTAC
>JAISDB010000088.1 GCA_031265155.1 Prevotellaceae bacterium | reverse complement strand
CAACGGAAAAATAAGTTGAAATAACTTTACATAAGGATTTTCTGCTTTCATACACTACTAAGATAATCCTTTTCATTTTTCGACCTATAGAACAAACACAGGGTTTTGCAGGCGAGCCGGATTTACCGCTTTTTCCTAAATGAATAAAATTATTATTCCCGTTCTGTAATATTTTTTGATAATTTATCTTTTAGTGCAGTTAAATTTAATGTCGGTATAATTACAGTTGTTATTCCCGATATGGATGTTAAAGATGATACGTATGCTCTCACATAAGGAAATAAAATTGCCGGTGCATTAATTAAAAAATAATCCGTAATATCATTAATGTCTTCCTTAAACTCAAATTCCCCTAAAATAGAAACAAAAACATTATATACATCTTTTTTGTCTTTAATAGAAACATCCAATTTAAGATGAAAATATTTATTTTGCTTTTCTCCCGATGGATTGATTTCTATCGAAAATTCATGATCGGGCAATTCGTTTGATTTCAATTCTATATTAGACCGAATAACTTTATATTTTTTCAGTCTGAATTCTGCTGTTTTTACAATTTTCGTCATAACTTTATTAATTAGATTATGCTGCAAAAGAAATATTGTTTTCGTCTTGTGATATCCAATTGCGTATGTAAATATCACATATACTCCAAATCATTATATTCTTTTCAGTTTCAAACACCAAATCATAGTCTATTTCAAAAATAGGATTTTCAACTTTTATTAAAGAATCATCAGAAACGAACATAATCATAAATCCCGGATATTCTAATTCAAATTTCCTTGTAAATTCATATTCAAATTCATTGTACTCTTCGTTTTTTTTGAATATATCAAGAGGTTTTACCTCTATAATATAAGTAGAACTCGCCTGATTAAATTCACATTTGAATTTAATATCTTGAAAATTATTATGTATTTTGGTTAAAGATTTTTTTATGTAATTAATCATATTGTTCATATTTTATTTATAGTTAATATTAAATTTTTTGCCGTTCTAATTGCTCTTTCACATACATCTTGTGATACAACACTTTTATTTTCATAATCAGATTGTTCCCTTAGTTCTTTTAAGCCTTTAATATCTCGTTCAAATTCATTTGCTGCTCGAAAGCCTTTATTTTCTTTTATTTTCTTCGTTATTTTAGATATTAAGTAAGCATGAGAATTTCCATTATAATCTCGGCTCGCCTCTGTTGCCTGTTGCTTATAATCAATATTTAGACTATGATTTATTTTATATTTCATTAATTGCAAGCAACTATAATAAACAGGGTGTAAAACAGTAGCATAATGATTTTTATCAGATAAAAATTGCGCTGCTTGTAAATTAAGTTCTGATTTAGTCAACAAATAAGACATAAGCCTCTTTTAGTATTTTTTCATTAATCTGTTTTCTAAAAAATCGCACAAAACTACATAAAAAATCCAAAAAAATAAAAATTTAATTAAACTTTTAAGCAATTTTTTATCTTATTTCAAGTAAATTCACACAATATCAACAAAATAATTTTTGTTAAAAATTTGTTTAATATGCCGAATTTTTTATTATTTTGCGCATAATTCGTTTTTCATTCGAGAAAATTAAATCGAAAAACGCAATCCTCAAAATTCTGAGTTTTTTATTTTTTTTCGGTAAATCCAATACGTCAAAGAACTTTTTTTTATTTTTCTTTATATATAAAATTTTTTTTAGCTTCTTTTTTCCCTGTATGTTTCGCGCGGAGCGCTGTCGATGACCAGAAATACCGTAGCCAACCCGCGCGACATGTACGTTGCGCCTCTTTCTACCAACATTATGCCCTGACATGACATTTCTTATTTGCTGTATTTTAATTTAAAGTCTTTGAAGTATTTATTTCCCTGCAACAGTATTCGGATATTAAAAGCTGTCAGGCGGTAAAAGTATTCATAAACAGTACTTACCTGTTCAGCAACTGTAAATCGCAAAGATGCTTATATATTCCGTTTTTAGCCGTAAGTTCGTCATGAGTTCCCTGTTCTGCGATTTTTCCAGCATCAAGAACAATTATCTGATCGGCATTTCGAATGGTTGACAAACGGTGAGCAATGACAATAGAAGTTCTGTTTTTCATTAAGTTTGCCAGAGCATCCTGTACAAGGCGTTCAGATTCCGTATCGAGAGCCGAAGTCGCTTCATCCAAAATAAGTATGGGCGGATTTTTAAGCACGGCGCGCGCAATGGCAATTCGCTGGCGCTGCCCGCCCGAAAGTTTTCCGCCGCGGTCGCCGATATTTGTATGGTATCCGTGTTCGAGATTAATAATAAATTCGTGAGCATGAGCAATCTTTGCGGCTTCAACAGCATCCTGTTCGCAAATATTTTCTATTCCGTAGGCAATATTGTTTATGACGGTATCGTTAAACAAAATCGCTTCCTGAGTAACTATTCCCATTAAAGAAATTAAATCTTTGGGTTCAAGATTTTTTACATTTGTGCCGTCAATTAAAATTTCGCCCGAAGTAACGTCGTAAAAACGCGGAATGAGATCGGCAATGGTAGTTTTTCCTGCTCCCGAATGCCCGACAAGAGCATACATCTTGCCTTTGGGAACAGTGAAATTAATATTTGCAAGTACAGGCTCGGATTCATATTTAAACGATACGTTACTGAATTGTATTTCGCTGTTAAATTCCTTGATTGGTTTCGGATTTCCGATTTTTCTTATCGTTATCGGAGTATCAATAATTTTAAAAATTCTTTCGGCGGCGGCAGTTCCCCGCTGAACATTACTGTAAGCTTTAGAAACTTCCTTTACAGGATTAAGAACGCTGTAATACAAGCCGAAATATGCGATTAGCGCTTCTATTCCCAGTGCAAATTTTCCATTAAGTATAAAAATTCCGCCAACCAGCAATACAATGGCTGCAACCGTTATGCCCAGAAATTCTGACATTGGCGAAGCCAGTTCCTGACGGTAAAACATTTTTTTTGTTATCAGCCGATGCTGGTCGTTGAGCCTGTCAAACAGCCTGTTTTGATGTTTCTGCGCATTGAACGCCTTTATAATCCGTATTCCCGAAACGGCTTCTTCCATCGTGCTTAAAATTTCGCCCTGCAGTCTTTGCGCTTCGGCAGCGCTGCGTTTCAGCCGTTTTATTATCCGGCTTATCAGCAAACCCGACAACGGCAAGGCAACAATAGTTATCAGCGTCAGCTGGTACGACATTAAAAACAGTACGGTTAAATATCCCGCAATATATATCGGGTCTTTAAAAATTACCTGAAACGATGTTACTATGGTATTTTGAACTTCGGTAATATCATTTGACATGCACGATAAAAGATTGCCCTTTCGCTGGTCGGTAAAATAGCCTACATCCATCTTTGTTATTTTCTCAAAAAGATCTTTTCTCATTCCACGCATCACATAAGTACGCATGGATGCAAGGATTCGCTGCTGCCAGTATCTGAAAAAATTTGTCAGCAACGATGCCAGTACCACAAAAATACACGCAAGCAACAGCGTGTTTATTCTGCCGTAAGTTTGAACAAGATTATACATCATCAATTCGAAAGTATCAACAAAATAATCTCTGGTAAATTCAAACGAATTAATCTGCACGGGCGCTTTGTAAGCTTCAGGGTTGAAAATGATAGTCAGCAATGGAATTATCAAAAGAAAATTCAATGCGCTGAAAATAAATCCCGGAACGGTTACAAAAATGTATTTTGGAATAAACTTGCCGTAAGGTTTTGCGTATTTAAGCAGTCGTATAAAAGTGTTGCCCATATAAATTTACATCTGTTGTGATTCAATAATGTCAATGCGTTTTTAATTTTCTTCCTCGAAATCAACATAGTCGCCGATATTTTTGTCAACTTTTTTCTCTTTTCTGTCGGTTTGTTCTATGATAATCTGACCTTCGCGCCTTGTTTTCTTTTTATTTGCCGTATTATTAAACTGTCCGGTAATTTTTTTCTCCATTCGCTTCATAATCCGGCGCATTATAAATGGCGACAGTAAACGCAAGATATAGCCGAATAATAACATGAAAAATATAAATGTAAGAAGTATTCTCATTGTTTTCCCGTTTTATAAAAAGCAAAGGTAGCAATAATTTTTGGTTTTTTATTTTTTAATATTTTAAAATATCAAAAAAGGATAACGGTTAAACCATTACCCTTTTATATTTTCAATTAAAGATGATAATCAAAAACGAGGCTCATCCGAAACAGTCAGTTTTTTTCTGCCGCGTGCTCTGCGTGCAGCAAGTACACGACGTCCATTCGGCGTTGACATTCTTTCTCTGAAACCGTGCTTATTCACCCTTTTTCTACGCGATGGCTGGAATGTTCTTTTCATTGTCTTATATTTTTATTTTTTATGATTTTCAAATAAATGTAAAATGCTTTTCCCTGATAAGGGGCTGCAAAGGTAAACATTTTTTTTTTGCCGACAAATAAATCCGTAAAAATATTTTTAAAATTGCATAACTATATGTTGCAAATCACAAAAAAATAATACCTTTGCAGTTCCTTACGAGTTAAGGAATATGTCTAACTAAAATAATAACAAATAAATGGCTGTAAAAATCAGACTATCTAGACACGGAAAAAAAGACTACGCATTTTATCACATTGTGATTGCCGACAGTCGCAGTCCACGAGATGGACGCTTTATTGAAAAAATTGGAACCTACAATCCCAACACAAATCCCGCAACAATAAATCTTGATTGCGACAAGGCTTTGCAATGGCTTAACTGGGGAGCGCAGCCAACGGATACATGCCGCGCCATACTGTCGTATAAAGGCGTATTGCTGAAAAAACACCTGTTGACAGGCGTTAGAAAAGGCGCATTGACAGAAGAGGTTGCAGAACAGCGCCTGAATGACTGGCTTGAAGCAAAAGACGCTAAAATCCGGGAAAAACAGGAAAGCCTGTTGCAGGAAAAGAGCGCGGGAAAAAAGGTTATAATCGAAAGAGAAACAAAAGTTAACGAGGCAAAAGCTGCATTAATTGCTAAAAAGCGCATTGAAGCAGCTCAAAAAGAAGCCGAAGCAAAAGCTGCAGCCGAAGCCGAAACAGAAATCGATGCACCGACAGAAGTTCATGCTGCTCCGGAAGAATCTGCTAACGCATAAATACGGGATTGATGGAAACGGCAGAAAAATATCTGCTTTTTGGAAATATTCTTAAAACATTCGGCGCAAACGGAGAATTGATTGTAAAACTTGACAGTCAGGCGCCTTCGGAAATTAATTTAGATGAACCGATATTCATCATTATGGATGGATTATCGGTTCCTTTTTATTTTAAATCCTTTGACGAGCACGCCGGCAATCGTGCGGTTATAATATTTGAAAATATTGAAACCGAACAACTTGCGAAACAACTTGCAGGAAAGCAAATGCTGTTGCCGTATAAAAAACGCATAAACAGGAAAGATTTTAATCTGAACGACTTTGTCGGATTTAATGCAACCGATACGCAGGCAGGAAATATTGGAACTGTAAGCGATTTTTTTGACTTTCCCAATAATCCCTGTTTTCAGATAATGCGCAACGGCAAGGAGATTCTTGTTCCCGTCAACGAAAATCTTATAAAGTCAACAGATGCAAAATCAAAAACCATAAATTTCGATCTTCCCGAAGGGCTGGTAGATTTTTATATGAATGAGTGAATTTTGATGTAAATGGCTTTGAACGGCATAATCACGGTGTTAAAGAACAGCCAAAAGTGAGGCAGTTGGAACTTATACTGGATGTTGTATAAGTCACACAGACATTGCTCATGTTTTGTGTTATACTCAATACGGTTACCAATCATTTTCCGAAGATATCTGATACTGAAAAATATTCAATATGAAACTGCTAATTTTTAATTACGCTTTGTTTTTGAACTTTTATTTGTACTTTTGCACTTCAAAACAATTTTGTTTTATAAATATTATATTTAGAAATGACACAGGACGATTTATTTAAAAAACTTATTGCACATTCAAAAGAATATGGCTTTATTTTTCAGTCAAGCGAAATTTATGACGGTTTGAGCGCAGTGTATGATTACGGGCAGTTAGGCGCAGAATTGAAAAACAACATCAAGAGATACTGGTGGGAAGCAATGGTGAGGCTCAATGATAACATTGCAGGCATAGATTCTGCAATTTTCATGCATCCGCGCATTTGGGAAGCATCGGGTCATGTAGGCGCCTTCAATGATCCGCTGATTGACAATAAGGATTCAAAAAAACGATACAGAGCCGATGTTCTTCTCGAAGACCATATTGCCAGAATCGAAGAAAAAATTGAAAAGGAAATCGAAAAAGGAAGAAAAAGGTTTACGGATAATTTTGATGAAGCAAAATTTAAGGAAACAAATCCTAACATAATAAGAAATCAAAGCAAAATCGACGATATCAAGCATCGCATGAATGAAGCGCTGAACAGCAACGATTTGGATGCTCTAAAGCAGCTGATACTGGACTGCGAGATTGTTTGTCCCGTATCGGGTACGCGCAACTGGACGGATGTTCGTCAGTTCAATTTGATGTTTTCGCTGCAAATGGGTTCAACAGCCGAAGGAGCAAATACAATTTATCTGCGTCCCGAAACGGCGCAGGGCATCTTTGTTAACTTTCTTAATGTTCAAAAAACAGGACGGATGAAAATTCCTTTCGGAATAGCGCAGATAGGAAAGGCTTTTCGCAATGAAATAGTTGCGCGTCAGTTTATATTCCGCATGAGGGAGTTCGAACAAATGGAAATGCAGTTTTTTGTACGTCCGGGCGAAGAGCTAAAATGGTTTGAACAGTGGAAAAAAAACCGCATGCTCTGGCATAAATCGCTTGGACTGGGCGACGACAGGTACAGGTTTCACGACCACGAAAAACTTGCACATTATGCCAATGCCGCAACCGATATAGAATTTAATTTCCCGTTCGGCTTCAAGGAAGTTGAAGGAATACATTCGCGTACGGATTTTGACCTTGGAAACCATCAAAAATATTCAGGAAAGAAACTTCAGTATTTTGATTCGGAAACCGGCGAAAGCTATGTGCCTTATGTGATTGAAACATCTATTGGAGTTGACCGCATGGTGCTTTTAATTCTGTCGGCTGCATATCACGAAGAACTGCTGCCGGATGGCGAACAGCGCGTTGTACTTCATATTCCGCCTGCACTTGCGCCTGTGAAGTTAGCCGTATTGCCTTTGCTGAAAAAAGATGGACTGCCCGAAAAGGCGCGTGAGATATTGAACCTGTTAAAGTGTGACTTTTATTGCCAGTACGATGAAAAAGATTCTATCGGGAAGCGCTATCGCCGTCAGGATGCAATAGGAACGCCATTTTGCATAACCATCGACCACCAAACTTTGGAAGATAATACCGTAACGGTCAGACATCGCGATACAATGGAACAGCAGCGTGCGGAAATATCAAAAATACATGAAATAATCAGCGAGCAGACAGGTTTCAAAAAAATTTTCGAGAAGCTAATAATGTAAAGTATCCATTAATCTTTTTTAAAATAATTTCATTTGGTTCTGTAACTGTACTACACACAGAATGTGCGCTGTGCCGGTATATCGTCTTTGTCCGTCATTGCTGGCATGACCGGCAATCCCGTGTTGCATTGCAGGATTCTGACTTTTGCCGGAATGACGGTTCAGTCGAAATCCATGTGTACTTTAACGGAGTACAGATGTATTTTAACGAAGTACATGTGTACTTTAACGGAGTACATGTGTACTTTAACGGAGTACAGATGTACTTTAACAGAGTACATGTGTACTTTAACGGAGTACAGATGTACTTTAACGGAGTACATGTGTACTTTAACGGAGTACAGATGTATTTTAACAGAGTACAGATGTATTTTAACAGAGTACATGTGTACTTTAATGAAGTACACATGAATTCATTAAAAGTACAGATGTGTTTTAAAAAAATGCGCATGGATTCTTTGAGAAAGATAATCTTTGCTGTTTTTTTACTACTCTACAAGTTTTTTGTATTTAATTTTATGAGGCGCAGTATCTCCAAGCCGTTTCTTTTTATTTTCTTCATACTCGGAATACCCGCCTTCAAAAAAGTAAACTTGCGAATCGCCTTCAAATGCAAGTATATGTGTCGCTATGCGGTCTAAAAACCAGCGGTCGTGCGAAATAATAACTGCACATCCTGCAAAATTTTCCAGCCCTTCTTCCAGTGCGCGAAGCGTGTTTACATCTATGTCATTGGTAGGTTCATCGAGTAGCAGCACGTTACCTTCATCCTTAAGCGTAAGCGCCAGATGCAGGCGATTGCGTTCGCCTCCCGACAGCACTCCGCAAAGCTTTTCCTGATCGGCGCCGCTGAAATTAAACCGTGAAACATAAGCGCGTGCATTGATTTCGCGATTTCCGAGCTTTATAATCTCGCTGTTGTCGGATATTGTTTCAAATACAGTCTTGTCGGGATCAATCTTCCTGTGCTGCTGGTCAACGTAAGAAATTTGCACAGTATCGCCAATAGTAAAACTTCCTTCGTCGGGTTTTTCAAATCCCATAATAAGGCGCATTATGGTGGTTTTGCCTGCTCCGTTTGGACCTATCACGCCAACTATTCCGGTAGGCGGCAGCGAGAAGTTAAGGTTTTCGAAAAGCACTTTATTGTCGTAGGATTTTTTTACGCCTTCGGCTTCAATGACTTTGGCTCCCAGCCGGGGTCCGTTTGGTATGAATATTTCAAGTCGTTCTTCTTTTTGTCTGGTATCTTCGTTAAGCATCCTGTCGTATGCCGACAAACGGGCTTTTGCCTTTGCATGACGCGCCTTGGGCGCCATTCTCACCCATTCAAGTTCGCGTTCAAGAGTTTTCCGACGTTTGCTTTCCTGCTTCTCTTCCTGTTCAAGGCGCCTGGTTTTCTGTTCGAGCCACGACGAGTAGTTTCCCTTCCACGGAATACCTTCGCCTCTGTCGAGTTCGAGAATCCAGCCGGCGACATTATCAAGAAAATAACGGTCGTGAGTTACGGCTATAACTGTTCCCTTGTATTGCTGCAAATGCATTTCGAGCCACTGTATTGATTCGGCATCCAAGTGGTTTGTAGGCTCGTCGAGCAGAAGAACATCAGGTTCTTTCAGCAGCAGCCTGCAAAGAGCAACACGACGGCGCTCTCCTCCGGAAAGTACGGCAATTTGCTGATTTTCGTCGGGACAGCGCAAGGCATCCATTGCCCGTTCAAGCTTGCTGTCGAGTTCCCAGCCGTTTGCCTGATCGATTTTTTCGGTAAGCTCGCCCTGACGTTCAATAAGAATATTCATTCTGTCGGCGTCTTCAAACACTTCCGGGTTGGCAAAAGCGGCGTTAATATCTTCGTATTCCTTAAGCAGATCGACAACTTCCTGAACGCCTTCCTGAACGGTTTCTCTTACTGTTTTCGTGTCGTCAAGCTGCGGCTCCTGTTCCAGATATCCAACCGAATAGCCGGGCGCAAACACAACTTCGCCCTGTATTGCGGTATCGATTCCTGCAATTATTTTCAGTAAGCTTGATTTTCCCGAGCCGTTTAGACCGATTATGCCGATTTTTGCTCCGTAAAAAAATGACAGGTAAATGTTTTTTAAAACCTGCTTTTGCGGCGGATAAATCTTGTTTACTCCAACCATCGAAAATATTATTTTTTCGTCTGCCATACTTTTTGAAATTATAGGTTTTGAATTAATTTTCGCGCAAAATTAGTTATCTTTGTACAATTAAACTAATATTTAAGATGAAAAAAATATCATTTATAGCTGTTTTTCTGATTTTCGTATTTACATCGTGCAGCAGTAACAGGGAAAAACAGTATATTTCAATTTCAAATAAGGCTTTGGGAACATTTTACAGTATTACCTATTTCGATGAAGGAAGAAGAAATTTCCAGACGGAAATAGATTCTGTGCTTAACGGTTTCAGCATGTCGCTGTCGGCTTACAGTCCCATTTCCATAATATCAAAAATAAATCAGAATATGAATGTTGACATGGATGCATATTTTGAAAAAGTATTTTTAAAAGCAAAATATTTTTACGAAATAACAGCTGGAGCGTTCGACATTTCCGCATCTCCCCTGTTTTCGGCATGGGGTTTTGGCTTTGGCAATAAGGAAGAAATTACGCCCGAACTTATCGACAGCTTGAAGCAGTTTACAGGCATGGAAAAGATTAATATTGTTGATGGAAAAATAATAAAATCGGATACTCGCGTCAATATTAATGCCAATGCGCTTGCAAAAGGCTATGCCGTTGATGTTGTCGCTGATTTTTTACTGTCGCAGCAAATAGAAAATTTTTTAGTTGAAATAGGAGGAGAAATCATTGTCAGAGGCAAAAACAGAAATGGAGAAAACTGGAAAATAGGAATTGACAGGCCATACGATGGAAATTTCAATTCGGGCAAAGATTTGATACATACAATAGCATTAACCGACAAGGCTGTTGCCACATCGGGAAATTACCGCCAGTTTTATATTGTTGACGGGAAAAAATATGCGCACACAATCGACCCGATTACAGGTTATCCGGTACATCATTCGCTTTTGAGCGCAACAGTGGTTGCCGACGACTGCATTAGCGCCGACGCCGTTGCAACATCACTAATGGTTATGGGAATTGAAAAGGCAAAGATATTTCTCGGCAAATATCCCGAATATAAGGCATATCTGGTATATGAAGAAAACGGCGAATACAGAGAATACAGCACCATTGCCGATAATTGAAAACCGGAAACAGCCGCTTGTTGCAGGAAAATATTTTGATGATCTGCGTTGTTCATTCATATTGTCCTGCTGTTTTTTTCCGTCAATTTCTTTTACGTAAAAAAATTATATAAATTTTTCATTATTGCGAAATAATGTTATAACTTTGCAATTGATAATGTAAATATTGTATGCTTATGGATTAAATTACAAAGTCCGCAATACGCACATTTTAAGCTTATTGGAAAAAGCGTTTAGCTTTGTATTCTTGCAATTCGAAACTTCGACAATTTCAAATCTACCAAGAATAAATTGGTTACGTTCGCGCGTTGCGTCGGACATATTCATTTATATTTATTTGGTAGATTAGGTAGTCGAAGACCTCGAAGTGCAGATAAAATTTAGAGTTTGTCCGCGCTTTTTTTATGTGCGTATTTGAAAATACCGATTTTGAGGCAGTCGATGGTAACGTTTTGCCTGCAAAGCCATCTTAAACAAAAGAGCGGGACGGGTATTCGAAAACCGAAAGAGTAGAAATTATTTAATTCTTAAAAATAAAAATATGAAGAAAAAATATTTATTTGCTTTTTTAAGCATGATATTATTGGGTTTTGCCGTGCTGTCGTGCAGCAAAGGCGATGACGACGGCGGCGAACCGGGAGGCGGCAACGGCAATCCTCCCGCAGGCGACTTGAAGGCAGGGCAGGTTCAAATAAAAGGATATGCCCACAGCAGCAGTAAAAAAATAACTTTTTATGCCACTGCAAAAAAGCTTACCATTGACTGGGGCGATGGACAGAAGGAAGAAATAACTCCTAACGGCAATGGACGGGAATTTTCGCATGAATATGAAAATGCAACAAATTTTCAGACCATATCCATAAATACCGAAGAGTTAACCGAAATCGGATTAAGCAAGAATACTTCCCCTTATGGTAAATATGATGGTGATATTTATGAATTAAGGTTTGGCAACTGTTCGAAATTAACAAAGATTGATGAAAGAAAGATTATTACTGCTATTGATGGAGGAGGTGATTATAGTTATAATTATTTGAATTTGAGTAAACTTACCGTATTTGAGATAAACAGGGCGGAATCATTGGAACAGTTACGTATTGAGGGAACCGATTTAACAGAATTAAATTTAAACGGCTGCATAAATCTGAAAAGTTTAGATTGTAGATATAATTCTAAATTAACATCATTGGATGTAAGTAGATGTACAAAGTTGGAAGAAAGTTTAGATTGTAGATATAATTCTAAATTAACATCATTGGATGTAAGCGGATGTACAAATCTGACAGGTTTAGATTGTCATGAGAGTAAATTAACATCATTGGATGTAAGTAAATGTACAAATCTGACAAGTTTAGTTTGTTACGATAATCAATTAACATCATTAAATGTAAGCGGATGTACAAAGTTGGAAAGTTTACAATGTTACTATAATCAATTAACATCATTGGATGTAAGTAAATGTACAAGGTTGACATGGTTAAGTTGTTCGGGTAATCAATTAAGCGCAACGGTATTAAATTCGCTTTTTACAGGTTTGCCCGTACGCACAGCGGCAGATAATGCGTGGATATCTTGTTACGGTAATCCCGGCTACGAGAGTTGCAATAAAAGTATTGCAGAAAATAAAGGATGGATATTTGATTATCCTCCCGTATGGGCTACAGGCGTAACGCTCAACAAGACGATGCTCGAACTCGCTGTCAGAGAAACCGAAACATTAACGGCAACGGTAACTCCCGACAATGCAACCGACAAGACTGTTACATGGACAAGCAGCGCTTCGGCGATAGCCACCGTTACCAACGGTGTGATAATCGCTGTGGCTGCCGGTTCGGCTGCCATTACGGCAATAACCGCCAACGGCAAAACGGCAACCTGCGCCCTGACGGTAAGGTAAGCCGAAAACTTTTAGAGTAGGTAAAAATTTAAAAAATAAAGAAGTTATGAATAAAAATAAAAAATCTTTTTGGTATGAACTTATTGACAAAGCCATAAATGACAAAAAAATGGACGTTAAACATGGACTCAGTATTCCTTTTTTAGTTGGTGTATATAATAAAAAGAAAAATGATACGATTGATTTAAACTCGTCAAAATGTATAGAGGTATTATTGCAGGATATTGTTGATACAGAAGAGATACCCGTTTATTTGTATTATTGCACAACAGTTGAGGCATGTATAATTGCTTATAAAAAAATAGTACCGCTTGACAATCCTATTTGTCTGGGAAATTTAAGCATCGAAAGAGAATTAGTTTGCAAATCAAAAAAATATGATATTGAGCATATAAGCGATTTTCTATATGAAAAATATGGCAATGGAATACACAAAGAAAATATTATT
>JAISDB010000081.1 GCA_031265155.1 Prevotellaceae bacterium | reverse complement strand
TGCTGGGTTTCTTGGTCTACTACAACGAGCACAGGCCACACTCGGCTATCGGAAATATAACACCAATTAAAATGTTAAACATGTAACGAATTAGTTGACTTTTACAATTGCGAGGAGCGCAGCGACGAAGCAATCCAAAAAAAAGTGAAGAGTGAAAAACGAAAAGTGAAAAGTTGGAAAGTTTGTAAAGTTGGAAAGTAAATATTAAATGGTAAATAGAGAAATCGTAAATAAAAAATGTCCCGTACGGGACAGAATGTCGGCAGGAAGAAGCGCAAAACCTAACAGGTTTTAAAAACCTGTTAGGTTTACAAACGACAAAACAAATAGGCAAATAAAATTTTCAGATAAAATAAGTTTATAAAAAATGAAAACAGATATAATTTTAGCAGGAGTAGGCGGACAGGGAATTTTGTCGATAGCGGCAGCGATAGGACTTGCAGCAATCGAATCCAATCTGTTCATTAAACAGGCAGAAGTACACGGAATGAGCCAGCGCGGCGGAGATGTACAGTCGAATTTGAGAATATCGGACAGGGAAATCCGTTCCGATTTAATACCACTTGGAAAGGCAGATATAATTTTATCAATCGAGCCTATGGAATCGTTAAGGTATATTCCGTATCTCGACAAGCACGGACGAATAATTACGAACAACACTCCGTTTATTAATATTCCGGATTATCCCGAAACGGAAACCGTTATTGACGAAATCAGGAAAAATCCTAACAACATAATTATCGAAGCCGATGCTATCGCGAAAAATACAGGTTCTGCGCGCTCGTCCAATATGGTCATGCTTGGCGCTGCATCGCATTTTATAAATATCGGCTTTGAGAATATCGAAAACGCTGTTCGCAAGTTATTTTCGTCAAAAGGCGGCGACATTGCCGATATGAATATCAAAGCGCTGCGTGCAGGAAGAAATGCTGTCGAAATCAACAGGTAAAAATTAACAATTATTAAATATAAAAACGATGAAAAAGACTTTAATTACAGTTACATTATGCTTATTCGCGCTACAGCTTGCGGCGCAGTTGCAGCGCGTCAGCCCGAATTCGGTTGGCATGAATGTTGAAAAATTAAAAAATGCCGACAGAATTATTCTGGAATCAATAGAGCGAAACGAAATTCCGGGAGCAGTGCTTGCCGTAATACGCAACGGTAAAATGGCTTACATAAAAGCTTACGGCAACAGACAGGTTTATCCGGATACCGTACAAATGACCGAAAATACGGTATTTGACATGGCGTCGGTAAGCAAATCGATGTCAACGGCAATCTGCGCAATGATTCTTCTTGAACAGGGAAAAATACGCCTGAACGACAATGTGAGTAATTACATACCCGGATACAGAGGCTGGAAAAATGAAAATGGACGGCAAACAGACATAAAAATAATTGATATTATGACTCACACTTCCGGATTGCCTCCATACGCAGGAGTCGACAGCCTGAAAATAAAATACGGCGCGCCAAACAGCGACGGACTGATTGAGCATATAGCAACATGCAAGCGGGATTTCGCGCCGAAAACAGATTTTCAATACAGCTGCCTGAACTTTATTACGCTTCAGCGAATAGTTGAAACCGTATCCGGACAGGATTTGCGCACATTTGCTAAAGAAAATATTTTTGACGTTCTGGACATGAAGCACACCGACTATAACCCCGAAGGAGAAATTCTGGCGCTTTGCGCTCCAACCGAAAAACAGCAGGATGGAAGCGTGCTTACAGGAAAAGTACACGACCCGCTGGCTCAAATAATGAATGGCGGGATTTCGGGAAATGCAGGCGTTTTTTCAAATGCCGATGACATTGCAGTTCTGGCTGCCGCCTTACTGAACGGCGGAAAGTCTGTTTTGAACGACAGGCGCATTTTAAGTCCGCTTAGCGTAAAGGCAATGCGTACGGTTCCCGAATCAGTCAGGAAATTCGGTCGCACGCCAGGCTGGGACATTTATTCTCCGTATGCATCAAACAACGGCGACCTGTTCGGATTGAATACTTTCGGACATACAGGATACACGGGAACTTCGCTGATTATTGACCCCGATGCAAATACAGCAGTAATTTTGCTTACAAACAGGGTTCATCCCGACGACAAAGGAAGCGTAGTTCGCCTGCGCGCCCTTGTTGCAAACGCCGTAGCAGGAGCAATAGAAGAATAGCGGTTAAGCTATATCAGCTTTTTGACAAAAATATTAACAATGCTACCGGCAAAAGATTTTTTGCCGGTAGCATTGTTAACGATGTACAGATTCTCTCTGTACGGCGTAGGCAGAGCCTACGTTGTGTTAAAAACAAAGCTCCGCTTTGCAGCAAATCGGGAGACTTGCTTTTTATAGCAACGTGGAACATATGCATATCTCCCGCATTGTGGTAATGCTACTTGTTATCTGGTCGCTCTATTCATTTTTTTTACTGTCTAAAATATCATTGATTTCATCTTTGTATGAAATAATCGGTTGATATAATTGCAGGTAGGCTCTACCTATTGCACCCTCAAAGAATATCATTTTAGGACGACATTCATTTTTTCCGCTTTCTAAAATATGTTCTTGGGAAATACCGGGGTATAAATCAATATAATAAATCTCTTTAATTCCTAATTGGTACGCTTTTTTGGCACATAATTCGCAAGGCGAAGCAGTAGTAAATAATTTTCCGCCTTTAATACTTTGTCCACCATGTTTTGTAATTTGTAAAAATGCATTTTCTTCGGCATGTAATGCTCTCGTATGAACTTGGTTTTTTTCTCCTTTTTGCTTATTAAAAACGTCTTTAAAGCAGTATGAAACATTTCTACCATTAAAAATAGATTTATCAGTACCAAATTTCTCTGTTAGACAATCACAAAGCGTCTTTTCATCTGGTTTGTCTATGTTCTTTTCACGTTGTTTAACTTCATATTCGCTGTAAAGTGCTTTGAGGTCTTTCTTTTCGTTTTTTGTTTCCAATAGAGTATAACAATCTCGTAATAAACAAGGTACTTGACCTTCAGGTGCAGTATTCCATCCTATTGTTTTTATTGCAAAATCTTTATCGGTAATTACAGCGCCAACCTGTCTTGAAATACACCCAGAATTACTTTTTGCCATAAAAGCAATTTGCATTGTTCGTTCTTCATGTGTAGGAATAACTAATGCAGGGTGTTTCATTAAACTGACATAACGTATTAATTGCTTTTGCAAATAATCTAGACCATTAGTTTCATTCCCATCCTCATTGACTTTTTTGTCATTATTAATTATGTGAATATCTGATATTTCAGCGCATTCGTTAATGTTTTGATAAATGAATTTATCTCGTAAAGAAACCTTTTGAGAAGGAAATTCAGTTTCATTAAATTCTTCTATTGTTTTTTTATCATAATTTTTGTCAATCAGTCTATTTCTTCTATTGTCATCTCTTGCACTGACAGCCATAGCGTAAAATGAGGAATATTTTTTCCTTAAATAAAATATTTCGTACGGATTACGTAAAGAGTCTATAACAATTAAGGTTGATTTATCTTCATCCGTATTAATATTCCTATAATATTGTATTACATGGTGAAGTAAACTTGTTATTGAATAGGGAGATTCATCTTCATTTCTTTCAAAAAAAGTACTATATCGTATGTAATTACCAAATAGCTGGAATGTTGAAACAAATGATTTATCAAGTTTATTTTTGAGTTGACTGTAGCAATCTTCAATTTCTCCTTTGTTTTCTTTTGTTCCTAAAAAATTGCTTATAGCATCACGTTCTATTGTAATGTTCCGGTTCCGATATGATTGAGATTTATTACGTAAAGATTCATATACAAAATCTGCGTTTCTTTCCATATCTCTAATTATTTTTATTTCAGGTAATATTTTTTCTACATTCTCTATTATTCTAATCCTTGTATTTTTGCTTTTCTCGTTTTTTTTCAATAATTCTTCTTTTACGACTATTTCTTGTCCTAATTCGATAGATTTTTCCATATTATCTTTATCATCCTTTTTATCTGCATCTTGCTTTTTTCTTTTTAATTCTGTCAATTCAGTTTCCATTTGATGTTTTTGAATATTGTAAGAATTTGTTACCCAATTTCTAATTTGGTTCAAGAAGTTATTAAAGCCATCTTTTAAACATAGTAATAGTATCAAATGTGTAATCTTAACAAGAATTGCAGGCATCTCCCAATTTTTTGCAAGATAATTGTAGCATATACTATATTTTCGTTCTTCATTTGATTTAGTTTTAAGCAATTCTTCTCTTTTGTCTTTATTTACCAAATTGTCAGACGATAATAAGTTTGCAATAGTAGAGCAACCGCTACCCGTTCTACCTGTCAGACCAATAATTATAAACTCTTTATTTTTTTGAAAAAGGACATCAATAACTGAGTTTTTTTTAGGGGTCTGAATGACATGTGGCTCATTTTTACTTACTGGCAAGCTTTTTATTGTTTCATTTTTTTCTGTAGGGTCAATTATAACAATATCTTTTTCTTCTGAAGCAATAGATATATTCATTTTATGAATATCAGAAGCCTTTATCCAACCTGTTAATGATTTCTCTTTTTGTTTATTGAGAGATTTTATGATTTCTTTTTGAAGCTGGCTTTTATCTTTACATATTGCACACAATTTAGAGTTTACTAACTTTTGAAAATCTTTATATTTTACTTGATTTTCAAATTCATATATATCTTTGGTATCGGTTGCTTTTGATTTTTCTTCTAACCATTTTTCGTTTAGTATAACCGCAAATAATGGTTTCTTTTTTTCTACAGCATATCGATATTCAACTTCCGTGTATGATAATCCTGATTCTGGTTCTATTGAACCATATCTGCCGCCTAAAATGAGCATATAAACATCACTCTCATCTATCCATTTTTTTATAGAGTCCAATTGGCTTTTATCGCCTGCTGCAAATAATTCCATACCTGCTGGAATATGTTCTGCTTCTAATATTGCCATAACGGCTGCTTGCCTTTCTTCAATCAAATCTGTATAAGTCGAAGAAATAAATATCTGTAATTTGTTGTCCATCGCTTAATTTTTTGTTATTATTATTCATATTTTATTTATTTTATTAATATTAAAAACTGTTGCTTTTGCAAAAAAAGGATAACCCTTTCGGGTAAAACCGTTAACCGTTTTGATGAAAAGGGTTATCCCTTTTTAGAATATCCCCTATGCCTTTTCAAACTTTAAGTTGTTAAGCATTTCCTTCAAATCTATGCCCGGACGGAAAGTTACCTTCTTCGTCTTTATCAGCGACGAATGAAACTTTGCTTCCGTTTCGGCGCCATTGCTGCCAATGCTTATCTGAAA
>JAISDB010000052.1 GCA_031265155.1 Prevotellaceae bacterium | reverse complement strand
GCGACCAAATCCCAGTCTTTAGACACACTTTTGCCTGTTGATTTATCCAACCATCGGCGACGGCGAACGTGCAATTGGACACGCCTGTCACGTATCGGAAAATCTTGAATACTTCCGGCCTCATAAAAACCATTGGGGGAGAGGTTGGAGGAATTATAACCGGCGGGAACAATTGGTTTTTTGTCCAGATACAGATGAAGCTCCCGCCTGTCATCTACTTCGGCTTTTTCAGCTACATCAACCAAATCAAAAAACGAGGCGATATCCGCCGGAAGAATGAGTTGAAACAATTTTACATAGGGATTTTCTGCTTTCATAGACTACAAAGATAATCATTCCCTTTTTTTGATCTATAGCCTAAACACGGAGTTTTGCAGGTGAGCCAAAAAAACCTATAAAATATAGATTAAATTTATCTCAAATTTCTTGAAAAAGCAAAAGCGACCATCTTCCGAAAGTCGCTTTATTATTAACATTTCCTTATTTTTCTTTTGTGGGAGCACATGGATTCGAACCAAGGACCCCCTGCTTGTAAGGCAGGTGCTCTGAACCAGCTGAGCTATGCTCCCATCGTTTTTTCAAATGGGAGTGCAAAAATATGTAATCTTTTTTTATTCTGCAAAATTTTGTGCATTTTTTTTCAAATATTTTGCCAAACAAGAATCCTGTATTTTATATATCACTGTTTTTCAATATTTTTAATAATTCCCTAGGTTTGTTTATTATATGCTTTGCTCCTGCTTTTTCCAATTCGCTTTGGCTGCGAAATCCCCATGTAACGCCGACCGGCAATATTTTTGCGTTGACAGCAGTAAAAATATCAATATCCGAATCGCCAACAAATGCGCAATCGGAGGCTTTGATATTATGATTCCGCATTACGCGCAAACACAGATCGGGCGAAGGTTTTCTGGCTATGCCCGTCTTATTTCCAAAAACATCATCGAAAATATCGGGCAACAGATTACTGATAATTTTCTTTGCCAAATCATCGGGCTTATTACTCACAACGGCAAGCGTTATTTTCTGTTTTTTGAGTTCAGTCAAAGTTTCGCTGATTCCGATGTACGGCTTTGTAAAATCAAGGCAGCATCGACTATAGTTTTCGTTGAAAACATTCAGTATTTTTTGCATGTACTCATCGTTACGATATTCGTCGGGTAATATATGTTCAATGAGTTTCGCAACTCCATTGCCTACAAACTGTTTATATTTTTCGATATCGTGTACAGGCAATCCAAACGATGCAAGCGTTGAGTTTGCCGCATTTACAAGGTCATGCAGCGAATTTACGACTGTTCCATCCAAATCAAAGATACAGCATTTTATCATAAGAAATATTTTTTTATTGTTTACTCTTTCCGGTATTTGCTTTTTTGCGAACGACAGTGAAAATAATTCCGAAAATCATAATTATAACCGGCGGCGCTAACGTATTTATCAATATTATGCGATTTCTATTTATTACAACCATTTCTTTGTCAAGCAGGCGTAACGACATGTCGCGCGAATGGATTTCCAAAAGTCCGCTGTCGTCGGTAAGATAAAGGATTACATTTTTCACAAAATCCTTATTTCCGAAAGTTCTGTGCAAATATTTGTCATATCCGAGCGGCAGAGGTATTGTTCGGTCTGCGCGCCGTATGACGTCATTGCGAATAATATCTCCATCCGAAGCAATAAACATTTTAGCAGGCTTGCTTTCGGCAACAAAATCAAAAGGTATGCCGTTGTTGTATCTTGTTAATATGCGATTTTTAAATCCGGACTCAAAGTTTCCTTCAAAAATGGCTGCAACAGTTTTGCGTGACCGGTTAAAATCTATTTCCGTAATTTTATCGTTTATCTGCGAAAGTGAAATAACTGATGGCGCTTTTGTAATTTTCACTCTTTCGGAAGTTTGCAAAAGCGGGATTTTTTGCACATTCGACTTTGCCGAACCTACAAAGTCCAAAGAGCTTGCATATTGCGCTTTTACATGATTTATGCCTTTGGATATTATATTATCGGAGTTTGTAAAAAGCAAAGAATAATAAAGCCACGGCTCAAGTTGAAAATTGGGTTGCAAGCCTGCTGCTGCAATATTTACCGGAATATACGTGCATTGCAAGTCCTGAATCAGGTCGGCATTTATGCGCGCTCCGTACCGAAACAGCAAGTCGTCGAGATTATGCATGTTTTGTACGGCATACGTAATTTCACCGTTGGCAAGACTGTCTTCGTGCACATTAACTTCGTCGATAAACCATGCAACATTTCCGCCGTTCATAATATACTGGTCGATTACAAGCTTGTCGTATTCGTTCCATGCAGTTTGAGGCTTTGCAACAATTACCGCCCTGTATTCGTTCAAAATACCAACATTTCCTCCAAGCGTAACGTGATTGACTTTATAAAACTGCGAAAGCTCGTTTTCCAAATCGCCTGTTTCATAAAAATTGAGTTCGCCGTGTCCATCAATAAATGCAATATCAGGAAAATCGGTTCGGCTCAGTAATTTTATTGTAGAAATTAATTCAAATTCGATGTTTTGATAAGCCAGATTTATATTTTCTTCAGGCGACAGCCTGTCGTTGTATTTGAAGAAATTTACCGATTTTTCTTTCCCCTTATACGTAATTACAGCTGCCGGAAATATGTTTCGCTGAGTTGCTCCGCCTTCGTCGTCGTTTATTTGAATGGTAAACGGCTCGATGCCCTTGCCTGCAAGTTCGGTAAAGAAAGCTGCGCGTTCATTTTCGTTTCCCGACATTGGATTTATAAAGTCGTACTGCAAGTTTTGATGCGCATAAATCTGCAACTCATCGAGAGTTTCTTTTATTGAGCGGCGTAATTTTTTAAATTCAACAGGCATTTCGCCATCCATGTATATTTTAACGTAAACAATATCATCGAGCTGCCGCACTGTTTTCCGGCTTACGCTGTTTATGGTGTATCGCCTGTCGGACGTTAAGTCTATTCTGAAAAACGATGATGATAAAATGATATTTATCAATAATATCACGATAATTGCCAACAGCGCCTGTGTTATGTTTCTTTGTCTTAATCGCATATTCTTAATTTTTTACCATTTTCGCGACTGTAATTTCAAGCGAGTAAATAAAGTAAAAACTGCTATGACGCTTATAAAATAAAGAATATCGCGAGAATCTACAACTCCGCGACTTATCGACTGATAATGCTCGTTTATGCTCAATGACAGTAAAAAACTGTCGGCAAACGAGAGTATTTTAATACTTGAAAGTTCGGCTATTCCAATGTACATAAAAAAGCAAATCACAGCCGAAATAATAAAGGCAAAAATCTGATTATCGCTTAGCGATGATGCAAAAACTCCTATTGACGCATAACACGATGCAAGAAAAAACAAACCTGCAAACGAACCCCAGGCGCCGCCAACATCAATATTTCCGACAGGACTTCCAAGCTGATAAACGGTTATAAAATACAGCAGACACGGCAATAATGATAATAATACAAGTATAACGGCTGCCAGAAATTTTGCCATAATCAAATTCAATTCGCCGACCGGCTTCGTGAATAAAATCTCTATTGTTCCCATTTTCTTTTCTTCGGCAAAACTGCGCATTGTTGTTGCAGGAACAAGAAACAAAAAAATCCACGGCGCAATTATAAACAGAGTATCGATGTTTGCGTATCCGCTGTCGATTATATTCATCTCGCCACGCGAAATCCACATAAACCACGCTGTGAGAAAAAGAAAAATCACAACGCTTATGTATCCTGTGAGCGACGAAAAAAACAGTATAATTTCTTTTTTAAGTATTGGCAACATTTTTGATTTTCATTTTACTTATTTCATCAGTCATTGCTTTTGCTATGCGATACGAAGCGCCCTGCGACCCGAGCATTCCTGCCAATTCGGCATAGTCATCCTTTATTTGCTTGCGCCGCGCCACATCAAACAATAATCCGCTAAGCTCGGCTTTCATCTTTTCTACCGTCATGTCGTGCTGTATCAATTCCTTTACAACGGCTTTGTTCATTATCAAATTCACAAGCGAAATGTACTTTACCTTTATCAGCCGTTTTCCTATCTGATACGAAAGCTCGCTGCCTCCGTAACATACTGCCTGCGGCGCTCCAAGCAGAGCGGCTTCGAGAGTTGCCGTGCCTGATGCTACAATTGCAGCCGAACAGTGCATAAGCGTTTCATAAGTTTGACCATATACTGTTGCCATTTCGTAGTTAGGCAAGTATTTTTTATACAAATTTCCGTCAACCGAAGGCGCCGCTGCAAGCACAAACTGGTATTGAGGAAAATCGTTCACCAGTTTTTTTACTCGCGGCAGAATATAATCAATCTCCTGCTTTCGGCTTCCGGCAAGAACGGCAATAATCGGCTTGTCGCGTAAATCATTATACTTGACAAAATCGTCGAACGGCTGTTTCTTCGACAGGCGTTCATTAATCGAATCAATAAGCGGATTGCCTTCGTAACATGCATCGATATTCCATCGCTTAAAATAATCAACCTCAAAAGGAAATATCACAAAAAGTTTATCTGCATACCTGCGCAGCCTGTTTGCACGCGATTCTTTCCATGCCCACACTTTGGGAGCTATGTAATAAAACACGCGAAGTCCCCTGCTTTTGGCAAATTCGGCAATACGAAAATTAAAACCGGGATAGTCAATCAATATAACAACATCAGGATTGTAATCCGTGATGTCGCGCTTGCAAAATTTAAGGTTTCGGAATATTGTACGCAGTTTTTTTATTACTTCCCAAAAGCCTATAATTGCCGTATCCTTATAATGGCGCACTAAATTTTTATCCTGCGACATCATTAGGTCGCCACCCCAAAAACGAAATTCCGCACCTGCGTCAATCTGTTTCAGCTCACGCATTAGATTTGAGCCGTGCAAATCGCCCGATGCCTCTCCTGCTATGATATAGTATTTCATATACGTTAATTATTGAAAAACAAAATTACAAAAAAAATTAAGTTTTTAAAGCAAACGCCTGAAAAAACATAAATACCGCAGATTCAAGTGGCGAACGCAATTTTTATATTATGTAACTCATATTACGCAGGACTATCAAAGTTATATTGCTCCGAGCGGGAAGATGCCTTTTCTCTTCGGGAAGATGCCTTTTCCTTTCGGGCAGATGCCTTTTTGCTTCGGGCAGATGCCTTTTTGCTTCGGGCAGATGCCTTTTCCTTTCGGGAAGCTGCCTTTTCCTTTCGGGAAGCTGCCTTTTCCTTTCGGGCAGATACCTTTTTACTTCGGGAAGCTGCCTTTTTACTTCGGGAAGCTGCCTTTTTGTTTCGGGCAGTTGCCTTTTCGCTTCGGGCAGATGCCTTTTTACTTCGGGAAGCTGCCTTTTTACTTCGGGAAGCTGCCTTTTCCTTTCGGGAAGCTGCCTTTTCCTTTCGGGAAGCTGCCTTTTTACTTCGGGAAGCTGCCTTTTCGCTTCGGGAAGCTGCCTTTTCCTTTCGGGCAGATGCCTTTTTACTTCGGTAAGCTGCCTTTTCCTTTCGGACAGCTGCCTTTTTGCTTCGGGAAGATGCCTTTTTGCTTCGGGAAGCTGCCTTTTTGCTTCGGGAAGATGCCTTTTCCTTTCGGGAAGATGCCTGTATTATATAATCGTCCCTTAAAAAGTATATCTTTCAGAGATAAGAGATAATAAAGATGTTTTTCTGTTACTTTTGCCTTGACGCAAAAGTAACCAAAAAGTCAAGAGCAGCCGACGCTATACGCCAACT
>JAISDB010000022.1 GCA_031265155.1 Prevotellaceae bacterium | reverse complement strand
AATCAAATAACGCTCGGTACAAATCCGATACAAAGATACAATAAAAAAACGATATACAAGCATAAATATCACGAAATATTTATCAACAAAAAAGCGGTAAACTTTTGATTTACCGCTTTTTATCTATTTTTGATAGTTGCTTTGTGAGGGGCTTTATTTCACTTCCTCAAAATCAACATCTTCAGCATTATTACTTTGCTGATTGTCGTTGCCGTTTTGCGTTGCATCTGATGCTGAATTTGTATTTTCTTCTGCATTAGCCGTTTGCTGCGCACGATACAATTCTTCGGATGCTGCCTGCCATGCATTGTTCAACTCCTCTTGCGCCGCATCTATTGCTGCAATGTCCTGCGAACCGTGAGCTGTTTTCAGTTTCGCCAATGCCGCTTCGATTGTTGATTTCTTGTCGGCAGGTATTTTGTCTCCGTACTCTTTCAACTGTTTTTCAGTCTGGAAGACAGTACTGTCGGCAGCATTGATTTTATCAACACGTTCGCGTTCCTGCTTATCAGCTTCCTCGTTGGCTTTTGCTTCCTCGCGCATGCGTTTTATTTCATCTTCGCTCAAGCCCGAAGATGCTTCTATACGTATTTTTTGTTCTTTTCCCGTTCCTTTATCTTTTGCCGAAACGTTCAAGATACCATTTGCATCAATATCAAATGTAACTTCGATTTGCGGCATTCCGCGCGGTGCAGGTGGTATTCCGTCCAAATGGAAACGCCCTATTGACTTGTTATCGCGTGCAAATTGACGCTCGCCCTGACAGATATTTATTTCAACCGAAGGCTGATTATCGGCAGCTGTTGAAAAAACCTGCGATTTACGCGTCGGAATAGTTGTATTTGCATCTATGAGTTTTGTCATAACTCCGCCAAGAGTTTCAATTCCTAACGAAAGAGGGGTTACATCAAGCAGAAGCACGTCTTTCACTTCACCTGTAAGAACTCCACCCTGAATTGCCGCTCCTATAGCCACAACTTCGTCGGGATTTACTCCTTTTGAAGGAACTTTTTGAAAAAATTCTTCAACAACCTTTTGAATAGCAGGAATTCGAGTAGAACCTCCTACAAGTATTACATCATCAATTTCAGATACGCTGATGCCTGCATCTTTTACGGCTTTACGGCAAGGTTCTATCGAACGCTGTATTAAATCGTAGGATAGCTGCTCAAATTTTGCACGGGTAAGCGTTTTCACCAAGTGTTTGGGTATTCCATCAACAGGCATGATATAAGGCAGATTTATTTCTGTTGATGTTTGGCTTGACAGTTCTATTTTTGCTTTTTCGGCAGCTTCTTTCAATCGTTGCAAAGCCATTGGATCTTTGCTTAAATCTATTCCGCCATTGTCGCTTTTAAATTCCTGAACCAGCCATTCAATAATTGCATGATCGAAATCGTCGCCTCCGAGATGCGTATCGCCGTTAGTTGATTTTACTTCAAAAACTCCATCGCCAAGTTCGAGTATTGATATGTCGAATGTGCCGCCGCCCAAATCGTAAACCGCAATTTTCATATCTTTGTTTTTCTTGTCCATACCGTAAGCCAAAGCTGCGGCAGTAGGCTCGTTGATAATACGTTTCACGTTAAGACCTGCAATTTCTCCGGCTTCTTTTGTTGCCTGACGCTGCGAGTCGCTGAAATAGGCGGGAACTGTAATAACAGCTTCAGTAACTTCCTGACCCAGAAAATCTTCAGCGGTTTTTTTCATTTTTTGCAGAATGATTGCCGAAATTTCCTGCGGCGAATACAATCGCTCGTCGATTTTTACGCGCGGCGTGTTATTGTCGCCGCGCACTACATCGTACGACACTCTGTTGATTTCAGTCTGTACCTTATCAAAAGTTTCTCCCATGAAACGTTTTATAGAGAAAACCGTTTTCTTCGGATTTGTGATGGCTTGACGTTTTGCAGGATCGCCGATTTTGCGTTCTCCGTTTTCGGCAAATGCAACAACCGAAGGCGTTGTCCGCTTTCCTTCACTGTTAATGATAACAACAGGTTCGTTACCTTCCATAACAGAAACGCACGAATTTGTTGTTCCTAAATCAATTCCAATAATTTTTCCCATTTTAATTTTATCTCCTTTTTATGTTTATTTTTTCATATTTTGATTTTATAAACAACAACAGTTATGCCATACCGAAAACATGTAAATTATCAAGAAATATTGACATGAATATTTATAAAATCAAATATTCGTGGCATAACTTACTGACGTTTTGGCAGTAAAAGGATATTTGTTACTGATTTTTTTTAATAACAGCAGTTTTTTAGCGACAGATAGCAATCTTAATTAGTCGTTCCTTAAAAAGTACATTTTCAGAGGTAAAAGCGTATAAAGATGTTTTTTCTGTTACTTTTGCGTCAAGGCAAAAGTAACAGAAAAGTCAAGAGCAGCCGACGCTATACGGTAACTCCGATTTACGACTGTGACTTGTGGGAACGCCGCCTGCTCAACGTTCTATTAATTTTTCTGCATGTTGGTCAGTTGAAATATTTACCGACATGCAAAAACAAAAGTTGATTAGAAAATAAAAACGGCATAGACTTCTCAGGCGGGGAACCCGCTCGGCAAAGACGGTGTTAAAACGGAATTCCGTCAAGCGTAGCGAGACATTTATTCCGTTAGCCGTCGAGCCATTAGCGGGTCGCCGAGAAGTATAAGCCTTGATTTTTTGCTTCTTTTGTATCAAGACAAAAGAAGAGAAAATAAGATTTTTTAATATTTGCAAAGTTTTATGTCTGTAGTGATTAAAACCCTGCAATTTTTTCATCTTATTTTCATTCATAATTATTTATTAATAAATGATTTATGCCCTTTTCAAGGAGCAACTAATTACAAATATATTCAATCCAGCTTATGTACAGCCAGCCCTGAACGGAGTTTAGGTTCAAACCACGTGGTTTTTGGCGGCATGATGTTTCCCGTATCGGCAATATCAATCAGCTGTTTCATCGACACGGGATACAAAGCAAATGCAGCTGCCATTTCGCCGCTGTCTACACGTCTTTTAAGTTCTTCAAGCCCTCGAATTCCTCCTACAAAATCAATGCGGTTTGAGGTGCGAAGATTTCCAAGATTTAATATTCCGTCGAACACAAGATTTGAAAGAACAGTTACATCAAGCACGCCTATCGGGTCAGCATCGCTGTATGTGCCTTGCTTTGCCGTAAGCGAATACCATTCTCCGTCAATGTACAGAGAAAAGTTATGCAATTTATCAGGTTTGCAAGTTTGCTTTCCTTTCGATTCCACAACAAAAGATTTTTCAAGTTCAGCAATAAATTCTTCCTTGCTCAATCCGTTCAAATCCCTTATCAGGCGGTTATAGTCGATAATCATCAAATTACTTGATGGAAAAATCACAGCCATAAAATAGTTGTATTCTTCTTTGCCTGTATGGTATTTGTTTTTTTTTCGTTTTTCTTCGCCTACACGCGCAGCAGCCGCAGTTCGATGATGTCCATCGGCAACATAAAGTGCAGGAACAGATGCAAAAATATTTGTAATTCTTTCATTAATTTCGTCATCGTCAATCACCCAGAAATCATGTCCGAAACCATCTTCATCGGCAACAAAGCTATAAACCGGAACTTGATTTGTTACAATTCTGTCAACCATTTCGTTCATTTCATCAACATCAGGATAGGCGAAAAAAACAGGCTCGATATTGGCATTCTGTATATTCACGTGAATCATGCGGTCGTCTTCCTTGTCTTTGCGCGTCAATTCATGTTTTTTGATGCGACCTTCGAGATAATCGTCCACATTTGCGCAAGCAACCAGTCCGTACTGTGTTCTGCCGTTCATGGTTTGCGAGTAAATATAATATTTTTCCTTATCGTCTTCCACGAGCCAGCCCTGCTCCTGCCATTTTTTGAAATTTTCGACCGCCTTGTCGTATGCCTGCTGCGAATGTTCATCTATCATCGGTTCAAAATCTATTTCGGGTTTTGTAATATGCAGCAATGATTTTTCACCTGCTTCCACTTTTGCTTCTGCCGAATTCATTACGTCATAAGGGCGCGCCGATACCTGTTTCGCCATTTGCTTCGGCGGACGTAAAGCTCTAAAAGGTTTGATTTTAACCATATTATTTTATGTATTAAACTGTTAATAAAATCAGTATTTTTTAGTTTAAATAAGTTATCTGTTGAGTTGAAATGCTGTATCTCCGTTTTTGAAAAAGTTTACAATCTGGTTTGCGGCAGCTAATCCTGCATTAATATTTGCTTCGGCGGTTTCGGCGCCTATTTTCTTTGGAGTTGCAAATACACGAATATCGAATTTTTGCTGTAATTCCGATATGTTAGAAGGCGCGACATCTGTAGCGTATTTTATATCCGTGCGTTCTTCGAGAAGCTGCAATAAATCATCTTCGTCAATTATTTCCCTGCGCGCAGTATTTATCAAACAGCCGCCTTTGGGCATAAGATTAAGCAGTTTACGGTTGATTGATTTTTTTGTCCTGTCGTTTGCCGGAATATGCAACGAAACATAATCGCAATTAGAATATAACTCTTCAACATTATCAACCGCAATAACTCCATCGGCTTGTATGATTTCTTTGTTTACAAACGGGTCGAATGCGCAAATTTGCATGTCAAACCCTTTTGCAATGCGTGCAACCAGACGTCCCACATTTCCATAGGCATGAATGCCGAGCTTTTTACCTTTCAGCTCAGCGCCGGTGCCTGCATTAAATTTATTGCGGTTCATGAATACCATCAACCCCAAAACAAGTTCTGCAACCGCATTGGAATTTTGCCCGGGCGTATTCATTGCCACAATGTTTTTTTCGGTACAGGCAGCCAAATCAAGATTGTCGAAACCTGCGCCTGCGCGTACAACTATTTTCAATTTCGCGGCGGCGTCTATAACCTGTTTCGTAACCTTGTCGGAACGCACGATGAGCGCGTCCGCATCTGCCACTGCCGACAACAGTTGAGACATATCTGTGTATTTTTCGAGCAGGCTAAGTTCATATCCTGCATTTTCAACAATTTTGCGAATACCGTCAACGGCGGTCTTTGCAAAAGGTTTTTCTGTTGCTATTAATATTTTCATTTTATTGTTTATTTTTGTTCATTAATTATCTAAAATTTCGATATTACGCTTTTGGCATATATCAATAAAATCTTTTCTATTAAAAGTTATTAAATAGTTTATATTGTAATTAACATCGTCTAATATTAACCTTATTATATTATCTACCAAGCTCAAATTTCTTTTTTTGCTTTCATCCGTAAAAGTAACTCTTAAAGCATTCGCTTTAATTGGTTCATCACTCACAATTGTAACATTACTGCGTTTAAGAATATTTTCAAACTCAACTTTTGCTACTGTATTTTTCATGAATTTTGTATTTATCGATTCGTATAAAGTAGGAAATGGTATAATAACATTACTCGTGTTTAAATATTTTACGAGATTTATTGCTTTTGTGTAATATGTATCATTCGGATCATACAAGGCAAACCAAAAACCACTATCAACCGCAACATTAACCATTATATATCTTCTTTTGCCGGTTCTTGTTTATATCCTGTCCATGGATTGGCTTTTCTATTTCCAAAGATATATTTACCGACACATTTCCCATCCTCTTCTCTCCTGTATATTACATAAAAACGTTCTCCATTCTTTATATCAACATTTTCACGGATTTCAGATTTTAACTTTTCAATTACATCCTCATCCTCAACATCTATTTTAAAGAAAGCATTACTGTTTCCACATTCTACCGCACCAAGGTTATCCAACCATTGGTATAGACCAGTGTAATCTCCTCTTATACCTAAATCATAAGATAGCCATATACTTTTTTTCATAACTTTTATTATTAATACATTTTTTCAAATTCCTGCATACATTTTACCAGTTCGCATACGCTTTCGACAGGAAGCGCATTGTAGCATGATGCGCGAAATCCGCCAACCGAGCGATGTCCTTTTATTCCAACCATTCCACGCGATTTTGCAAATTCCATGAATGCCGCTTCCTTATCTTTATGTTCTTCGTTCATTACAAAACAGATATTCATATACGAGCGTGCATCATTTACGGCTGTTCCCGTAAACAGCGGGTTGCGTTCTATTTCGGCATAAAGAATTTCGGCGCGTTTTTTTGCGAGTTCTTCCATTTTTTCTATACCGCCCGATTCTTTTATCCATTTCAGCATTTCTTTCATTACAAAAATAGAAATCACAGGCGGAGTATTGTACATCGATTCGTTTTTGATATGAAGCCTGTAATCCATCATGGATGGAAGCGGACGCGATACTTTTCCCAGAATGTCTTCACGCACAATTACGAAAGTTACTCCGGCAGGACCAACATTTTTTTGTGCGCCTCCATATATCAGAGCATATTTTGAAATATCAACCTTACGTGTCATAATATCCGAAGACATGTCGGCAACAAGATTTACCGAATAGTCAAAATCCTCGCGAATTTCTGTTCCGTAGATAGTATTGTTTGTAGTAATGTGAAAATAATCGGCATCATCGGGAACCGTCCATCCTTTTGGAATATAATTGTAGTTTTTATCTTTTGACGAGGCAACTATTACTGTTTCTCCAAACAGCACGGCTTCCTTTGCCGCTTTGCTTGCCCAGACTCCGGTATCAAGATAGGCGGCTTTTTTTTCGAGCAAGTTATATGGCACGGTTAAGAACTGCATGCTTGCTCCGCCTGCTAAAAAAAGCACATGATAACCATCGGGAATATTTAAAAGTTCTTTCCACAGTGCACGACATTCGTTCATTACCGCTTCCCAGTCTTTTGTGCGGTGAGATATTTCCAATACCGACAATCCGTTAAAATTAATAATTGCTTTTGCCGAAGCATCAAGCACTTGCTGTGGCAGGATACACGGACCTGCTCCAAAATTGTGTTGTTTCATATTTTTATGAATTTTACTTTTTAATAATTAAAATATTTGCCAAAAATACAAATTTTAAGTCGAACAGCAAAAAAAATATGTAAACAACTATTATTTTTTAACTTTTTAATTGTTTGTATTAAATTTTGAATTTGATATATATTTGTGTTTGATATTTATATGCAAATAAATTGAAAAATGACAAATTTACATTTTGTTAAATAATCCAATGTTCGGTCGAGGCAGCACTTCGCGCCGGCAAAGGGATGTTTCAATAATTTGAATATTTTTTTGATAAATTTTTGGTGGCTTTTTTATTTATATAAAAAATTGTTATAACTTTGTACTGTAATATGCTGTATCTGCTTGCCCCTGATATGAAAAGGCAAACATTTTGCATGTTTTTATATTGAAAAGCGTTAGCTTTATTCTTATTATTGAAACTTAGGAAATTTCATAATGCGCGAGAATAAATAGTTGAACGCTCACGTCATTTTGGCGTGGGCTATTTATTTCGTGCATGGGTATCCTAAGACCTCAATAGTAAATAAATGTTACAGCCCCACGCTTTTTTATTTAGATTAATCGGCAAGCGAGGCTGATTGCCGGCAAATATAATTTATAATATGAAAAATTTTATGATGAGTTTGGCAAACGCTCTAATGATTTGCCTTATAATGACTGCATTTTCGTGCAGCAAAGACGACGATTCCAGCACTGTGCCTGACCCGGATGGAACATTATCCGCAAATATAACGGAATCAACTTCGGCGAGTTTAAATGGAATGTTTGTCGCATGGTATCCACCAAATAATTTTTGGCTACACACCTCGGATTCTGGTCCTGATTTTTATACTATGTTTTCAATGTGTGATATGGGAAAAGTAAATGGTCTTGGGGCAATAACAACAATTCCAACAACTGGTTATACAAATGAAGTTAATATGCAATCTAAAGATATGCCATGTGAATTGGGACATGGATATGTTATAAAAGTTAGGTGGTGGAAGACATCCGGTGAAATTTATTATGCTAGACTTTACGTTAGTGAACTTATAAAAAATAATTCCGGGACACTAATCGGCGCAAAGGTAAAATATCAGTATCCCTTTGTTCCGTAAAGCTTTTATCGCTTGCGTTCGGCGGTAAAGGAAATTTAAACAATCGGGGCTGTCTTAAAAATCATGACAGCCCCGATTGTTTATTCACTGTGAGCGACTAATTAACCTTTAATTTTTTAGCAATATTTTCGGGCATGGTTTTTTTGTGCACCATTGGCGCGGCATTATCAAATGCCTTTCATAATAATTCATTGCCTGCAAACAGAAACAGCTACAAAAGAATTTGCCTTTTGGTCGGATTTTTTGAGATTTAAAACGATTTTGCTATTGCAATAAAGTCGTCGGCATTGAGCGAAGCTCCTCCAATTAAGCCACCATCAACATCCGGTTGTGAAAAAATTTCCCTTGCATTGTCCGGCTTACAGCTTCCGCCGTAAAGTATAGAAGTGTTTTCCGCTTTTTTTCCGAATTTTTCCGACAAAACACTGCGTATGTACGCATGTATTTCCTGAGCCTGTCCGGCTGTTGCCGTTTTGCCTGTACCTATTGCCCATACGGGTTCGTAGGCTATAATTATTTTTTCAAAATCATTTTCATCAATATTAAAAACAATTTCTTCAATTTGTTTCTTTACAACTTCAAAATGACGGGCATCTTCCCGTTCGTTAAGATTTTCGCCAATGCAAAATATTGGCGATATGCCGTTTGCAAGCGCAAGTTTAAGTTTTTTCAAAAGAATTTCGCCTGATTCCCTGTAATATTCGCGACGCTCGGAATGTCCGATAATTGCATATTTTACGCCTGCATCGGCAAGCATTTCAGCCGATACTTCGCCTGTATATGCGCCTTTTGCCTCGCTTGCGCAGTTTTGCGACGACAGGCCTATTTCAGTTTTCCTAATCTTTTCGCCTACGCTGAAAATGTGCGTAAACGGCGGAGCTACAATAAGCTTTACGTTTGATAAACCTTTAGCTTTTTCAACTATTTCGGAAACCAGCCGTACGCCTTCGCTTGGCGTGGTATTCATTTTCCAGTTTCCTGCTACAATATTAATCCTCATTTTTATTTATATTTTAATTTTGGTCACAAAGGTAATAAAATCAATTAAATTGCGACCGGTTAACTGTAAAAAATCCTTGAACCGTTTATCTGTTTTTACTGATAAACTTTATAAACTTTTTACAGATTATATTTTAAAACAAAAAGCGGGTGTTAATATATTTTTTATATCTTTGCGGCACAATTAAATTCTATTTAAATAGTAAATTATTAATATTAAATCAATTATGTTGAAAACAATTTCAGCCAGAGAGGCGGCATCATATATAAATGATGGAGATGTTTTGGCGTTTAGCGGATTTACCGCATCGGGCGCTCCGAAAGTTGTAACAGAAGCTCTTGCCGAACGCGCACGAGCAGAACACGAATCGGGTAAACCGTTTAAAATAGGAATTTTTACGGGAGCATCAACGAGCGAACATTTGGACGGAGTTCTTTCTCTTGCAGATGCAATAGATTTTCGTACTCCGTATCAGTCGAATGCAAATATGCGCAGCAGTATAAATGCTCAAAAAATTCAGTATTTTGATATGCATTTATCTCATCTTGCACAGGAATTACGTTACGGATTTTATAAAAAAATAGATGTAGCCGTTATCGAAGCCGCAGATGTTTCCGAAAACGGTGAAATACTTCTTACGGCAGGCGTTGGAATTATTCCTACGGCAGCCATGATTGCAAAAAAGATTATTATCGAATTAAACAGATTCACTCCCGAAACAGTCAGAGGTTTGCATGATATTTACATTCCGCTGGATCCTCCCAATCGCAGGGAAATTCCCGTTTACAAGCCAAGCGACAGATGCGGCGACGCTGTGCTGAAAGTAGATCCCGATAAGATTATCGGCATTGTTGAAACCAACCTTCCCGATGGATTAAGCCCTTTTACGCCTGCCGACGAAATTACCGAAACGATAGGCGCAAATGTTGCCGATTTTTTGGCATCGCAGCTACGCGAAAATAAAATACCATCGTCATTTTTGCCTATCCAGTCGGGCGTAGGAAATATTGCAAACGCAGTTCTTGGTTCGCTCGGCGCAAACAGGTATATTCCTCCTTTTGAAATGTACACCGAAGTGATACAGGATTCGGTGATAGGTTTGATGCGAACAGGAAATATAAAATTTGCAAGCGGCTGCTCGCTTTCGCTTAGTGATGATATGATGACCGAAGTTTATGCCGATTTCAATTCATTCAGAGATAAATTCGTGCTGCGTCCGCAGGAAATATCGAATAATCCCGAAATAGCCCGGCGCTTAGGTTTAATTACAATAAATACAGCCCTTGAAGCCGATATTTTCGGCAATATAAACAGCACTCACGTACTCGGAACAAAGATGATGAACGGAATCGGAGGCTCCGGCGATTTTGCCAGAAATGCTTACATTTCAATATTCACCTGCCCTTCGGTTGCAAAAGGCGGAAAAATAAGCGCAATAGTTCCAATGGTTTCGCATTTAGACCACAGCGAACATTCGGTAAAGGTTTTAATTACAGAACAGGGCATTGCAGACCTTCGCGGGAAAAGCCCGGTACAGCGTGCACAGACAATCATTGAAAATTGTGTTCATCCCGATTATAAACAATTATTGTGGGATTATTTGAAACTTGGCGGGAAACAGCATACGCCGCATACATTAAGCGCATGTTTCGACATGCATCGGGAATTTATGAATTCGGGAGACATGCGCAAAACCGATTTCAGTCGTCTGTAGTAAATGTTATGCAGTCAGTTGCTGTAAAGCAAACATAATGTAACGAAGCAGTCCAAAGTATTTTTCCGGATTGCTTCGTTGCTTTTGTTGTGGGAAAAAATCAGGGGAAGTGCAATCGGTTTTGTAACACCGGATCACCGGAAATCTTACAATGAACTTATTCCTGAAGAACAGTTAATTCAAACCAAAGCGGCAACATATGCAATAGAAAGTTATAACGGGCAAATCCGGCATTTTCCTGCCCGATTCAGGCGAAAAACAAAATGCTATTCAAAAAGTGTGGAGATGATGACTTTATCACTATCCTGTTGATGGCAAAAAGAAATAATCTGTTATATATGCAAACTTGCCAAATCCGCAAATAGAACTCGAAAAATGTAATAGTTTACCTTAGTTTATAATATCTTTACAAGTTTTTTCTTTCATCATTTTCAGCCAACGCACATAACCTGTAACGGCAAGGCACGAATACAAAATATAAAGCGACGCCGTGATTGGAATTTCCTTATAAACATACAGGCAGCATGTTACCGCATCAACCACAAGCCAAACAAGCCACTGTTCTACATATTTGCGCGAAAGCATCCACATTGCAATAATGCTCAACGAGGTTGTAAATGCATCGGCATACGGAACATTGCTGTTTGTGTATTCGATTAGTATGTATGTTATCACAGCATCAATAACTGCAAATATGCAGGCAAGGTACAGCCATTTGCGCAAAGGCGTTCTGCTTATGTTATAAGTTTTTTTGCTTTCGGGTTTATGATTATTCCATACAATCCATCCGTAAATTCCTGCCAGAATGTAATAAACATTCATTCCCATATCCGCGTACAGACCTTGCCTGAAATAAAGAAATCCATGAACCAGAGGCATAATCATTCCTACAATCCACAGATAAATATTTGCCTTATATTCAAAATACAGGTACAGCAAACCTAATGCCGCACCTGTTATTTGAAGTATTGTTTTAAGTTCCATTTATAATATTTTTTAAAATTGCACCGATACATTTATCATGAAATTACATGTTGCCTGCGGAAAATATCCCATATAATTCGAGCGATACAGAACATTTCCATCTGTATCTTTTATATATGAACTGCCTCCCCAGCCGTTGCTGCAATATCTTTTGCCGAATATGTTATTCACTGCAACTCCCAAGTTAAACATACCGGACGATTTTGTTCGCAAAGTGTAATCAACTCTGATATTATTAATAAAATATGCATCAAGTTTCAAGTCGTCCTGTTTTGAATTTGTAACATACTGCTTGCCTACATAAGCCGATTGCAAGGCAGCATTAAAATTTCCAAACTTAAACGATACAAGCGAATTGACAATAACATCCGGCGAATATGCGATACGCGTTGATGACATATAATTTGCCGTTTGAGTATAAAGCGCATTCCAGTTTTCATCATAATCGTCAAGATATTCGGTATAGTCCTTAATTATGTTTCGGCTAAAAGTTGCATTCACATTCCATTGCAACCGGTTCGTAAATTTAAGTCCGAGCATAAGTTCTATTCCCAAGCGATAACTTTTTGCAACATTATCTGTTAACGCTTCGCCTATATCGTTTGTTTCTCCTGTAAGAACGAGCTGGTTTTTATAATTCATGTAATATAATGTTGTGCCGACATTAATCATATTGCTGCTGAAATTATAACCTGATTCGAAGTCGTAAAGTTTTTCGGACTTCGGCACGGCATCAAATTTCGCATCGGTAAAGTTATTTCGCGTAGGTTCTTTGTTTGCAACGGCAAGAGACAGATAGGCGCCGCTTTGTTTGCTGATTTGATAATGAAAGCCGAATTTTGGATTGAAAAAATTATAGGTATTGTCAACATTCAAGCCCTGCATTTTTCCGTTTATCCAGTCCCAGTTATCATTTTCGCCGTGTATTGCGTGAGTTATGCGGCGATATTGCAAATCGGCATAAAAATTAAGATTTTTACATATTTCATAATTTGCCTTAACAAAAATATTCGCATCTGCCTTACCGGTAGAATTGCGGTAATATTCATGATTTGCATCAAGGTTTCCGATATAACTTTTCACCCATATTACATTTCCCCAATGGTCGCCGACATATTTGTTTATCCCGCCTCCAAGCGATGCAGATATTTTTTGTGTTTTATAATTCAGCGAAAAGATACCTCCGAAAAAATCGTTGTCCATTTGCTTTTTACGAACAAGATTTGATTTTTCTACGATTACTTCATCTGTAACGAATGGCTGCAGTCCGTATTCGATAAGGGTTCTGCCGTTTTTATATTCTTCGTAATAACCATCGCCCCGCGTATAGTGAAGAGTTATATTGAAATTCCACTTGTCGCTCAAACGCTGATTATACAGCAGCTGATAATTATATTGCCGATAATTGTCTGTTTGATTTTCATAAAAACCGGTAACATTTCCGCTTTCATCCTGTATTTCTCCGCAAGGGTTGTACCGCCGATTTATTTTCATTTTCTCGGCATCTATACCATCCCACGCATGATATGTCTCTTCCCTGCCTCCGAAAGTTATAAACTTAACAACTGCTCCATTGCCGTAATATGCACCCTGTGCAAAATACGAACGTAATTTTGACGAGGCTCTGTCGATATATCCATCCGAACTGATATTTGACAGGCGCGCACTGAAAGAAAAATGATTTTTCAACAGCCCTGTTCCCAATTTCACAATCTCGCGATGCGTATTATACGAACCTGCCGACAGCGAAACATTCCCGTAAGGCTCGTAACTCAACGATTCCGTTTGCATATTTATGCTTGCTCCAAACGCTCCGGCTCCGTTTGTAGATGAACCTGCGCCGCGCTGTACCTGAATATCGGCAAGCGATGATACAAAATCAGGAATATTTACCCAATACACCGAATGACTTTCGGCATCGTTCATTGGAATGCTGTTGGCAGTTACGTTTATGCGAGTGGGATCAACGCCGCGGATGCGGATGCCTGTAGCGCCTATTCCTGCTCCTGCATCCGAAATTGCAACAGTTGACGGCATAAGCATAAGTATGAACGGAACATCCTGCCCGTAATTTGAACTTTCAATCTGACTTTTCGTTACAAGCGAATGAGTAACAGGAGTCTTGTTTTCGGCACGAGTAGCAATTACCTGAATTTCATCCAGCTCAATAATTCGCACTGTGTCGTTTTCCTGTGAATATGCCCATGCAAGCGCAGAGCAAAACACAAACATTGCAATAGCAATCTTTTTCATCTTTTCTATTTTTTGATTAATACAGAAAAGGGGATTCTTTTCTATCCTTCCCTACGCCGGCATTATCCGGATCAGGTAAAATGGGTATAATCTCAGCCCGTAATATTAAGGCACCCCTCAGTTTATTTTTACAAAGGTAGTAAAAAATATTATTATACAAAAACAGCAGATTTTTTTATGTTGAAACACACAATAATACAAGATAATGAAAACAAGCGCGTTACGGCAATAGAAACTTCATTGGAACCAGTATTAAAATAAAATATTTTTCCACATGTAAAAAAAATCAACAGTTGTAATCTGTAAAACAATATTTTTGATTACCTTTGCAGTCCTCTTTTAATAGAAAGAGGTCTAAACATAATGTCTAACCCATTAATAAAAACAGAAAATAAATGGAAGATTATCAAGAAACATCAGTGAATGAGGAACAGTCTGCAGTTGTGGAAGAAACCTCATACAAGCAACAGGAAACAGCCGCAACAGATGAAACTGCTATTGAGGCGGAAAAAGCGGCAGATGCAACAACCGAAACTGCTATTGATACGGAAAAACCTGTTGAAACTGTTGCCGATGCAGAAGTAGAAGAACCTGCTTTTGAAACGGAAACAGAAAATAAAATTGAAAAAACTGCCAAACGATCAGTTGTAAGTAATGCATCAATTCCTGTTGACCAGTTTGACTGGGATAAGCTCGGCGATGAAGATTTGTACGAAGGCAATAAAGTTGAAGTTGAAGAAAAGTATAATCAAACGCTTTCAAAAGTTGCTGAAAACGAAGTTGTTGAAGGAACTGTTGCTGCTATTACAAAACGGGAAGTTATTGTAAATATCGGCTACAAAAGCGAAGGAGTAATAAGCATTGCAGAATTTCGCTACAATCCCGATTTGAAAGTTGGCGACAAAATCGAAGTTTATGTTGAAACAGCCGAAGATAAACGCGGACAGCTGGTTTTATCGCATAAGCAGGCGCGTGCATTACGCTCGTGGGACAGAGTGAACGAAGCTCTCGAAAACGACGAAATCATTAAAGGTTACATCAAATGCCGCACCAAAGGAGGCATGATTGTTGACGTGTTCGGAATAGAAGCATTTTTGCCCGGTTCGCAAATCGACGTTAAGCCTATACGCGACTACGATATGTTTGTGGATAAAACCATGGAATTTAAAGTCGTAAAAATTAATCAGGAATTTCGCAATGTAGTTGTATCGCACAAAGCGCTTATTGAAGCGGAAATTGAAGCGCAGAAGAAAGAAATTATTTCGCATCTCGAAAAAGGTCAGGTACTTGAAGGAATTGTTAAAAATATTACATCTTACGGAGTATTTATTGATCTTGGCGGAGTTGACGGACTTATTCATATCACGGATTTATCTTGGGGACGCGTTACACATCCTGAAGAAATCGTTACGCTCGACCAGAAAGTCAATGTAGTTATACTTGATTTCGACAATGATAAAAAACGCATAGCGCTTGGCATCAAGCAGCTTACTCCACATCCGTGGGATTCGCTCGATCCGAATATCAAAGTCGGCGACAGGATTAAAGGAAAGGTTGTTGTAATGGCAGATTACGGCGCATTTGTAGAAATATCGCCCGGAGTAGAAGGATTGATTCACGTATCGGAAATGTCGTGGTCGCAGCATCTCAGAAGCGCTCAGGATTTTATGAAAGTCGGCGATGAAGTTGAAGCCGTTATTCTTACAATCGACCGCGACGAACGCAAAATGTCGCTCGGCATAAAACAGTTGAAAGCAGATCCGTGGATTAATATAGAAGAAAAATATGCTGTCGGAACCAGGCATGTAGCAAAAGTTCGCAACTTTACAAACTTCGGTATATTTGTCGAAATAGAAGAAGGCGTTGACGGATTGATACATATAAGCGATTTGTCGTGGACAAAGAAAATAAAACATCCTGCAGAATTTACGCAAATAGGCTCAACGATTGATGTTCAGGTTCTTGAAATCGACAAGGAAAACCGCCGTTTAAGCCTTGGACATAAACAGCTGGAAGAAAATCCATGGGATGTATTTGAATCGCTGTTTACTGTTGAATCAATTCACGAAGGAACAATTACCGAAATCAACGACAAGGGAGCATTAATTTCAATGTCGTACGGAGTAGAAGGCTTTGCGCCTTTGAAAGGACTTAAAAAACAGGATGGCACAACGGCTAAAGCAGATGAAAAGCTTCCTTTCAAAGTTATTGAATTTTCTAAAGTTGCAAAAAAAATAATAGTTTCACATACACGTACATTCGAAGATGAACTGAAAGAAACCGAAGCAAAAGAAAAAGCGGCAAATGAAAATTCAACAAAAAATGCAATCAAAAAAGTACAGTCGTCGATAGAAAAAACAACGCTTGGCGATGTTGAAGCATTAGCAGCCTTGAAGGACGAAATGACAGAAAACCAGAGTAAATAAACATGTTTGCGGCAAACCGAATCAAATTCTGATATTATAATGAATTTTGAAGTTACAATATTGGGCAGCAGTTCGGCATCGCCAACAAAAAACAGATTTCAAACCGCTCATGCAGTAAATATACATGAGCGGTTTTTTTTGATTGACTGCGGCGAAGGCGCGCAGATTCAAATGATGCGCAACAATATAAGTTTTGCACATATCAATCATATATTCATAACGCATCTGCATGGCGACCATATTTTCGGACTGTACGGATTGCTGTCAACATTGAATCTTGATAACAGACGACACGAAATACACATATACGGATTCAGCATGCTGGAATATATTTTGAATGATTTTCTAAAATATTTCGGTAATGAATTCAGATATGAAATAGTTTTTCATGCAGTTAACGTCAATCAGCATAAACTGATATACGAAGATAAAAGCATAACCGTAGAAACAATTCCCTTAAAGCATCGCGTACCATGTTGCGGTTATCTTTTCAGAGAAAAAGCTCCCAAACTTAACATACGCAAAGAAATGATTGAGCGTTACAGGTTATCACTTGCCGAAATTGCCGGAATAAAAGAAGGATGCGATTTAATGTGCGAGGATGGTTCTGTAATTCCTAACATGGAACTTGCTTACATGCCTTACACGCCACGGTCTTATGCATTTTGTTCGGACACCGGATACAGCAAAAAAATTGTAAATATTATAAAGGATGTGGATTTGCTTTATCACGAAGCAACTTTTGCACGCGAACTTTTGAAAATGGCAAAGCAAATAGGACATTCTACAACAGTTCAGGCTGCCGAAATTGCAAAGCAGGCTAATGTAAAAAAACTGATTATCGGACATTTTTCATCTCGATATAAAGATTTAAATCCACTGTTGGATGAAGCCCGCAGCGTATTTCCCGAAACATATCTTGCGAAAGAAAACGAGGTTTTTGAAATAGAGCTGGAAAAGTTTAAGGAATAGGATATACAAATTGTTAATATTTAAAAATGTTAAATATCAAGCAGTTATCGGTATTTTCAAAAAAATGTTTATCTGCGCTTAAACCATTTTATTTTTCTGCGGAGTTTGCGTAATGGACCAATGTAACGTTCAAGTCTTTCGCTGTAAATATCACTTATCTTTACCAGTATTCCTGTTTCTTCAACTCCGCCAAAGCCCGGATTTATTGCTGTTCCAAATATCTTCATTGATGGCGAAAGTTTCATGTACGAATTAATAAGCGGAGGAATATGTTCGCCTATTTCACGAATTTTCTTTACCATGTTTTTGTAGTCATCTCTATAATTTCCTGTAAATATCTGTTCCATTTCGTCGTTGCGAGCATATGTCAGCAACGGATGAATAGGCAAAACCAATTCTTCGTTATCCTGAAAATACTTACGCAAGAAATACAGCAAAAGATTACGCGCGGCAACATTATATGAAACATACATTGTAACCTTTCCGAAAAAATAATTTATTTCAGGATATTTCACAACCAGAGCGCCAAGTCCATCCCATAAATTATCAAGCGAATAAACACTGTTCTGATACTTTGGCTGTACAAACGACCGTCCGAGCTCAATCGTTTTGAGCATGTAGTTGTCAATAAATTTTTGAGTAAAAATAAAAAGTTCTGAAGTAGCAAGCTCATCGATGTGATTACTGTCGCACAGGATGTAACGATACCCGCCGACTATTTCCCTGTCGCGCGGATTCCATACAATCAGCTGCCTGTATGGGTTTTTCTGGATGTCAAACTCGTCTATGTCAAGGCTTTTTCCCGTACCGCCGCCGGCAGTGCGAAACGACAGTTCGCGAAGACGACCTATTTCATTCATGGTGTTTGGCGAATCGGCATAAGTTACAACATATAATTTATTATTTCCGTTGTTTGTGTCGCGAACATACTTGTCTGACGTAAGTTCTGTTTCGATTATGTTTCTGTCGACAGGTGCAATTATAGGTTCCATGCGCTTGCTGTTTTAAAAAATTGTTTTACTTATTTTTATTGTTTTTTATTTGTTTTTCAAGTGAGTATGTTTTTTGCCGTACAAAATTTATCCACTCAACATGTGATTTGCTTTTATCAAAAGTATAATATTTTATCGGTTCTCCAAAAACAAGTTCAAAATTACTGTTTTTTTGTTTAAAAAATTCATCCGACAGGTAAAACATTTCTATGTTTGCCTTTATTCCCAGTTTTTTTCTGATATTTGCCAGACGGTAAAAAAAATTTGAATTTTTTCCCGCAAAATAAACGGGAACAATATCGCGCCTGTATTCTAACGACTTGCTTATTATATTTTTTTTCCATTCCAAATCGACTATTTTCCCTTTTATCTTTCGCGAACACAAACCTGCCGGAAAGTATAAGATTTGACAGTCGGAAGCGTATGCATCGTTAGTTTTTTTCATATAATCAACCGTTTGCCGACCATGCTTGTTGACAGGAATAAAAACGGGTTCAAGCGGTTTAAGATGCATTAAAATATCGTTTACAATAAATTTCACATTATTGTTAAAATGCTTTCCTATTGCACTCATCAGCACAAGACCATCGAGTGCTCCAAGCGGATGATTGGATGCAAAAATAAAGCGGGAATTTTCGGAACTGTCAATATCTTCAAGATTTTTGGCTGTGTATGATATGTTTAATTCGTTAAGCGTGGCATTTACAAAATCTATGCCTTTATTGTGTCCGTGTTTGGACAGCACGTTATTCACATCGTCTTCGTGAATAATTCGTTTGATGTAGCGCAATACAAATTTAGGCAATATTTTTGCCAGAAAATGACTTTTCGACTTTATGATTTGTTCTGTATCAACAAGCAATTGTTCGTTTTTCATAAATTTTGCATAATAAAACACTTATGCAAAATTAATATAAAATTTGTATATGAAAAAATTGCAAAAGCAAATGGATGTCGACAACGCTTGCGCTGACAGGAAAATAAAAATGTAAATCTTAACTTAAATTCTCCGGCTTTCGCTGTTTTATAGTCGGTTGCGCTGCACTTGTGATTTTAATTTGAGTACATTTTTTAATGTAAAATTTTTATTTTTATTTTTTTTTATACCTTTGCAGCCCGAAACCGTTGCGTTTTGGTAATTGAGCTATGGTGTAATGGCAGCACAACAGGTTTTGGTTCTGTTTGACTTGGTTCGAATCCAGGTAGCTCAACAGTCATATTTACAATGAAAACACGCTTAGCAAAATTTAATTGATTGAGTGTGTTTTTTCATTTTAAAAACAACTGTAAATCCGATGATAATTAAAAAAACAGTATATTAGCGTGGTCAAAAAAACAAAAAATGCAATTACAAACCAAAATTGAAATAAAGCCTTTTGTCGAAAAAATAAGCCATACGGACAAAATTATGATGCTTGGCTCATGTTTTGCAAACAGCATCGGCGAACGTCTGCAAAATGCAAAATTTAATGTTTGCATAAATCCGTTTGGCGTTATTTACAATCCATTTTCGATTGCAAACAGCATGGAACTGTTGATTGTCAATACAGAAATTACAGAACGCGACTTGCTGTGGCACAATGGACTGTTTTATAACTTTTGCTATCACACTTCGTTTTCATCAACCGAAAAGCAATCCGCTTTAGACAAAATGAATGAAGCAAGCCGAAAAGGCTCGGAATTTCTGAAAAGCGCAAAACATATAATAATAACTTTGGGTTCGGCTATTGCCTATAAATACAAAAAATATAATAAAACAGTTGCAAACTGTCATAAAATTCCTGCCTGCGAATTTGAAAAAGTCAATTTGAAAATTGATGATATTGTCGAAATTATCAGCCTTTCCATACAAAAAGTCAGCAATATAAACAGCGATGTAAATTTCATATTCACTGTAAGTCCTGTCAGGTATTCAGGCGATGGAGCGCACGAAAATCAGTTGAGCAAATCGCGCTTGCTGATTGCTGTTGACGAAATTTGTAACGCCAACAGGCAATGTCATTATTTTCCGGCTTACGAAATAATGATGGACGAACTGCGCGATTATCGCTTTTATGCCGACGACATGCTGCATCCTTCAAATCTTGCGGTTGATTATATTTGGCAAAAATTTTCAGCCGCCGCAATAAGCGCCGAATCTCTGGCAATCATTGATGAAATAAAAAAAATATCAACGGCAAAATCGCACAGAGCATTTAATCCCAACAGCGATGAACATCGAAAATTTCTAAAGACATGTCTTGAAAAAACCAAATGCCTGCAAACAAAATACCCGTTTCTGGACATGACCGAAGAATTGGAATATTTTACAGTAAAATAATGTTTTCAACATTCGGCAATTTATCGTTTTCGATATTTTGTGAATTACCAAACAGTTGTTCCTGCCGAATCAATTTCTTATAAATATATAAAAGCGCCGTACCTTCAGCAGCACGACGCTTTCAATGAAAAAAATTCTTTTCTGTTTTAAGCCGCAAATTTTATCAGTAAACAGTTACCCATTTACCTGTATTGTTTGCCGAAATTTTAGCATCATACATTGCTTCGCACGACTGCGCAGGCAAATAAAACTTGCCGGCGTACGCAGCTGTCAGCGTTACATAAAATGTTTTTGAATTGCCGGCATTCAGGTCAAAATAAGTATAAACTCTGTCGTCTCTGACATCTCGATATGAATATGTTGGATAATTTCCGCTTTCGGCATCATCATCAATTATTCTGGTATTTATGATTTCCCATCCCGACGGAAATATCTGCGACAGCACAAGATTGGTATAATTTCCACTTATTCCGTTATTTTCAATGCGCACGCGAGCAGTAAAATCTTTTCCCTGCGGCAGATTTGAAACATCAATCACACTGTTATTTTCATCCACATACTGAACGGATATTTTTAATCCGTTGGATTGAGCGACTTCGTTTCCTGCCAGAGGTATCCCTTCCGTTTGAATATTTATAAACATCGGAGCATCCGTTTTATTGACAATATCCAGCTTTCCGTTGTTTCTGATATTTTTAACATCGGTTTTCCAAATGTTTTTTTCGGTTTTTACGGTTTTAGTTCCTCCATCGCTGTAGCTGAAAGTTATTTGCTTATTTTCATATTGCGCTGCAAATTTCGACAATGATCTCAGGCAATATGCCGTAGTTTGAGTACTCATCCACGAATCGCTGTTAAGCTTTTCCGATATTTTTTTAGCCACAGCAAATGCAGGCTCTTTTTCGGACAGCAGCATTAATGTTTCGACTATCATAGCCATGTCGCGTTCCGAAGAACCGAAACTTTGCGAAAATCCGCTGTATGGAGTTATTTCTGTTGGCAAACCCGTTATGATATTTTTTGCCGTTTGCGACTGCCCTGCCACGGCATAAGCGGCAGCAAGCATCCATTTTGCCTGCAACGACAAATTTTTGTATTCTTTCAATCGGTTCATTGCTCCTATTTCAGGCTCTTTTGCCAACGCCAGCGTATATAATCTGTAAGCCTGGTCAAAATCGTTCTGTGAATATGAATAGTAATTTCCCTTTTGTTTTGATATGTTCCATTCGTTTACTTCGCGCTTTTGAAATTTAATCCAGTTTGTTTTCATGGATTGAGATATTGCATAACCCTGTCCTTCGGCTTCGATAATAAAATGTCCCGCATAACTTGTTCCCCAGAGATTGGGATAGCGGTCGCCCGACCAGTAGGCAAATCCGCCTTCGGAAGTTATGAACGAATTCAAACGGTATAATGCCGCTTTTACGTTTTTTTCGGTTTCCGCTTTTTGCGCTTGCGAAAGTTCGGTAACCGCGCTTAAATAAATTTGAGGAAATGCGGCGGATGTTGTTTGCTCGATGCATCCGTGCGGATACTGAATGAGATATTCCAAACGGTTTTTCAGATTTATCGGCGGAAATGTTGAAACTTCGATGTTTACGCTATTTGTTCCTTCCATTCCGCGTAATTGATATGCGCCGTCCCAAGTCTGTCCTGCCGGCAAAATTTTACTTTCTACCGAATACATTTTAGGATTCGCATTTCGTATGTTAATATCAATGTCGTATTCTGCTTTTTCTTTTCCCGATACGGCTGTCAATTTTATTTTTCCCGCGCCAAGTTTTTCTTTTGTTTTCAGTTTGAACGAGATAAATTCATCTCCTGTTGTCTTAAATGAAATGGACTTTGTTTTTTCATCCGCATATTCAAACATGCTGTTTGCCTGTACTTCTACTTTCACGTTTTTGATATTGTCTTCCATTGCAAAAACACTGGCTGTAAGCGAAACCTCTTCGCCCGGACCAAGCACCCGCGGAAGAGTTGCAAGTATCATCAGCGGTTTTTTTACAGGAACCGTTTTTTCTGCCGCTCCATAAGATTTGTTATTGCCTGCCACTACCATCACTCTTACCGAACCGACATAATTTGGCAGTTTGACCGAAATTTCGTCCACCTTGCCTTTTAGCGTAAAAGGTCCTAACACTTTTACCACAGGATTAAATCTGTTTGCTTCGTTATTACTGTTATTACCGCTTTCACTGTCGTTCATCATGTCGCCGCCGATGGCAAATAATTGCTGAATTTTAGCGCCATAAGCTCCGATAACAAAATTGTAAATATCGAAAGAGCGAATGCCTAAAGCCTCACGGGCAAAAAATGTTGACCACGCATTAGGCGTTTTGAAATTTGAAATGTCGAGCAACCCGTCGTCAACAATGGCAACAGTGTAAGTCATCGGCTGGCTGTTTTCTTCGCTTATTTTAATTTTGAAAGTTTCTTCGGGACGCAATACTTCGGGCATTGATATTTGAGGCTTTAATATTGTTTTGTCATTCTCGACAGCAACAGGAATTATTCCGTAAAGTCTTACAGGCAAATCGTTTGCAGTTTGTGCATGCGGTTGAATTAATGATATGTTTATATAAACATTAGGCACCATTTCTTCGGTAATGTCTATATTTACCTTTGTTTCGTTTGCCGTGCCATCAACCCAGAACATTTGCTGTACCTTACTTCCCGATTCGATGCTCACCAAAGCGCGCGAACCTTCCGACGAAGGAAACGTTACAACCGCTTTTTCGCCTACATTGTATTTTTGTTTGTCGGAAGCGATTGCAAGCACTGTCGCCTTGTCGCCTCCGCCGTTTTGACGCGGCGTTCCGCCCCAGCCCGGCCAGTCGTAGTATGATATAATGCTTGTACGGTGATTGCTTTCCTTATCGGTTAAAACGATATAATAGTATCCCCAGTCATTGTGTTCGGCTGCGTATGCAAATGTGCTTTTCCCGTTTTTTATATCTACTTCAAAATGTGAAAGTAATTTATTGTATTTTTGTTCCGAATAATCTGCCCAGCGTCCGTTATACGAATTCCACCACCAGTTCCAGCTTGATTTATAAATGCTGACCTCCACCCTGTTTTTATCAACCGGCTGTCCTGCGCCATCGAGACAGATTATTTCATAAGTCTGTTCTTTGTCGGTTTCCAGCATTCCGTAATATCCTGTTCCTTTCGGCGTACGGATACCAACAAATGATCTGTATGGAATAATTTTTTCGGATACGGAATTAATGCTGAACTCGCCTCCATCTTCAAAAACCCGTGTGAAAAATTTTGCTGTTACCATTCCCGGCGCATTGCAGTGGATTTTTTTATGAAAATTGGCCACGCCCGATTCATTCAGTTTTCCTTCAAAGATATTAATTTCTTCACCCTGATAATATTTTGCCTTGTCGTCGAAACTGTATGATTCATATCCTTTGAAATGTGTGCCTGTGTATGACAATGTTGCCGTTATAACCGTTGCCAGATTTTTTGCTGTTGAGCCGTGAAGCCATCGGGATGTAACCGTACCTTCAATAGTTTCGGCAGCAAGAGATGCAGGATCTATTTTCATTTCTATTTTTAACCTGTTCGGTTTTATTGTTTCTATTTTTACTCGCTTATTGAAAGTTATGCCGCCGATTTTTGCATAGACCATCCAGTTTCCCGTAGGCGCATCGCTTTCCGTTTTTACCGTAAACGTAAAGAATTTGTATTGATTTCCTGTTGCTTTTCTCTTTACTATTGTTTGCCCCAGCGGATTTACAAGCGTAAATTCTACGGGATGATTATCGGGAATAGTGTTATTGGGGTCGTTCAGGATAAAATTCAAAAACAAAGTATCGCCCGGACGCCAAATTCCGCGTTCGCCGTAAATGTAGCCTTTCAATCCTTTTTCAACAACTGCGCCTGAAACGTCAAAACTGCTCATATTCAGCGATGATGCATCATCGAGATGCAGGTAAGAACGCTGTTCCCTGTGTTTGGCAATAAGCAAATAAGGCTTGCCGTTTGCGCAGGTAATTTCAGCCAGTCCTTCCGAAGATGTTTTGCCTTTACCGATCAGCTGTTGTTGATAATTGTAAATTTCAACTGCAACATCGTTCATCGGCTTTGCCGTAACAAGATTGGAAACAGCCGCTTTTACCGTTTTCATATTGTCAATTTTTGCAATGACGCCAATGTCGGATGCCAAAACATTACATGAATAACTGCGATTATAATAAGAATTGGAACAGGGATCGGTATAATAGTCATAATCGTAATCATAGTCATAATCGTAATCATCATAGTAATAGCTATAGTTGTTGGCATTGTCATATACGTTCAGTCCATTTTCAAATTGAGATTCAAAGTCGGTTTCTTCAACATCGTTATTGTCTGCACATTCATATAAGCTTTGTGAGCGCGTAAAACTTATTTCAACTCGGTATATGGCTCCCGGTTCGGGTGCAATAATATTTGCCAAATCAAGAGAATATGTATTCCATTTTCTTAATATTCTTGAATCTTCATCGCTCAATTTTATTGTTTTCATCGCAATCAGCCGTCCTGCGCGTTTCATTTCGCGCGAGCCGGTGATGTTGTTGACCTGCAGAAACTGCATTATATTGTTTTCGTAAACTTTTATTATTTTTACGTTTACCGCTTTTATCATTACCGTTTGAAACGGCACTATAAGTCCGTTCGAATTTGGTAAAATTCCGCCTTTGCTCAAAAGTTTTATCTCCGGTTTCAACGATTGAAATTCAATTTCTTCGATATAGTCTTCTGTTATCTTCAATCCTTTGCTGTTGCTTATTCCCTTGTGAACGGTCATATTTCGGCTTCCTGCCATATTACATTTCGGATAAACGTAAATTTTGTTTGAATTTATTCTGTATGTTAAATCATTGCAGTCGGCAATGGTTATTAATCCTTTTATTGACTGTCTGGTGTCAATGGGATGCGAGAATGTACAGGTAATTTCGGGATTTTCGCCGCTTTGCACGACTTCGATATTAAGAAGTACAAAATCGCTTGTATTCGGTATCTTTACTGTATCATTAACTTTTTTATCGCTGTCCATGCTTTTCCCGTTTACTTCGATATAAACATAAGAATCTTTTTCCCGGGCATGTATACTGTCTATTTTGAACGTATGTTTATTGCTTTCGTGTTGCCATGACAGGCTGTATTTTTCCTTTGCTTTTATGCTTAACATTTTTTCAACGTTATCGCTGTGTGTTTTATCTGCCGTACGGATAACTCCCGTAATTGCATACAGGTCATAATCGTTTGGAGTTGACATGTCAATGCTTGAGGCGTATGTAAACGATGGTTTTACTGTTGTAAACGAAAATTCAAAAGTCTTTTTATCGCCTTTTGCCGCTTTTATTACCTTTGATACCTGAAAAGTAACTGTATATTCGGTATTGGGGCTTAAATCGTTATCGGGAATAAACTCAACCGTACTGTTATCATCATGTAACCTGACAGTTCCTTTGATTTGCGGCTTGATTTTGAACAGGTCTTTTACTGAATTGCCGTCATCAAGCGAAAAATCGTCAACAGGCTGTGAAAGCGACACTTTTACTGTCGACTCAATAGAAACTACCCCCGAAGTGAATGCTTCCACATATTCATTAAATTCGGGTTCTTTTGATTTTTGGCTGCAGGCATAAATATTCAGCAGCATAAGTACGGTTAGAAAATTCTTAATTTTAAGCATAACGAATAATTTTTACTGTTTTAAAAGGTCAAAATTATACATTTTTTTTGTATCAAAGAAATATCAGGTAAAATAATCCATGGCAAACGCATCTAATTTTTATTGCTAATTTGCAGAGAAGTTGTATCTTTCCCCCCAAAACTGCTTATGGAAAGTCCTATTAATTATTTTTCGTCCTTAACAGATCCTCGCGTAGA
>JAISDB010000168.1 GCA_031265155.1 Prevotellaceae bacterium | reverse complement strand
TGCCGAAAATAACACTACCTCGTAAAGTATTGTATGAGTTTGTGGATAATAAACAAATTCACAGTAATAAAACATATGCTTACCTTTGTTGCATTTTGTATGTATTGAACATTATAAGTCCTGGTCATAGTTTCAAAAACAATCTTATTTCTCTAATGAAAACTTGTCCTGCGATGCAAGAAAAGGAGATGGGATTTCCTAAAAACTGGGAAAAAGAAAATTTATGGCAATAAACTATTGATTAATAATTGATTTAGCAAATATTAAACACGAACAATAAATTTTAATTGCCTCGAATTTGAGGATATATAATCAAAGCGGTAATCCAATATTCAGGTTTACCGCTTTTTTTATTGAGAAAAACGAATTATTATAAACGATTAAATAAAAATAAAATTATGGCAAACAAAAGACAGCCCGACCCGGTTCGGGTAATTTTAAGGTACAACGGCACTGAACACATTTGTAAGCAGATGCCGGTAGGCTGGCGCGACCAGTCGGGAAGCTGGTCGTTCAGTTTCGATAACTTCGGTTACAACTACAAGCACGAAACAAAAGAATTGCAGTTTGTAAAGGAAGATGCCGATTTCATAAGGCAGTGCATTGACCAAAGCGGCATATCTGCAAACATTGAATTTACGGTGCAGTTAAGACAGAATAATTGGACTTTCAAAGACAATTTTCACGGCAAACTTGATTTTACAACCGAGTTTATCAATGAAAGGGACTTTGTACAGTGCGGGGTTCTGGAGGCGGGCGTCAAAAAGTCCGTAACCAAAGATGGCAAGACCAATTATGATATTCCACTTACAGTTAACAGTTATGGCGACTGGATTGATGACCCCGATGCTGTTAATATTTACATACCCGACGGGATGCAGCTTTATAATCAGATAAGATATACAGTAGATGACTGTTGGGAATCGCGAGCAATTCCTGATGAAAGCAGCCCCGAGGCTTTGTGGAAATTAAGAATGATGTTTAATGTTGATTTAAATCCAAATTCTTTTATTGAAGGTAAAAATATAATAGCTCAATCGCAGAAAAAGATACAAGGATTTCCATTTTATTCGGCATGTTTAACGACATTGGAAGATGCAATTTCGCTGTTGCCGCCAACTATACCTTCAAAAATATCAGGCGCATTAAATATCTATACAAAAGATATTGACGATAAAACATCGGTTAAAATATATTTATCAAAAAGAGACCCCGACGAGTCAACGTCAGTTATTTGGAGAGAAGATGTATTTTTTTTATTGAAAGAATTTTATATTACCGAATTGGATTACGTTTCATCAGATGAGCGTAAAGGAAAAATAGAATTTGATTTGCCATTTCCTTTGGAGATATTTAATAATAAATATCGTGAATACAGATTACAGGCAGAATTTCATGTAAAAAACGGACATTATATTCCCAATCCCATATCAGATGACGATAAAGAAAAACATTATAACTTTATCCCTTCTGATAATTTCAGTATTGAGTTTTACAGCAATGTAGGTACAGGTTCATTCAGTTTCAAAGCCTACAAAGCTCAAACCTTCGGGCAAAAACTTTTAGACAAAATTTATTCAGGCGCAACCTTTGAAATCCCATTTTTGCAGGAGATGGAGCAAAGCAATATGCAATTATTTATCACTTCTGCCGATGCCATACGCGGCATACAGGCAAGCGACGAACAGCCACAGGGAGCATTAATTAAAACAAATTTCAATGAATTTCTTAAAAACCTGAACTATCTTTACAGCACAGGGGAAAAGTTGAATAATAACGAAAGCAAGTATGACATTGTCCGTAAAACAGATATTTTCGACAGAAACAATGAAATTTTGAATTTGGGAAAAGTCAAGAATTTACAGGCGCTAATGCCCGAACTTGACTGGTTCAAAAATAATATTCAAGTTGGTTACGAAAAGCAGGAATACGACTATCCGCTCGGACGTCAGGAATTTGCGAATACATTGGAGTTTAACAACGATATTGATATTCCTGCTCAAAAAATGGAACTTGTAAGCAAATACCGAGCTGATTATACGGGGGTTCATCTGCTGTATTATGCTTATGTAAACTCCGATAAAAAGGACAGCAAAAGCGATAACGATATATTTTGGATACTTGCATTTAAAAAACAGTTTCAAATTCCGCACAATGTTATATATAATAATTCTATTGCATTGCCCCGGTCGGTAAGCTCAATTTCCGTTTCAGTTGGACAAAGCGTGCAAAGAGGATATGAACTTATGAGAATAAAAATCAATAATATTACACCCGTCTTTGATTTTCCCGTATATGCCGAATGGTCGGGAGTGATTGCTTCGCTTAATGTAAGTGTTGGCAGTGCCGTAAGTACAGGCACAATATTATGTACGATACTTGAAACAATACAATGGCAGGCAATAAAGGGCGACCGCATAACCAATATTCAGGGATTGGAAGGAGGCGGTTATTTCAATATTCTTTTAAGTCCAAAGGCAATGTTAATGAACCATGCGCGGTTTTTTGCTTCTCTATTGGATAAGCACGCAAAGATATTGCGATATACTTCGAGTACCGAAACCATGAGCGCACTTGAATATACCGATACGGAATTTGGACACGTAGTTGAAAAAGCAGATTTGTCGGTTGCCAATGCAGAACCGTTTTTTAAGCCGATACTGTTTGAATTTGATGCTTTGGTTGGTCGTGATTTGGCAGAAATATTAGGCGACACTCCTTGCGGGTATTTCACTTTTGAGTATAATAATTTAATACTCAAAGGATTTCCGATTGCTATTGAGGGCGGCATTGAAAACAGCGAACAGACAGTTAAGTGTATTGCGCACCCGGACACACCCGATAACATTCAGGAATTGCTGCATAAAAGGCTACCGAATAAGTTGTATAAGTGATAGTTGCAATGATAAATTAAAAAACCATAGACAGTCCTTTACAGTAAAGCATTATAAAGGATTATCTATGGTTTTTTTAGATACGCAAACGACAAATGAATATAAACAAAAAAGGGCTATTTTTATAGCCCTTTAACTCTTTTATCTTTTAAGCAATTCACAATCTTACATAAACATGATAAGAGGCACTTGTTTTATTATAATAAGCAAGAATTAATTTATTATTAACAATACCCCAGTGGGCATCACGAAATGAATAATTACCTTCACAAATGTGTGTACCCCTTATTACGCCATTATTTACTTCATAAGAATATATATATTTTTTTTCAGGGCTGGCTTCATTCCAAAGAATCATACTACAATCGGTATCTGTTAAAAATGTAAGATAATTAGCCATTAACCAATCTTGGTAAATATATTTATCATAGTTTGTAAAATCAAAGCCCGTAAAAGTTTCTTCTAATGTTCCGGACGGGTCAGTCTGAACATAATAATAAGTAGATTTCCAATTACCGACAATAGCTTTTGGGTTTGTGTTTATGCTAACATCGTCTTTGCTGCAACACGCCACAAGCAGGGCAAAGGTTATTAAGTAAAATAGTTTTTTCATAATTTGTATTTTTTACTGTTAATATTTTTTGCAAAGATAGGAAGTTTTTTTAATAATATTCAAAAGGCATTTAAAATAAAAGCCCCCACAGTTAAGCAGGGGCAAACGTAGCGTTGTCAAATAAAGTTCTTTTATCAAAATTGCGCTCCGCTTAATTGTTGTGCAACGGCATGAATACCTTCGGCAATTTTCGCTTTTTGTGTTTGAGAGGCTTTTGTTATGCCTGATTTATATCTTCGCATAAGCGACGGATTAACGCCTATACGCTTGGCAAACGAACTGACATCGAAAAAATCAAACGTCTTGAAAAATCCCGATAAATCATACACATATTCAATTTCATAATTTCCCTGTAATATGGCATAATCGGCTGTTTGCTCTGTTTCTTCGATATATTCCAAAGCCATATCAATAGCCTCGTTCAAATTTTCTTTGGCTTCTGCTTCTGTTTCGCCTGTTCCGAACAGTCCTGAAATATCAGGAACATAAATAGAATAAAGTCCGTCTTTGCCTTTTTCTATAATTGCACGTAATTTTGTTTTTTTCATATCTTTACTTTTTACTGTCATAAATGGGAGGGGATTTTTATTTAATCCCCGCCCTTTTTTTCATACTCGCCAATGTTCCTGTTGGAATTTCTTGGCTTTTGTGTTTACCTACCGGAATAAATCCCGGCTTCGTTGGATGCACGTACTTTTTGTGCTTCTTTGTGGTTTTTACGTACCACCCGTCCGCTTCAAGCAGACGATAAAATTCAGAAAACTTCATATAAAAGAACATTTAATTTGACAATACAAAGGTAACATATTTGTTACTACTTTGCAAGTATTTTATCAATTATTTTCGTTAAATAATATTAAATAGCAAAGCCCTCAAAAACGCATTTTTTGTTTACTTTTGCGTCGGAATGTTAACAAGTTTTACGTAATCCAAAACGGTTCTGTTGGCTTTGTCTATAACCTGCCAGTCTTTTTTAATATACATTTCGGTTACTTTCATTTCCTGTATAACATGATTAAGAGCAGTATGTATTGTGTATTTGTCTACTCCCGCACTGTTGCTCGCTATTGTTGCCCATGTGTGCCGTGCAGCGTAAAATTCCAAATCATCAGCGCCGACAATATTTCCTATCTGTTTCAATCCCCTGTTGATGGCATATTG
>JAISDB010000037.1 GCA_031265155.1 Prevotellaceae bacterium | reverse complement strand
CGGGTCGATTTGGCATTTCCGTTTTATTTTGCTTTGGCGATCGGGTCGATTTGGCATTTCCGTTTTATTTTGCTTCGGCGACCGGGTCGATTTGGCATTTCCGTTTTATTTTGCTTTGGCGATCGGGTCGATTTGGCATTTCCGTTTTATTTTGCTTCGGCGACCGGGTCGATTTGGCATTTCCATTTTATTTTGCTTTGGCGACCGGGTCGATTTAATCTTTTCTTTTTATCTTACCTTCTTATATTACGCAAGGCAGAGCCTTGCTTTTACCTGCAACGCAGAGAAAGACGCCAAGCTGAACAGAACTTCATATATTCATCTGAAATGCTATTTTTTATCCATCATTCTTTCAAAAAATTCCACCAGCTTTTTATGTTCTATGGAAACGCAGACGCGCGAATATTTTGCCGCTTCCTCTTTGCGCGACAGTGTAAATTTTGAAAGCGACACGCTTCCTATTCTGTTTTCGAGCAGTTTGTCTTCGCTTGCATTTATAATTGCAAAAATTCCTGTCGGAACAGATTCATTATAAAACTCATTTGCAATAAGTCCCGACTCTTTAAGATATTTTATGTTTTTTGTTATTTCTGCTACAGTTGTCGCTTTGAAATCGCTTACTGCCTTTTTGCCTTCTTCTGTTGTAAACAGTTTTTCTACAAGAATTTGAGCAAACGCATTTGTTCCATTTGTTGCAAAAGCAAGGCGTACAGCCATTTCGTGATTAAATTCCGCATTTTTGCAGTGAACAAATCCCAAGCGCTGTCCGCTAAGTCCGAGCGACTTGCTGAAACTGTCGAGAATTACAAGGTTATCCATTTCCAGAAGGCGTTGATAAAAATTATCGGCTTTACCGCAAAAAACACGCCTGTACGGACTGTCGTAAAAAACAACGGTTCCGTTGTCGTCAAGCTTTTTTATCAGTTCAAATATTTCGGCATCATCGTATTTGTTTCCGAAAGGATTTCCCGGATCGCCCAGTAATACCGCACAGTCTTTGAGTTCGGGAATTATTTTTTTCAGATTTTCGAATGAATCGTATTCATCGTATTCAATTTTACGGATTTTCATCGCATTATGATAATTTCCCCAATGATACACAGGGAGATAGATTTTGCGTACATCCGCAATTTGAAAGGCATTGTCGATACCGGGCATTCCGCCGCCGCAAATCGAAATACATGAAATATCGGTTTTTCCGTCAAAATATTCATTGTTGATGGCTTCGCGCAATTCGGCGCGACCCTGACTTGGCGGATATGTCTGTATTTCTTTACTGTTGAAGTCAATATTTTTTACAACCTCGCTGAGGTCTATATTCACAACCGAATTGATTCCGCGCTGCAAGAACAGATATTCCAGTCCTGTTTCCGCGCTTAATTGCTGTATTTTTCTTCCCATCTCGTGAATTGCGGGAAGCGCTACATTGGTTTTTTTAATTTTCATTGCTGTAAGGATTTTAATTTTGAACAAAATTACTACTTTTGTGCGAAATTATTATCAAATAATTTGATTTTTTACTGATATTAAAAATAAATAACTATGGTCGAGCGTGAAAATCCGTTGAATAGAGAGATATTCAAGATAATTGCCGAAGTTGCAAAAGACGGGCAGCAACGTGTTTTTGTCATAGGCGGATTTGTTCGCGACTATTTTTTGCAGCGACCATCCACAGATATTGATATTGTTGTTGAAGGCGATGGTATTGACATTGCCAGATGCGCGGCAACAAAAGCGGGATGCAAAAAAGTTTCCGTTTTTAAAAATTTCGGAACAGCGATGTTTCATTATGATGGCGCAGATATTGAATTTGTAAGCGCGCGCAAAGAATCATACGACAGTAATTCGCGCAAACCGTTTGTAGAAAAAGGAACTATTGAAGACGATCAAAAGCGCCGCGATTTCACAATCAATACTTTGGCTTTAAGTTTGAACGAAGAAGACTTCGGGATGCTCATCGACCCGTTTGGCGGAATACAGGATTTAAACGATAAAATTATACGCACGCCTCTTGACCCGAATACAACTTTTTCCGACGATCCGCTGCGAATGATGCGGGCAATCCGGTTTGCAGCGCAATTGCAATTTACGATTGACGACAATATTTTTGAAGCTATACAAAACAATAAGCAGCGGCTTAAAATTGTGTCGATGGAACGGATAACCTACGAGTTGAATAAAATATTAAAGACGCCGAAACCGTCAACAGGATTTAAATTGCTCGATCAGGCAGGACTTCTCAGCATGATATTGCCTCAGCTTACCGACCTTAAAGGCGTTCAAACCGTTGACGGGAAACATCATAAGGATAATTTTCTACATTCGCTCGAAGTTGTTGACAATATCAGCAAAACTACAACCAATATCTGGCTGCGATGGGCTGCGCTGCTACACGATATTGCAAAATATGCAACAAAACGTTACGATCCTCAACACGGCTGGACTTTTCACGGACACGAATATCTGGGAGGCAAAATGATTCCTTCGGTATTTTCCCGACTCAGGCTGCCGCTGAACGAAAAAATGCGGTATGTTCAAAAGCTGGTTTCATTGCATTTGCGTCCCATAGTTCTGTCGCTCGAAGAAGTTACCGATTCGGCTATACGCCGACTGCTTTTTGATGCCGGCGACGATATTGACGACCTGATGCTGCTTTGTGAAGCAGATATAACCTCCAAAAACGAACAGACTCAAAAGCGCCATCTTGCAAACTTTCAACTTGTGCGTACCAAACTCAAAGAAATCGAAGAAAAAGACAAAATCAGGAATTTCCAGCCGCCAATATCAGGCGAACTCATTATGAAAACTTACGGACTTCACCCTTGCCGCGAAGTCGGAATCATTAAAACCGCAATAAAAGATGCCATACTTGACGGAATTATAAAAAATGATTACATAGAAGCTTACATTTTCATGCAGGAAGAAGCAGGGAAATTGAATCTGGTTGCAAAAAAATAATGGGAAATGTGATTGACTTTAAAATATTTACCTGCTGCGAATGTCATTATATTTATATACGTATAAAGTAAAATAATATTAAGTGTAATTTTAATAATGAAAAACATGTTCAGATTGATTATTATAGCAATATTCATCATTTTCAGCGCTTTTGCCTACTTCAAAATAAGAAACGTTTTGCCCGATATATTCTGGGTAAAACTGACTTATAATCTGTTTTTTTTGACAGTTGTCGCAATTTTTTCGACAGGCGTTTTTTTCAGAGAACACTTGTCATTGCAAACGAATGTTGTCATAAATAATTATTCGGTAACGTGGATAATTGCCTGTGTTTATTTTATGCTTATCATGCTGTTTGTTGGACTGACAGGCATTTTAAACAGGTATTTTAATTTTTTGCCGTTCAATCCGCATCAGATTGAGGCGAAACGGATAATAATATTTTCGGTTCTTGCGCTGGTTGTATTGATATTAATTTGGGGACGATACAATTTTACCGACATAAAAATCGAAAAGATTGATGTGAATATCAACAAAAAAGCGAAAATCGAAACTCTGAAAATTGTTGCAGCAAGCGATTTGCATTTGGGATATTCGATTAATAAAAAACACCTGAAAAGGATTGTTGATTTGATAAATTCGCGAAATCCCGATATAATTTTACTTGCAGGCGATATTGCGGATAATCATTCACAGCCGCTTATAAAACAAAATATGAAGGAGGAATTTTTGCAGCTGCAGGCGCCGCTCGGTGTTTACGGCGTTATAGGAAATCACGAATGTTACGGCGATATGGAAAATACTGTAAATTATTTGAAGTCGTCCGGAATAATAATGTTGCAGGACAGTCTGGTTTTGCTTGATAATGATATTTACATTGCAGGACGCAACGACAGAACAATCAAAAGCCGTAAAAAACTTGATGAACTTTTAAAAAATATCGACAGGGAAAAACCTGTAATTTTGCTTGACCATCAACCGTTCAATCTCGGTCAGGCGCAGGAAAACGGAGTAGATTTGCAGCTTTCCGGACACACTCATGGAGGACAAATATTCCCGTTTACGCTAATAACAAAATCAATATATGAAAAACAGCACGGATATTTGAAAAAAGAAGACACTCATTATTACATCACATCGGGCGCAGGCGGCTGGGGTCCGAAACTGAGAATCGGAAGCCAATCGGAAATAGTTGAAATAACATTGCGATTTGTACATGAATAAGTTAAATACAATCGTAATTTTTATCGAAAAAATTATTTTCAATTATGAAATATAAGCATATCCTTTTCGATTTAGACCGTACGCTTTGGGATTTTGATACCGATGCGCGCGAAACCATAAGGGAAATTTTTTATAATTGCGGACTTGACAAAAATATTGCCGATTTCGACGAATGGTACCGAACATACAAAATGCACAATGTACGCCTGTGGAAAGATTATGCGCTCGGTACAGTTACAAGGGAAACATTGCACAACACGCGATTTTATTTGGCTTTCAAAGATTTTGGAATTGATGATAAGAAACTGGGAATAAAATTCGGCGAAAAATTTGTCGAAGAAAGTCCAAACCGCACAACGCTTTTTCCGAATGTACACGAAGTACTGTCATATCTGCTGAATAAAAATTATCAACTGCACGTTGTAACAAACGGCTTTAATGAAATTCAGTTCAGGAAGCTGGAAGTAACGGATATAAAAAAATACTTTACAAAAATCTTTACTTGCGAAAATATCGGCTACAACAAACCACACATTAAATTTTTTCAATATGTGATAAGTTCGTTGCATTCGTCGAAAAAAGAAGCGATAATTGTGGGCGATGATTTTGCAAGCGATATTTCAGGAGCGAAAAACATCGGAATAGACCAAATTTATTTTAAACCGAAAGATGCGCCCGAACCACCCGAAAAACCTACGTTTTTGATAAATTCACTTATAGAGCTGAAAAATATTTTATGATTTTACTTACAATTTTTTCTAATATATACAAGGTATTGACGGCAATAATTAAAATATTAACTAAAAATTGTTATTTTCACCCCCTATATTTTTATGAATTTATGATTAAAACAGAATATATTCGTAAAAACCTATATATTTAACCTTTTTTTTGATTTTTTTTGTCTAAAAGTATTGACAAATAAAAAAAAACAATTACCTTTGTACCGGTTTTACATAGGTGATGTTGTTATGACAATTTTGCACAAAAGCCTATTACCCAAAATAGATACTTTGTGCAAATGTCATTTGAAAAAATAAAGGGTACACAACCCTTTATTTTGCTTTTAAATTGTTAGTTTATAGTCGAATTGAAAATAATAGAAATTAAGTTTGAATGCAACAAAATGCTTTACGGGGCGGCAATTTCCTACCGATATTCCACTGATGTTTAAAATTGCCTGTTATGTTATTTTTATTGCATTTTATAACAAGTTATATTGTTAATTATCAATATTTTATTGTTAATTTTTAATATGATTTGATATATAACTTTATTTTTATTACTTTTGTGCCAAATATATTGTATGAAAGTTTCGCAATTAACAGAAATAGATCCTTTTTTAATTCCTTTCGAGCGGACTATTAATCGCCGCTTCGAAGAAATGCAGAAAAAAGAAAAAGATATTACAAATGGAATGTCGCTTTCTGATTTTGCAAACGGTTATCTTTATTTCGGACTGCATAATGTAAACAATAACTGGATTATTCGAGAATGGGCGCCCAATGCAACGAATGTATACCTGATCGGCGAATTTTCAAACTGGAAGCCGCAGCAGAAATACCGGCTTAAACACACGGGAAATGGAATATGGGAAGGCGTTTTTGTAAATTCTTTATTCAGTCATCTTGACCTGTACAAATTTTACATTGAATGGAACGGCGGCTCGGGCGAGCGTATTCCGTCATATTCGCAGCGCGTTGTTTTCGATGAAAAAACACATATTGCAACAGCCCAGGTTTGGCATACCGGATCAAAATATAAATTTAACAATAAAGCTCCGGAAGCCATAAAAAATCCGCTGATTTATGAAGTTCATATAGGCATGAGCAGCGAAGAGCAGAAAATATCAACATATAACGAATTTCGAAACAGTGTTTTGCCAAGAGTAAAACGGCTTGGTTACAATATTATTCAACTCATGGCAATTCAGGAACATCCTTATTACGGTTCGTTTGGTTATCAGGTATCCAACTTTTTTGCTCCTTCGTCGCGATTCGGAACTCCAGACGAATTAAAGCAGCTTATTGATGCAGCTCACGGCGAAGGAATTGCCGTTGTGCTTGATATTGTTCATTCTCATTCGGTAAAAAACGAAAATGAAGGTTTGAGCCGCTTTGATGGCACCGAATATCAGTACTTTCACAAGGGTGAGCGTGGAAATCATCCTGTTTGGGATTCGCGCTGCTTTGACTATGCTAAAAACGAAGTAATTCATTTTCTGCTTTCCAACTGTAAGTACTGGCTCGAAGAATATAAATTTGACGGCTTTCGTTTCGACGGCGTTACGAGCATGATTTACACGCATCACGGCTTGGGCGTTGACTTTGGCGATTACAGACTGTATTTCGATGGAAATCAGGATGAAGATGCAATTACATATTTGTACCTCGCAAACAAGTTAATACATTCGCTGAATCCTAAAGCCTTAACGATAGCCGAAGATGTAAGCGGAATGCCCGGAATGGCAATATCGCAACAGCTTGGCGGCATAGGCTTTGACTTCAGAATGTCGATGGGAGTTGCCGATTTCTGGTCGAAAACAATCAGCGAACGTCATGACGAAGACTGGATTGTAGGCGATATGTTTTTTCGCATGTCCGACAAACGTATGGAAGAAAATACGGTAAGTTATGCCGAATGTCATGATCAGGCAATGGTTGGCGACAAGACAATAATGTTCAGGCTGGTTGACAAGGAAATGTATTCGTATATGAGCATATTTACGCCGAATATTGTTATCGACAGAGGAATAGCCCTGCATAAAATGATACGCCTCATAACCATTTCTCTTGCCGGCGGAGGATATCTTACTTTTATGGGAAATGAATTCGGACATCCCGAATGGATTGATTTTCCGCGACAGGGAAATAATTTCAGCTATTATTATGCACGGCGCCAGTGGCATCTTGTAGATGACGAGCTGTTGAAATATCAATACCTGCGTAATTTTGATGAAGATATGATAAAGCTTGTGAAAACGCATAATATATTTTCAAAAAGGCCACAGCAATTTGTGTGCAACAACAGCGATCAGGTTCTTATTTTCGAACGCAATGAATTACTTTTTGCGTTTAACTTTAGTCCTGCGCAATCATATACCGATTACGGATTTGAGATGGACAAGGGAAAATATAAGGTAATTTTAGACAGCGACAGCGAAAAATATTACGGTTTCAGGCGCAATGACGATAATGTTATTCACGCAACCAGACGGGAAAACGGAACAGACATGCTGAAGCTTTACCTGCCAAGCAGAACAGCGCTGGTATTGACAAAATACAAATGATAACGCCTATTCGTATCAATCATTGACATCATTATTAATAAATTTCATAAAAATATTTAAGCACAGGAAAAGATCAAACATTGTTCAATAAAACAATTTTGCCATTTTTCCTTCTTAATAAAGTCAATAGCATTAAAATACTGTCAATTATTATTGATGCAGGTTTTATTTTTCGTTCGGTTGCAATAATTGACACTGCAATGCGAATATTTTTCATCGTTTTGAAGCGGAATTCAAAGTTTTTATATAAATTTGCTGTCGCATAATGAGATATTTCTCAATACTGCAAATTTTATAGTATCGCATATTTATAAAAAGTATAATTTAATTAAAAATCATGACAGATGAAAAGGCAGATTTTTACTTCGGTTTTATTGTGTTTAACAACTTTGGCAGGTTACGGACAGTCGGATTTCGACAAATATTTTGAAAGCAAAAGCATGCGCGTTGATTTTGCGCTTGTCGGAAATTATGAACACCAAACCGTTGCCCTGCAGCAGATACGCGAAGAACCCGTATGGGGCGGACCTGTCAATAACCTGATTGACAAATTCAACTATGGCGGATATTACGTAAAGGTGTACGATAAAAGCAGCGGAAATATGATATACTCGCGCGGGTTCAATACTCTTTTTGAGGAATGGCGCTCAACCGAACAGGCAAAAACCGAAACACAGGCATGGACAAACAGCATATCTTTTCCTTATCCCAGGCAAAACATAATCGTCGATATTCTCGGTCGCAGCAATGACGACATGCAGTTCCATTCGCTGTTGAAAATTGATGTTGACCCCAACAGCATTTTTATTAATCGCGATCGTTTGAAAGAAAATAAAGTACATGAAGTCACGTATAACGGCAATATATCCGACAAGGTTGACCTGGTTTTTATAGGAGAAGGCTATACTGCCGCCGAGCAGGAAAAGTTTTTGAATGATGTCAATCGGTTTAATGAAATATTATTCAAAACGCCGCCTTATGATAATCACCGCAGCGATTTCAACATTTGGGCGGTAGAGCTGGTGTCGGAGGAATCGGGAATGGACATTTCGGGAAAAGGCATTTTTAAACAGACAGCATTAAATTCGGGATTTTACACTTTCGGAATCGAGCGCTATCTGACTGCGCAGGATATGAAGCCTGTTCGCGACGCCGTTTGGAATGTTCCATGCGATGCCGTTTTTATACTGGTAAATACCGATATTTACGGCGGCGGAGGAATGTATAATCTTTACGCGATGGGAACAGCTGATAATGCGCGTACAGCCGTTGTTTTTGTACACGAATTCGGACACAGTTTTGCAGGTCTTGCCGACGAATACTTCACTTCGGAAGTTGCCTATGATGATGAATTTTATAATCTCAAACTTGAGCCTTGGGAGCCGAATATAACAACGTTAACCGATTTCGACAGCAAATGGAAAGATTTGTTGCCGGCTGGTACGCCTGTTCCGACTGCTGATAATGATGAAAATGCCGACAGGTTAGGCGTTTTTGAAGGCGGCGGATATTTGGCAAAAGGCATTTACCGTCCAAAGGCGCACTGCATGATGCGCGATTATGCTCCATTTTGTCCCGTATGTACTCGCGCTATAAAAAAGATGATAAACTTTCTTACCGATAAAAATTGAATTATCGAATTATTTAATAGAGCTTATATTTAGTTGCTCCTTAAAAAGAGAACAAATTATTTGTTAATAAATGATTTATCCCCTTTTTAAGGGACGACTATTTACTTGAGTTTTGTATAAGAATAATCCGTTAGGATTTGTATATCAATAGAAAGCAGTTTTAAAACACTTTCAAATGTCCGTTAGTACATTCATTGATAAAACCTCTATGATGTTTTTGTTGTGATTTGATACATTTCTCTATAACAAGATTTTAAAATTGTATTTAGCCTAAAATTCAGATTAATAATCCAGTTTCAAATAAAAAAGCCTCAAAGTATGTTTTTTACTTTGAGGCTCAAATTAGGCGGCAACCTACTCTCCCACTTCCGCAGTACCATCGGCGCTATCGGGCTTAACTTCTCTGTTCGGT